>JAUMVG010000001.1 GCA_030530315.1 Clostridia bacterium | reverse complement strand
TCGCATCTCAAGGTTCGTTTCTCTCTCTTCTCTGTATCGTTTTCAAGGTTCGCTGCTGTCTCTCAAACGCTCTGTTCTCGCGACAGCTTGATTAGTATATCAAAGCCCATTTATAATGTCAATAGCAATATTTGTAAATTACCGCATTATAACATCAATCGACAGTTTTGCGTCACAAATCACCCTATCAAAGGCTGGATCTGCCGCCCTTCCAGCGCCATTGCCAGCGTTTCCGGCAGCTTTTCGAACCGTGCCACCAGGGAATTCGGCTTTCCCTGGGGATCATCCTGCCGGAAGGGCACAAAGAACATGTTCCGCGTCGTCAGCAGCCGTCCCAGGTTCTGGGCGTTCTGTCCCAGCGCGTCATTGCTGGAGACCGCAATCACCACCGGCCGTCCGTTGCGCAGATGGGATTTCGCCGCCAGCGTCACCGGCGTATCCGCGATGCCCGCCGCCAGCTTCGCCAGGGTGTTGCCCGTACACGGCGCGATGACCAGCGCGTCCAGCAGCTTCTTCGGCCCGATCGGCTCCACCTGGGCAAGGGTGCGCAGCGGCTCCCTGCCGGTGATTTCCCGCAGGCGCTCCCGCGTCTGCTCCGCAAGGCCGAATCGCGTATCCGTCGCTGCCGCGTTGAAGGAGAGTATGGGCGTCAGCTCCGCCCCGGTGGCGGCCAGCGCCTCCCACGCCTCAAAGACACCCTTGAAGGTACAGAAAGACCCCGTCATCGCGCAGCCTACGCGCGTTCCCGTCATATCGATCATGCTGATTCCTCCCATCATGTCACAGGATGCCCTGCCGCGCCATCGACCGCAGCAGCGCCATCGCGGCGCTCTCCGGACAGTATCGCCCCGGCAGCGCCGGTTCCCGCCAGGCGCGCAGCCCTAGCTTCCAGGCGGCGTGCAGGTCGACCCCGTAGGGTGGGCTCGCCAGGTCGATGATCATCGCGTCCCGGTCGACCTTGCCCAGGGCCGCCTCATCCAGAACCATCTCCGGCGCGGTGTTGCAGATCAGGTCAAACCCCGAAACGACATCGGCAATGGCATGGGTATCCACGGCTTCCGCTCCGCGCTCCACGGCGCTGTTTCTGCCCTGGCTCCTCCGGGATGCCACGGTCACCGCCGTGCCCAGAGCCGACAGACGCTCCGTCAGCGCCCGGCCGATCCTCCCCCAGCCGATGATCAGGCAGCGCATATCGCACAGGGCGCGGGTCGAAGCCCGCATGGCCGCCGAAACGGCGCCCTCGGCGGTCAGCGCGGCATTTTCACGAATCAACGCCTCATCCGCCCAAAGGTCGATCACCCGATCGTCTCCCATCGTCGGGTGCTTCGGCCCGCAGAGCGTCAGCTTCGCGCCGTCGCCCATGCGCTTCAGCAGCGCCTCCGGCGGCAATATGCCGTCCTTCACCTTTGCCGGGCATCCGGCGATCAGGCATTTGGCCGTTTTGAGCTCTGCTTTCTCCACCGTGGGGACACCCGGCACGGGCTCCCGCCCCCAGAGCCCGACGCGCTTCCCCCTCTTTTTCAGCAGCCGTGCCAGCTGCGCGTAGCGCTCGTCGCCGCCGACGACAACATAATCCATGGCACATCCTCCTTTCGAGCACACCCCATCCTATGGCGGCTGCGCGAAAAGGGTGCGGCATGAAAACGCGGCCGCATTTCAAATTGAAATACAGCCGCGGGCAAATTATAATAAAACCAGTTCAGGCCCGAACCCACAACACTCAGGAGGGAACAAACCATGAAGGAATTCTACACGTTGAACGATCTGGCGATGATCACCAGCCTCACCACCCGCACCCTGCGCAACCACCTGCGTCAGGGCACCCTTTCCGGTGAGAAGATCGACGGGATTTGGACCTTCACCGACGAGGATATCCAAGACTTTCTGGCCCTGCCCGCCATCCGGCAGAGCGTCGAGGCCCGTCGGAACGCGCCGGTATTCGACTTCCTGGCGGACAACTTTAAGCGCGCAAACCGCGCCTGCGTGATCCTGGACTACGTGACGGACGACCGGGAGGCAAAGGAACTCTCCCGGGCACACCCGGGTGATCCTCTCCGGCGGAGAGGACACGGTGATGGACATCCTGAACGCGTATTACGGCCAGTCTGATCATCGCTCCTGATCCGATAAAACCCCATAGACAGTTCGGGCGCCCGGGCCCGCCGAGTAACTCGGCCTTTCCGGGCGCTCTGCGTCCAAAACATGTCGTGCCTTCAGCCCGCGCGGACGGCGCGCACCGGCAGGCGCAGCGTGAAGGCGCTGCCCGCTCCGCGGGTCGAGCGCGCCGTGAGCTCTCCGCCCATCGTTCTCGCCAGCGTTCGGGCAATGGACAGGCCGTGGCCGTGACCCCCTTCGGTCTCCCCGTCCAGGAACACCCACGGCAGGCGCTCCGGCGGAATGCCCGGGCCGTCGTCGGCCACACAGACCTCGGCGAAGTCTCCCAGCGCTCGCCAGGTGACGCGGATCCTGCCGCCCCTGGGTGTAAAGCGCAGCGCGTTGGCGATCAGGTTCAGCAGCACGCGGGACAGCTTGTCCTCGTCCAACGCCATGCGCAGGTCGGCCACGTTGCCGGAGCACCGCAGCGCCACCCCGGCCTCCGCGGCCCAGGGCCGGCATCGGCGGCACAGCTCCCGAACGCAGGCGGGCAGGTCGCCTTCGACCCAGCGGGGCGCGTCCCGGTCCTCCCGCTCAAGGGCCCTGTCCAGCAGTCGGCGCAGCTGGCCGACACCATCCATCAGCAGTTCGACGTATTCCGCCGCAGCGCCGTCCCTTCCGTCCAATTCCAGCCGCAGCAGTTGCGCACAGCTGGTGACCTGCTGCAGGGGCAATCGCAGGTCGTGGCTCCATTCGACATCCGCCGTCATTTCAACCATCCCTTCCGCGTGTGTATGGCATTATATATGCGGCAGGGCGTTATTTATGTCGATCCGGCAAAAAAACAGGTCCTTTACGCTCAACCCATTCCCTTCAGGGCCAGGAAGATCAACTCGTCCACCTTGTCCGACTGATCGACGACCCGGGAGACGGCCTTCGCGGCCTCGGACGCGCTGTAGCCCAGGGCCACCAGCGCCGCCACGGCCTCGGCTTCCGGCCCCGCGGAGGCGGTCTTCGGGGAGACACCCGCCCCTGCGCCGGTCAGCTGGCTGTCCTCCACCTTGTCCTTCAGCTCCAGCACCAGGCGCTGGGCAGTCTTCTTGCCGATGCCGGGCACCCGGGTCAGCGCGTTGGCGTCGCCGGAAACCAGCGCCAGCGACAGGTCCCGCACGCTCATCGAGGACAGGATCTGCAGCGCCGTGCGGCTGCCGATGCCGCTGACGCCCTTCAGGCGCTCGTACATCGACTTCTCCTCCCGACTGTAGAAGCCGAAGAGCTCCATGGCATCCTCCCGCACGTTCAGCGAGCTGTACAGCTTCATCCGCTCCCCGACCTGCGGCGCCATGGAAAGCGTCGCTCCGCTGACCATCAGCAGGTATCCCACGCCATTCACGTCCAGCACGATGGAATCGGCGGTCTTTTCGGCCACAATGCCGTCAAAATGGGCAAACATCGGTCATTCTCCCTCCAGAACACAGTATGTAGCGCAGAATTCCTCGCAAAACTCACTTGATCTTGAACATCTTCTTCATATTCATGCTGTTGGCATGGGTCAGCGCCACGGCCAGCGCGTCGGCGGCGTCGTCCGGGCGGGCGATGTCCTTCATGTTCAGCAGCATCTTCACCATCATCTGCACCTGGTGCTTGTCCGCGCCGCCGTAGCCCGTCACCGCCTGCTTGATCTGCATCGGGGTGTACTCGTACAGGTTGTCGGTGCGCTGCACCACGGCCACCAGCGCCACGCCCCGGGCTGCGCTGACCGCCATGCCGGTGGTGATGTTCTTGGAGAAGAACAGCTCCTCGAAGGCCACGTCGTCCGGCTGGTAGATGTCCATCAGCTGGTTCATGCCCTGGAAGATCGCCCGCAAGCGCTGGGGCATGGGCTGTCCGGCCGGGGTGGTCAGCGTGCCGAACTGGATCAGCCTCCGCTTGTCGTTGTTCACCTCGATCACGCCGTAGCCCAGCGTCGCCAGTCCGGGGTCGATGCCCAGTATGATCATGCTCCAGCCTCCCAATGTACGTCAGATTCGGCTACTATCATAGCACACCCCTGAAAAAAAAGCAAACGCGCGGACAGCCGCATTGACAATGGGTTTTGCGGCCATTGCATAATAAATCCATTCCATGATGAAAGCGTTCCGGAGGTATCCTCATGATTCAATGCAAGATTTGCGGCGGTTCGCTTCAGATGAATCTCGACGCCAGCGGCGCAGCCTGCCCGTGCTGCGGCGTGATTTATCCGCTGGCCCTGCTCCAGCACATGGCAGCCGAGGGGCGGGCAACCACGGCAAGAAGCGCTACAACCTGCGCTACGCCACGCTGAAGGCCTGGGGGTATCGCCCGCTGGTACACGAGTATTACGCCCAGCGCAAGGAGAGCGCAGAGGATTCCGCGAACAGGCCGTGATGCCTTCGGCCTTCCCGCCCCTGAACGGCTGTCGTCGGATCCCGCTTTCCGTCCCGCGCGTTCACATCAAATCACTCCAAAACAGGAGCGCCGCTCGGCCTGCCCGGACGCGATACGTCATCGCATTCTCGGCAGCCGAGCGGCGCTCTGTTTCTCTGGATTTTTCTATCGACCCGCAATCGTCGGCGCGAACCGTCACTGGGCGATGCTGGCGGAATCGAAGGTCATCGTGTAGACCACTTCCGTGGCGGGCTTGATGGCCGTGCTGTCCACGGTGATGGCCAGCTTGCGGTCGAAGCCGCTCACCGGCACGGTGAAGGCGGCGTTGCCTTCGGTGTTGGTGGGCAGGTACTTTTCGCCGTCCACGATCACATAGTCGATCTTCTTCGTGCTGAACACGATGTCCGCGGTGCAGACGCCGTCCGCCACGTGCAGCGTCGCGGGGGTCTCCAGCGTCGTCTTGCCGCTGCCCTCCAGGGCTACTTCCACGGTGTAGTCGCCGTCGGCCAGGCCCAGGGTCTGGGCCGTCACCAGGCTGGCCGCGTTCCAGGCAGATTCCGGCAGGGAGTCGGCGCGGAACAGCAGCGTGCGGGGATACCAGACCTGCTTGCGGGCGCTGTATGCCGCGCAGTCCACGCCGGCGTCCAGGGCGGGTACCGGAATGGCGCAGGTGTGGTCTTCGGGATCGACCACGACCAGGGCCTCCTCCGCGGCCGCGGAGGCCTCCTCGGCGGTGCCGGGGAACAGGTACAGGTAGGCATCGCTCTTCAGGGTCAGCAGCGCGGTCATCTCCCCGTTCTCCACCGTCAGCGCGCAGCCGACGATCTTGAACATTGAGGAGGAGCAGTCCACGGCCACCTCATAGGTGCCGTCGTTCAGGCTCTCGGCGTAGACGGGCTCCATGCCCTCCTCCACCACGTCCACCACGTCCGTCATCTCCGAGGCGTCCGCGACGCCGGAGTGGTCGCCCTCGGCCAGGGCGGAGACCATTGTCAGCAATGCCAGGGCAAGGGCCAGAAGGATCGCAATTTTCTTCATAAGGCATCTCCTCAATTCAAGAGCGTTCTATTGCCGGCCACACTGTAACGCGGCTTCGGCTTTTCGGCGCGCCGGCATCCGCTGTCCGCGCGTCGAAAAGCCGAACCGGGACGGCCCGCGAGCCGTCCCGGCAGTGCATCGATTCGATTATTCGGCTTCCACCTGAGCCACGGCCGCCTGGGCGTGCTCAACGTAGATCTGCTGGATCTCGGGAACCTGGCCCAGGCCCTCCAGCACGCACTCGACCTCATAGCCGGCAGCGGTGAAGATGCTCTTCCAGGAATCCTCCTCGTCGCCCGCCATGTCGTTGTTGGCGTGGTCGCCGCAGACGACCATCATGTCGCGCAGCACGACGCGGGTGTAGCCCTTGTCCTTGATGGCCTCGAGGACGTCGTCCACGGACGGCGCGGCCTCGACGGTGCCCACATAGTAGTTCTCGGCGCCCTTGGAGGTCAGGACTTCCTGCATCTGGGCGTAGATCTTGTTGTACTCATGCTCGGTGCCATGGCCCATGTACACGATGGCGGTGTTGCCGTCGTCATAGTCCTTCATGAGGTCGATCATGATGTCGGCCACGCGGTCGAAGTCCTCGTCGGAGGTCAGCAGCGGGTCAGCGACGACGATGGTCTCGAATTCCTCGGCGCGCTCGGCCAGCTCGGCCACCACGTCGTCGTACTCGAAGCCATGCATCAGGTGGGTGGGCTGCACGACCAGGGTCTTCACGCCATTGGCCACGGCGCGGTCCAGAGCCTCGGTCATGTTGTCGATGTGGATGCCGTCGCGGCGCTCCACGTGGTCGATGATGATCTGGGCGGTGAAGCCGCGGCGCACGCTGTAGTCGGGAATCGCCTCGGCGATGGCGGACTCGATGCCGCCGATGGTCAGCCTGCGGCTGTCGTTGAAGCTGGTGCCGAAGGACACGACCAGCAGTTCCTTCTCGCCGATGTCATCCTGGTTCAGCACGTTGTCCAGGGTGGCGTCGCCGGTCTCGTAGTTTTCCTCGTCCTCTTCCTCGGCGAAGGCGGCAAAGCAGCTCAGCGCCAGCACCAGGGCAACCAGGATAGCCAACAGTTTCTTCATTGTGAACGCTCCTCTCACTCGTGGGTTTGTTCGCACCCGACGCGGAAGCCGGCGGCATGCGGGAGCAAATAAAAAGCTCCTGCCCACGGGCAAGAGAACGATCGTGGGCAAAGAACCCACGCGCGGTACGATCAGTTGCTCGTGATCCGGGACGGCTGTCCCCGTACCGACATAAGGCAGGTTTCCTGACTCGGGGGTCATCGGACGCCGCGGCCTTCCCGGTTTGACACCAGTGACACGTGTTGCGTTGCCCTCACCCGTTACAGTGACGAGTTCGTACAGGATTTTCACCTGTTTCCCTATTACCGCCCGGCGCACGCGCCGGACGCACCTCATGTCCTGTGCAGTTGTCATTATCCGCTTTTCGCAGACGAATGTATTGTATCACACCCATCCTCCAAATGCAATATCGCGCCCTTTAACAATAAGATAATTCCGTCCCGAACACGCGGCTGTCGCCGGAGCCGGTTTACATCAGAGGGGCTCGCCTCTCCGATACCGCCCGCTATTTGCTCATGGCAGGCTGAGCGCAACCCGCTCCGAGGTTGACAGCCCTTCGGCGGGCATGGTATCATCTATCCATCCCAACCTTGAGGAGCGCTTATGAACCAGGAAACCCTGCTGAACGCCCGGGCCCTGCTGGGCGATCTGACCCCCATGCTCATCGACTGCGGCCTGCTGTGCGGCGCGGCCTGCTGCCAGCCGGACGAGGACGGCCAGGGCGGCGTGTACCTTTTCCCCGGGGAGGAGGCGCTGTTCACCGGCTGCGGCTGGGGCCGCGTCGACCCCGCCCCCTTTGCTCCGATGCTGACCTGCGAGGGCCCCTGCGACCGGGACCTCCGGCCCCTGGCCTGCCGCATATTCCCGCTGACGCCGGTCCGGGGCAAGAGCGGGCGGTGGACGGTGCGTATGGATGCCCGGGCTCGGGCCATGTGTCCGCTGGTGCGCAGCGGCATCGGCGGCCTGGACCCGAACTTCGTCCGCGCCGTCCGGGACGCCCTGCGCCTCATCGCCCGGGACCCGGAGGGCGACGCCTTCCTGGAGAGGTGGGCCGCGCTGGAGGAGGAATACCGCAGGCCGCTGTGGTAGGCCATCCCCTCGCGCCGGACAGCGGATCGCGCCCATCGGATCGCGCCGAACCGGTCGTTTCTTCCGATAAAATAACATTTTCCTATGGCAATTCGCCTCAGGATGTGCTATAATGGGGAGAGAATGAGTCTTTTCGTCCCCGCGCATACCCGCGCGGAGGACAGCAAACACTTGGAAGGTGAACGACTTGAACCATCTTGAGGCGTTTTTGAACGCCCTGCAGGCGGACGCGGCCATCATCCATCGGCCGGAAAACCTGCGCTGGCTGGCCGGCTATACCGGCGAGGGCTGCCTGTTCATCACGAAGGACGCCCACGCGCTGCTGACCGACTTCCGCTACTACGAGCAGATGCGCCGCCAGTCCCCGGACTGGTCGCTGGTGGAGGTCAAGAGCGGCCGCAGCTATCCGACCCTGCTGGCGAGCCTGATCCGCGGCCACAACGCCAGGACCGTGGCCGTGGAGACCGACTACCTCACCTATGACGACTACCGCGCCCTGGCGGAAGCGGCGCCCGAGGCGGAACTGATTCCCCTCGCCGGCCTGCCGGAATCGCTGCGGGAGATCAAGGACGAAGCGGAACTCGCCTCCATCCGGCGGGCGGCGGCCATCGCCAGCGACGCCTTCGTCAACCTGCTGCCCCGCATCCACGCGGGCATGACGGAGAAGCAGGTCCAGCGGATGCTGGAGTTTGAGATGCTGGAGCTGGGCAGCGAGGGCGTCGCCTTTGACACCATCGCGGCGGCGGGCCTGAACGGCGCGCTTCCCCACGCCACTCCCTCCGACCACGTCATCGAAAACGGCGAGCTTCTGACGCTGGACTTCGGCGCCACGGTGGACGGCTATCGCTCGGACATGACCCGCACGGTGGGCTTCGGCAAGATCGGCCCCGAACTGCGCGCCATCTACGAGACGGTGCAGACCGCCCAGCAGATGGGCCTGGACGCTCTGGCCGTGGGCAAGACCTGCGGCGAGATCGACAAGGTCGCCCGCGATTACATCGACGCCCGCTATCCCGGCGCCTTCGGGCACAGCCTGGGCCACGGCGTCGGCCTATTCATCCATGAGCAGCCCCGGGTGAGCTCCGGCAACACGGCCGTTTTGAAGTGCGGCCATGTGGTCACGGTGGAGCCCGGCGTATATATCCCCGGTTTGGGCGGATGCCGGATCGAAGATACGGTGATTATGACTGCGGACGGCGTGATCAACACCATCGCCGCGCCAAAGCATCTGATCGAGCTGTAGCCGCGCAACAAAGAACTACTTAATTGAGGAGGCACATTCCCCATGATCAACGCAAGCGATTTCAGAAACGGCGTCACCTTTGAAATGGACAACGGCGTTTGGACCATCGTGTCCTTCCTGCATGTCAAGCCCGGCAAAGGCGCGGCCTTTGTGCGCACCAAGATCAAGAACGTCGTCACCGGCTCCGTGATCGAGCGCACCTTTAACCCCACCGAAAAGTTCCCCAAGGCCTATATCGAGACCAAGGAGATGCAGTACACCTACAACGACGGCGACTTCTATCACTTCATGGACCTGGAGACCTTCGACGACCTGGCCCTGACCCATGAGCAGGTCGAGGACGCCATGCCCTTCGTGAAGGAGAACACCAACGTGACCGTCCGCTTCTTCAAGGGCGCGCCCTTCAGCGTGCTGCCCCCGAACTTCGTGGAGCTGCAGGTCACCAACACCGAGCCCGGCTTCAAGGGCGATACCGCCGCGAACACCACCAAGCCCGCCACCTTCGAGACCGGCCTGGTGCTGCAGGTGCCGCTGTTCATCGAGAACGGCGAGGTGCTGAAGATCGACACCCGCGACGGCGGCGAATACCTGGGCCGCGCATAATTCAAAAGCGCAATTGCCACTGCAGGCCGATGGAGCAACGCCATCGGCCTTGTGGTATCCTATTGAAAGCATTCCCGGGCCCGTGCCCGGACGAACAGGAGGTGCAGACATGGAGAATCTCGGCAAGAAGGTCGGCTTTCTCAAGGGCCTGATGGAGGGCATGGATTTCAAGGCGGACGGCGCCAACGGCAAGCTGCTGGCGGGCATCGTGGACCTGCTGGGCGACCTCAGCGACCGCGTGGAGGCCGCGGACGAGCTCCTGGAGGACCTGAACGACTACGTGGAGAGCATCGACGAGGACCTGACCCAGCTGGAGAGCGAGCACGGCGACCTGGATGACTTCTTCGGCGACGAGGACGAGGATGACGACGAGGACTTCGACGACGTGTTCGACGGCGGCGAGGACCGGCTCCACCTGCTGCACCCCGCCGCAAAGTCCGAGGACGAATCCCTGGCGGGCAACCTGTGCCCCGAGTGCAAGCGGATGTTCTTCACCTCCCTCAAGGACGCCGACGACGCGGAGTACCTCTGCCCCCACTGCGGCGAACGGGTCCATCCCGTCCCCCTCACCCCGGACAACGCCCCCATCGCGCGGCCGCTGGCCGGGGAATGACCCAAACAGCAAGAGCCGCCTGCGCCGAATGCGCAGGCGGCTCTTGCTGTGCAGAGTGGAGAGTTTAGAGTTTAGAGTTGAGATATAGGATGCCGAAGAATGGAGGCAGTCCGCCTGCTTTGAAACATCTGCAATTCCACAGGATCGTCCTCGCGTCTGAACCCGCCCCACGCCAACTTAACTCTAAACTCTAAACTCTTAACTCTAAACTCTCACCGCAGCGTCGCCGCCGCGGCCTTCTTGATGGCCGCCTGGTGCTGGGGACAGACCTTGTTGCTGCCATGGGTGCGGCTGTTGGTGAAGTGGATGCAGTGGTGCCCGTTGAAGTTGTTGTCCGCGATGGCGCCGCTGCCGTGGGGCATGCAGTTCATGGACGCGGCATAGTTCACCCCGTTGATGGTCACGAAGATCGCCCGGCGGTTCCAGGACCAGCTGCCGCAGGCCTTCTTCATGGCCGCGGTGTCCGCCGCCGTCAGCGGCTGGCAGTCGGCGTGGTTTGTGCCGCCCCGGCGCTGTTCCCGCCAGGAGATGCCCGTCTCCACATCGGTGATCTGGGCCACGACACCCCGGGCGAAGATCTGCTGGATGTCGCTGGTCCACCAATCCATCTCCGTCGCCGTGCCCCGGGCGGGCCTCACGGTGGAATCCCCGTAGGAGACGCTCTCCGTCTCCGGCACCACGATGTCCGTCAGGTCCTTGGACAGGTCCGACTTCTTCATGTAGCCGGTCCTTCCGCCGACGGTCACCCGGCAGGCCTTGCCCTTCACCGCCGTCACGGCCACCTCGGCGTTCACGCTCAGCGTCGTCAGCGTCTCGCCGCTTTCACCGTACAGCTTCGCGCCTTCCCTGGCCACGTAGGCCGCGACGCTCCTGCCCTGCCGTTCCACCTTGGAGGCGGAGAGGTCGCCCTTCTTCATGTAGCCGGTCTTCCCGTCCACGGTCACCCGGCAGGCCTTGCCCTTCACTGCCGTGACGGTCACCTCGGCGTTCAGGGGCAGCGTCGCCAGGGTTGCGCCGTCGGCATTGTAGACCTTCGCGCCGTCCCGCCTGGCGTAGGCGGTGACGCTCTTTCCATCGTCGTTCTCCTGCTGCGCCTCCGGCTGGGCGACGGTGCTCCTGCTCAGCTCGGACTTGAGCATATAGGCCGATCTGCCGTCCTTCTCGACCCGGCACACCTTGCCCTTCACGCCGGTCAGCGTCACCGCCGTGTTCACGGGCAGCGTGCCGACCACCTCGCCCTTTGAATCATAGACCTTCGCGCCGTCCACAGCGGCATATACCGTGGCGGTCTCCGCCACCGCTATCGACGCGCCGTTCATCGCTAGCGCGCAGAGTAACATCGTTGCCAGAATCCGTCGAATCGTTCGAGTGAGCTTCATGGGGTGCCTCCAAAGGAACTTGAATTGACTCCATTATATTACAATATTATTTCAAAATCAAGTCTTTATTGCATATTATCATCATAATTCAAGTGAAATTAAACATAATTTCGTAATATATGCACTTATGGTGTATATCAAGTCCTTCAGTTCTTTCCCGGCGCACGCTTTTTCTCCCCCGGCATAGGATGCACTGTGGACCCGACGGGCCCGCATCCCGATCGACGAGGAGGAATGAACATGTCATTCTACAGCTACAAAAACGCGAACTCCCAGGCCTGTCCCGGCATGGTCAACGGGAACATCCTCTCCGGCCTGAACCAGCGCGTGTGCGTGCAGGTGAAGAACATCTACGACAGCTGCATGCAGCAGGAGCAGTTGGACGACGAGCGCGTCGTCATCGAAAACATCGTGCCCGTTCTCCCCGGCTCCGACTGCCTGGGCACCGGCAACCGCCCCTGCTCCTGCGACTGCGAGGGCAACCGCTGCAATTGCGACTGCCCGCCCAGCGGCATCGGCATCACCCACCAGGAGGCCGTGGAGAACGCCGAAAACGCCCCCGGCCCGCTTCCCCGCCCCTATGGCGCCTGGACGTTTGAGAGCTGCCGGTCTTCCACCACGGCGGGCCGCATCTCCAACTTGTCCATCGAGCGCATGAGCGACCGTCCCCAGTTTGCCCGGGTGCGCTGCACTGTGGACGTGCCGCTGGACGTACTGTTCTTGGACCAGCGCTGCCAGGAGTGGATGGGCCAGACCGTGGTCAAGGTGGACAAGGACATCCTGCTCTGCATCCCCGACGACTCCATCATCCCCTTCACCCTGGAAAGCCTCGTGAGCGCGATTTGCGTCTCCGGCTCTTACATCGGCAACTGCGCCTTCGACATCACCGTGTGCGTCACCGTCGTGCTGAAGGTGCTGGCCGAGGTGGACATCCTGATCCCCACCTACGGCTTCTGCCAGGTCCCGCCCTGCGAGGAATTCGCCGAGCAGATTTGCGACGAATTTTTCTCGCTGCCGCTCTTCCCCCAGTCCTCCTGCGCCTTCGAGCAGGTGTCGGACGCCTCCACGGACGGCACCGCCACCGCGGCCACCGGCGGCTGCTACAGCTGCGGCCCGGTCAACCCGGTGCGGCCCGCCCGGATGCGCCAGTGTTCCAACTGTGGCACCACCTGCGCCGGAGACAGCACCCTCTGCCCCCGCTGCGGCGCAACCATGACCACGCTGAACTGACGAATGCACAGGAAAGCCCCCGCATACACGATGCGGGGGCTCAAATCGTAGATAAGGGTTCTTGTTTACTTCCTGCGCAGCACCCAGACGTACCGTCCGGTATCCTCCCGGCTGCCGTGGTAGTCGCCGAAGAGGTCGACCACCTCCAGGCCGCAGAGTTCGATCAGGTACAGCATCTCCTGCCTGTAGGTCTGGCGCATCTTCAGCGGGCGAACGCGCTCGGCGATCACCCTGCCCGCTTCGTCAAGGGTCTCGAACTTCCAGTTGCCGTACATCAGCTGTTTCCTGGGGTCGTAGGTGATCGCGTTGTAGATCCGTTCGCGCCGACCGTCGCGGTTGGTGTACTCCAGCCGGAAGGTGTAATCCTCCGTGCCGGTGCGCATCTGCCGGGCCTGGAAAACCGGGTGCGGCGCAAAGGTGTTCAGCGTCAGCAGCCTGTCCTCTGTCAGGCAGTCCCGCATGCTCACCAGCGCCTTTCGCTGGTCCTGGGGCGTCAACAGGTGCATGAATCCGCTTCTGGCAATGACGATGAGGGAATACCGGCGACCGGGACGCAAGTCCGTCATGTTGGCGGTAAAGACGCGGGGATGGAGGCCCAGCGCCTCGGCCTTCCTGCGGGTCACGTCGCACATGGCCTCGGAAATGTCGGTGCCCTCGGCGTCAAGGCCCGCCTGCAGGAGGGGCAGCAGCACCGCGCCGGTGCCGCAGGCCACATCCAGCGTTCCGGCCTGGCATGGGCCCGGGCCAGATCGAGGTAGAAGTCCTGGAAGCCTTCATAATTGTCATGCTCGCTGGTCATCGCGTCCAGATAGGCGTCGTAGTTCTCCGCCACATCCCGGTAGTCGTGCAGGTCCATGGCCGGCCTCCTCTCCGATTCCTCCCGTCAGGTCAGCTCGCTCTTTCCGGTGTACAGCTCGTAATACCTGCCCTTCATGGCCAGCAGGTCGTCGTGGTCGCCGCGCTCGATGATCTCGCCGTTCTCCAGCACCATGATGGCGTCGGCGTTGCGGACGGTGGACAGGCGGTGGGCGATGACAAAGGTGGTCCGATCCTTCATCAGCGTATCCATGCCCTGCTCGATGTGGCGCTCGGTGCGGGTATCGACGGAGGACGTGGCCTCGTCCAGCACCAGGATCGGCGCCTTGCTCAGGGCCGCGCGAGCGATGTTCAGCAGCTGCCGCTGTCCCTGGGACAGGTTGGCGCCGTCGCCCTCGATCATCGTGTCGTAGCCGTCGGACAGGCGGCGGATGAAGCTGTCAGCGCTGGCGGTCCTGGCCGCGGCGATGACCTCCTCGTCCGTGGCGTCCAGGCGGCCGTAACGGATGTTCTCCATCACGGTGCCGGTGAACAGGTGGGTGTCCTGGAGCACCATGGCGATGTTCCGCCGCAGGTAGTCCCTGGGCAGCTTCTGGATGTCGATGCCGTCGATGGTGATTTTGCCGGAGTCGATGTCGTAGAACCGGTTCAGCAGGTTGGTGATGGTGGTCTTGCCCGCGCCGGTGGAGCCCACGAAGGCGATCTTCTGGCCCGGCTTGGCGTACAGGCTGATGTGCTTCAGCACGGTCTTCTCCGGCACGTAGCCGAAGGTGACGTCGTCCAGCACCACGTGACCGGCCAGCTTTTCGGGCATCACGGCGTCGTCGGCGTCCGCGGCCTCCGGCTCGCGGTCCATCAGGTTGAACACGCGCTCCGCGCCGGCCAGGGCGGAGAAGATCGTGGCCATCTGCTGGGAGATCTCGTTGATCGGGCGGGAGAACTGGCGGGCGTAGTTGACGAATATCGCCAGGCCGCCCACGTCGAACCGCCCCAGGGCGCACAGCACGCCGCCGATGCCGGCGGTCAGCGCGTAGCTGATCTGGGTAGTGTTGCCCATGACGGGACCCATGATGCCGCCGAAGAACATGGCATTCTGCTGCTTGCCGCGCAGATCGTCGTTCAGTTCCCCGAACTCCTCCTCGCACTCGGCCTCGTGGTTGAACACCTTGACCACCTTCTGGCCGGCCACGGTCTCTTCGATGTAGCCGTTCACCGCGCCGAGGGCGGCCTGCTGGGCGGAATAGTACTTGCGGCTCTTGTTGATGAGGACCCGGCCGCCGAAGGCGAAGATCGGTATGAACACCAGCGTGATCAGCGTCAGCCAGATGTTGGTGTAGATCATCATCACCAGCGTGCCCACCAGGTTGATGATGCCGGAAACCATGCTCATCAGCGACTGGTCCAGCATCATGCCGATGTTGTCCACATCGTTGGTAAAGCGGCTCATCAGGTCGCCGGTGGTCTCATTGTCGTGGAAGCGCAGCGGCAGCTGCTCCACCTTGGTGAACAGGTCGTTGCGGATGCTCTGGATGGCGCTGCGGGAAACCCCGATCATCAGCTTGCTCTGAAGCCATGTGCCCAGCACGGCGACCAGATAGATGCCCACCATCACGCCGATCATCATGGCCAGGTATGCCACCCGGTCGGCGGCGGGGGTTTCCGCGTTGGCGATGTTGTTGATCACCGGGCGCAGCACATAGCCGCCCGCGAGGCTCGCGGCGGTGCTCATCAGCATGCACAGGAACACCAGCACCAGGCGGAACTTGTACTGGCTGATGTAGCCCAGGATGCGGCCAACCGTCTCCCGGGAATGCTTCGGCTTGCCCTTGAAGTTGTTGGTGGCCGCCATCGGGCCGCGGCCGGAGGGGGCTGCGGCGCTGTTGTACTGCTTTTGCAGCTGTTCCAGTGTCCGTGCCATTATTCCGCCTCCTTTCCGCCCGCCTTGGCGGGATCGGTCCCGGCAGGCGCGTCGCCCCGCACCTGGGAGTGGTAGATCTCCTGGTACTCGCGGTTGTGCGCCAGCAGCTCGTCGTGGGTGCCCACGCCGGTGATCGCGCCGTCGTCCATCACGATGATCTTGTCCGCCTCCTGCACGGAGGAGATGCGCTGGGCGATGATCAGCTTCGTGGAATCCTTCAGCTCGTTGCGGAAGGCCCTGCGGATGGACGTCTCGGTGGCGGTGTCCACGGCGCTGGTGGAGTCGTCCAGGATCAGTATCTTCGGGTGCTTCAGCAGCGCGCGGGCGATGCACAGGCGCTGCTTCTGGCCGCCGGACACGTTCACGCCGCCCTGCTCCAGCTCGGTCTCATAGCCGTCGGCAAAGCTGCGGATGAAGCCGTCCGCCTGGGCGCTCCTCGCCGCCTCGGCCATCTCAGCCTCGGTGGCCTCCGCGTCGCCCCAGCGCAGGTTGTCGGCAATGGAGCCGGAGAACAGCACGTTCTTCTGCAGCACCATGCCCACGCCCTCGCGCAGGTGATAGAGGCTGTAGTCCCGCACGTCGATGCCGTCCACCAGCACCTGGCCCTCATCCACGTCGTACAGTCGCGGGATCATGGACACCAGGGTGCTCTTGCCGCAGCCGGTGGAGCCGATGATGCCCACCGTCTCGCCGGCATTGATCTTCAGGTTGATGTCGGCTAGCACGCGGTTTTCAGAGTTCTTGTAGTAGCGGAAGGACACGTTTCTGAACTCGATGTCGCCGCGCTCCACGCGGGCCTCCCTGCGGGCGGCGTTCTCGTCGTTCAGGTCCACCTTCTCCAGCATGACCTCCTTCACGCGGCGGCTGGAGGCCAGGGCGCGGGAGCTGTTCATGAACAGCATGGAGAGCATCATCAGGGACATCAGGATCTGGGTGATGTAGGTCAGGAAGGCGGAGAAATCGCCCACCAGCATCTTGCCCCCGATCACCTGGTTGCCGCCGAACCACACCACCGCCAGGGAGGTGAGGTTCATCAGCAGCATCATGATGGGCATCATGAAGATGACCACGTTCAACGCCCGCAGGGCGGCGTTCTTCAAGTCGGCGTTGGACTCGCGGAACTTCTCCTCCTCGAAGTCCTCCCGCACGAAGGACTTCACCACGCGGATGTTGGTCAGGCTCTCCTGGATGCGGGAGTTCAGCTTGTCGATCTTCTCCTGCATGGCGGTGAACCGGGGGAAGCCGGTGCGGATCACCAGGAATTCCACCACCAGCAGCACCGGGATCGTGACCGCGAGCACCCGCGCCAGCTCCGGATTCATGGCGATGGCCATGATCAGCGCGCCGATCAGCATGCCGGGCGCCCGCAGGAACATGCGCAGCATCATGTTCACGAAGTTCTGCAGCTGGGTGATGTCGTTGGTCAGGCGGGTGACCAGCGAGCCGGTGGAGTATTTGTCGATGTTGGCGAAGGAGAACTGCTGCACCTTGCCGTAGACATCCCTGCGCAGGTCAGAGGCGAAGTTCACCGCCGCCTTCGCGCCGAAGTAGGCCCCGCCCACGCCGCCGCCCATCATCAGCACGGCGGTGAGGATCATCAGCAGGCAGGTGACGACGATATAGCCCACGTTGTGGGTCTCCACGCCCACGTTCAGGATCTGGGAATAGAGCCGGGGCATGACGATCTCGCCCAGCACCTCCACGATCATGCACAGCGGGCCGAGGATAAAGTATTTCAGGTAGGGCTTGACGTATTTGCTCCATTTCATCGGCCGTTACAGCCTCCTTTCCGTTTCGGGGGCGGCGTCGCGCCGCTCCATTCGGCCCAGGTTATCCAGAATGCGGCCCAGCGTGCCGCAGAGCGCCGTGAGTTCCTCATCGGAGATGCCTTCGAACATGTCCGTGCCGATCTGGATGAACAGCTCGATGGAATCCCGCACCAGCTTCTGCCCCTCGGGCCGCAGGCTGACGGCGTTGCAGCGCCCGTCGGTGCCTTCGGTCTTTTCGATCAGCCCCTCCGCGCTCAGGTGCTTCAGCGTCCGGGCCACGCAGGCCGGGCTGACGTCCATGGCGTCGGCGATGTCCTTCTGGCTGGCGCTGGTGCCCAGCGCGGACAGCTTCATCAGCATGCGGTGCTGGCTGTGGTGCACCCCCATGCCGTCGACCCGCCGCTCGACGATGCGGTGGTGCAGCCGCATCGTGCGGATCAGCGCGTCTATACTCTCCCGTATCCTCTCGGCGCGTTCGCGCTGCTGAGAATCCATTCCGCTTCCTCCTTGCACACCGGCGAAAATTCGTTAACACGTTCACCGTTAACACGTCAACAATTATAGCATCACGCCGCTGGATCGTCAACCCGGCTGGCGGCGCGAACTGCGTTAAAATCGCGGTGCAGCGAGATATGAAAAGCCCCTTCGACCGAATGACGATCGAAGGGGCTGTGGTTTTGCAAATACTGCTCAACGGGAAGCGGCGAATTAATCGTCGTCTTCCTCCTCGGCCTTGTAGGCGTCGATGACCTTCTTGGCCTCGTTGGCGGGAACCTCCTCATAGCGCTCAAACTTCATGGTGAAGGAGCCGCGGCCCTGGGTCATGGAACGCAGGTCAGTGGCATACTTGAACATCTCGGACAGCGGGGCTTCGCCGACGACGCGCTGGAGCTCGCCCACCTTCTCGGAGCCGAGGATGCGGCCGCGGCGCTTGCTGATGTCGCCGTAGATGTCGCCCACATTGGCGTCGGGCACATCCACTTCCACGTGGTAGATGGGCTCGAGCAGGACCGGGGACGCGGTGGTCAGCTGCTTGAAGGCCAGGCGCGCGGCGGTCTTGAACGCCATTTCAGAAGAGTCGACCGGATGGTAGCCGCCGTCGTACAACTCAGCGGTCAGGCCCACAACGGGGAAGCCGGCCAGCACGCCGTGGCGGATGTTCTCGATCAGGCCCTTTTCAACGGCCGGGATGTACTGGCGCGGGACGGTGCCGCCCACGACGCTGTCAACAAAGTGGAACTCGGTGTCGTTCGGGTCCTCGTTGGGACGGAAGCGGATCTTGACGTCGCCGAACTGGCCGTGGCCGCCGGACTGCTTCTTGTGGCGTCCCTGGACGTCGATGGGCTTGCGGATGGACTCGCGGTACGGGATCTTGGGATCGCGCAGGTCGCACTCCACCTTGAACTTGGAGGCCAGCTTCGCGGCCACCACGTCGATGGACATCTCGCCGATGCCGCTCAGCACGGACTCGGCGGTCTCAACGTTCTTCTCTACGCGGATGGTGGGATCCTCCTCCATCAGGCGGGCCAGACCGGAGAAGATCTTGTCTTCCTCACCGGCCTTCTTGGCGTACACGGCCTTGGAGATGTTGGGGGCCGGGAACTCCATATCCGGGAACTGCACGGGGTTGTTGGCGTCGCACAGGGTGTGGCCGGTAGCCAGGGACTGCAGCTTGGCCAGCGCGCACAGGTCGCCCGCGCACACCTTCTGGGTGGTGCTCTGCTGCTTGCCCTTCAGGATGTAGATGGTGCCGGGCTTCTCGGACTTCTCGGCGTTCACGTTGTACAGCGCGGTGCTGCTATCCAGCGTGCCGGAGGTGATCTTCAGCAGGCTCAGCTTGCCCACGAAGGGGTCAGCCATGGTCTTGAACACGCGGGCGGAGAAGGGCTGGTCGTCGGCGCACACGCGCTCGACGGTCTCGCCGTTCTTCGGGTTCACGCCCTCGAGCACCCGGCCGGCCGGGGAGGGCATCAGGTCGATGATGTTGTCCAGCAGCTTGGCCATGCCGATGCGGGTCAGGCTGGAGCAGCACACCACGGGAACCACGGTGCCGTCCACGATGCCCTGGCGCAGGCCGTGCATCATCTCTTCGGGGGAGAGCTCGCCTTCCTCGAAGTACTTCTCCATCAGCTCGTCCTCGGCGCCGGCCGCGGCTTCCATGATGGCTTCGCGGGCCTTCTCCACCTCGTCGGCCATGCTGGCGGGGATGTCGATGGCCTTCAGGGTCTTGCCCTCGCCGGTGAACGCCTTGTTCTCCAGCACGCAGACCACGCCCGCGAACTTGCCGCCCTCGATGATGGGCAGCTCGATGGGCGCGATGTGGCTGCCGTACTTATCGGTGATGGTGCCCAGCGCCTTGGTGAAGTTGGCGTTCTCCTGGTCCATCTTGTTGATGACGATCATGCGGGAGGAGTGGGTCTTGTCGCACATGGCCCAGGCCTTCTCCGCGCCGACATCCAGGCCGGACACGGCGCCCACGACGATCAGCGCGCCTTCGCACACGTTCATCGGGCCAACCTGCTCGCCCGCGAAATCAAAGTAGCCGGGAATATCCACCAGATTGACCTTCTTGTCCTTCCACTCCAGCGGCGCCATGGCGGCGGAGATGGAGATGTGGCGCTTGGTCTCTTCCGGATCGTAGTCCATGGTGGCCTGGCCGTCTTCGACGCGGCCCTGGCGATCGATCGCTCCGGCGCTGAACAGCAGCGCCTCGGCCAGCGTGGTCTTGCCCACGCTGCCATGACCCACGATGGTCAGGTTGCGGATATTCTTGGCCTGATAATCTTTCATGTGAATTCCCCCTGTATTATTTTTACTGCGCGCACAAGCGCAACGGATTGTTTGACCCTATACGCGCTTATTTGCCATAGTATATTCATTTTAACAGAAAAGCGTCGATTTGAAAAGCCCCTTTGGGAAGGATTTTTTCAATTTGCGGTGAATTTACCTTATATTGCGTTAAAAATCTGCGTCTGTGGGCCAAACGCGATCGCCGCCGTCCCGACAGACGTCAAGGAGTTCCGTCCATGATGCACGCCTTCCGCCCCAATCGCGCCCTTCCGGCCCTGCTGCTGGCCCTCTCCCCCGCCGCCTGTGCCCACACCCGGCAGGAGGTCCGCGCGGCCTACGCCGAAGCCGCCTCCGGGCAGGCGGGGTCGCCCTACGCCGAGGCGCCCGTGGTCAGCGCGCCCTACGCTCCCGGCGCGCTGACGGAGGACGCGGCGGCGACGGCCCTCAGCTACCTGAACTTCGCCCGCTGGCTGGCGGGGCTTGCGCCGGTGGTGGAGAGCACCATCTACGACTACCAGTGCCAGCACGGCGCGGTGCTGCTGGCGGCGCTGGACTACGTGGACCACAACGCGCCCCGGCCTGCGGACATGGACCGGAATTTCTACGACTCCGCCCACATCGCCACCACCTCCGGCAACATCGCCCGCTTCAACTGGATGCGGGACACCATCCTCCGGGAGGGCGTCGAGTACTTTCTCCGGGACGACGGCGACGCCAACCTGGCCAACCTGGGCCACCGCCGCTGGGCGCTGAACCCGCTGATGGCCGCCACCGGCTTTGGCCTGGCCAACGCCGAATCCGGCATGAGCTACGTGGTGATGTACGCCCACGACCTCGGCAATCCCGGGGCCGAATGGAACAGCGTCCGCTGGCCAGCCGCCGGGGCCTTCCCCGCGGAGCTGATCCACGACCACCTGGCCTGGTCCGTGGTCCTGAACCCGGAGGCCTACGACATGACCGACCTCCGCCCCCAGGTGACCCTTTCCGAGGCCAGCGGCCTGACCTTCCGCTTCGACCCCGCCGAGGGCGACGGCGACGGCTGGTGCGCCCTGAACCTGGAGGGCTACGGCGCGGGTCCCTGCCTGATCTTCCGGCCGGACTTCACCGGCACGGGCTTTACCGACTACCAGCAGAACCAGCGCTGGACGGTGCGGGTGGACGGCCTCACGCGCCCGGACGGTTCCCCTGCCCCGATGGAATACGAGGTGGAGATGATCTCCCTCTCCGTACAGGACGTGGTGAACGTGGAGATCACCCCCCTGGAGGCCACCCTCTCCCCCGGGGAGACCCTGCGGCTGACCGCCGACGTGATCCCGTCCTACGCCGACGACCTGGCGGTCTCCTGGCGCAGCACCGACGAAACGGTGGCCACGGTGGACGGGAACGGCCTCGCCACCGCCGTCGGCCCGGGCGAATGCGCGATCATCGCCTCCGCCGGCCGGTTCGAGGACGCCTGCGCGGTCACCGTCGCCGGGGACTGACGCACAGGCTCCGGCCCGATGAGGCCATACCTCGTCATCTTTATATAGTGGAAAATGCGCTTCGCGGGGCGACGCCTTCCCCGCGTGCAGCCGCCAAAATACAGATCGGGGCCGCGCCGTTTTACGGCGCGACCCCGATCCCAGGCAACCGATGACATCGGTTGCTTTATTTTTTGTCGAACTCGCCCAGCGCAGAGGTGATGGTGCGCTCCTTTTCCTGCTTTTCGTACTTGGTGAACTGCATGCGGTTCTTGGCGCTGTGGCTCAGGCAGGCGGGGCCGCCGATGCAGCCGCCGTCGCAGGCCATGCCCTCGATGAAGTTCTCCTGAAGCACGCCCTTGCTCTTTCTGAGCAGCGCGGCGTTGCACTCCGCCAGGCCGTTGCAGGACACCGCCTGGAGCTGGAAGCCCTCCGCGCCGTCCATCTCCTTGATGGCCTCGGCCACGGCGTCGGCCAGGCCGCCGCAGCGGGCGAAGCCGCGGCCGAAGGAGGAGGAGTTGGTCAGCTGCACGCCCTTCAGCGACTTCAGGTCGATGCCGGCGGCGTCGATCCAGGCCTGCATCTCCTCGAAGGTGATGGAGCAGCTCACGGCGCTCTTGGTGCGGGTGTACAGGGTCTCGTACTTCTTGGCGATGCAGGGCCCGATGAACACGATCTCGGCGGTGGGGTCCTTCTTGCGGATCTGCAGCGCCATCATCGCCATCGGCGAGGGGTTGTGGGACACGTTCCCGGCCAGCGAGGGATAGTTCTTCTCCACCAGGCTCACGAAGGCCGGGCAGCAGGAGGACGTGAGGAAGCCCTCCTCCACCAGCTCCTTCGCCTCGTGGTAGGCCACGGCGTCCGCGCCCCAGGCGGCCTCCTCCACCCGGTAGAAGCCCAGCTTCAGGATGGCCTCATACACCTGGTCGGTGCTGATGTCGGCGTACTGCGCGCCGATGGAGGGCGCCACCACGGCGTAGGTGTGGTACACCTTGTTGCCAAAGGAGCCGCGAATGATGGAGATGGCCTTGGTCAGGAAGGACTTGTCGGAAATCGCGCCGAAGGGGCACTGGTACACGCACGCGCCGCAGGACACGCACTTGTTCAGCGTGATGGCCGCCTTCTGGGTGTCGGGGTCGATGCTGATGGCCTTCATCTTGCAGGCCTTGATGCAGGGGCGCTCCAGCTTCAGGATCGCGCCGTAGGAGCAGGCCGCCGCGCAGCGCCCGCACTCCACGCACTTCGTCTTGTCGATGGTGGCGTGGCGGTTGACGATGGTGATGGCGTTCTTCGGGCATGCGTTCATGCAGTTGTGGGCGATGCAGCCGCGGCAGGCCTGGGTGACGGTAATGCCGTCCACGGGACACTCGTCGCAGGCGATGGGAAGCACCTCCACCACGTTGGGGTTGCGGGGGTTGCCGCCCAGGGCCAGCTTCACCCGCTGGTTGATGATGGCGCGCTCCTTGTAGATGCAGCAGCGCATCGTGGGCTTGGAGCCGTCGGGGATGATCGTCTCGGCGATGCCGAGGGTATTCTCCGGTGTCAGCTCGTCATTGATCGCGAGCCTGGCGACCTCCTTCAGAACCTTATATTTCAGTTCCTGGACATCGGTATCAAATTTAGGCATATCTTTTCCTCCCGGAACAATTCATTACTGTAAAAATTATAACATACACGCTCTCAGGAATGCAACACTCCCAGCGCACTTTTCTGCCGCCTTCGCCTGGGGATTTCCCTTCGCCGCGCACATTTTCGCTCCCCGCGATTGACAAACGCCGCCCCGGGCTGATACAATAGCTGGTGGTGAGAATACGATTATTCGAGGTGTCATACAGATGAGCGATATGGTCTACAGGATGAACATCGCGGGCCTGGACCGCGAGCTGCCCCTCTGCCCCATCAGCGACAAGCTGATGATCGGCGCCTTCGTCATATTCGGCGACCCGGAGCTGACCACGGCCTGCGCCAGGGAGCTGCTGGAGCGCTGCCCCGAGCACGACGTGCTGATCACCGCCGAGAGCAAGGGCATTCCCCTGATCTGCGAGATGGCCCGCATGAGCGGCAACGAGCGCTACGTGCTGGCCCGGAAGTCCCCCAAGCTGTACATGCGCGACGTGCTGACGGTGCAGGTGCGCTCCATCACCACCGACCACCAGCAGACCCTCTGCCTGGACGGCAACGACGCCGCCTACATGAACGGCAAGCGCGTGGTGATCGTGGACGACGTCATCTCCACCGGCGAATCCCTGCACGCCCTGGAGGAGTTGGTCAATCGCGCCGGCGGCAGCATCGTGGGCCGCATGGCCATCCTGGCCGAGGGCGACGCCACCGAACGCGACGACCTGATCTACCTGGAGAAGCTGCCCCTGTTCGACAGCGAGGGCCATCCCCTGGGCTGATCGCGGCCCGGTCAGGCGATACAGGGCTTTTCTGAATAGCATAAAACAACAGAGGCAGTTCACAACGTGCTGCCTCTGTTATTTTATGCGGTGCTGCCTTTTGCAGCGCCTTTAATATGTGCCTTCACGCCGTCACGGCGCGCCCCTCCGCGACCATGGTCGCGTCCAGGCTCCGGCGGGTAGCCAGGATCAGCGCCACGGAGATGACAAAGGTCAGCACGTCGGACACCGGCATGGAGTACAGCACGCCGTCCAGCCCAAAGAACCGGGGCAGCAGCAGCGCGAAGCCCACGCCGAACACCACCTCGCGGACCATCGACAGCACCGTGCTCTCCAGCGCCTTGCCCATGGCCTGCAGATAGATGAAGGTGCCCTTGTTCACCGTCGCCAGCGGCATCATGCACAGGTAAATCCGGAAGGAGCGCACGGCAAAGCTGGTATAGTAGGCGCTCTCGTTGGCCGCGCCGAACACCGCGATCAGCTGGCGCGGCATCACTTCCACGATCACAAGCGCCGCGAGGCCCACCGCGGCCTCCGTCGCCAGCAGCCGGTCAAACAGCTCCCTGGCGCGGTCGTGGCGCTTCGCGCCGATGTTGTAGCCCACGATGGGGATGCAGCCCGCCGCGATGCCGATGGAGATGGAGATGACGATCTGGAAGAACTTCATCACGATGCCCACCACCGCCATGGGGATCTGGGCGTACTGCGGCTGGCCGAAGACCGCGTCCAGCGCGCCGTACCTCTGGAGCATGTTGTTGATGGCGGCCATCGCGGCCACCAGGGAGATCTGCGCCAGGAAGCTGCACGCGCCCAGGGGAATGTACCTCTTCACCAGCCTGCCGTGGACACGAAAGCTGTCCCGGCTCAGCTTCACGGCCTTCATGTGGCACAGGTACCACACCGCCAGCGCGGCGGTCAGCACCTGGCCCAGCACCGTGGCCACCGCGGCGCCCATCATGCCCCACTTGAAGCCAAAGATGAACAGCGGGTCCAGGATGACGTTCACCACCGCGCCCAGCACCGTGGTCACCATGGCGAAGCGCGGACTGCCGTCCGAGCGGATGATGGGATTCACGGCCTGGCCGAACATGTAGAAGGGCACGCCCAGGGCGATCCAGAAGAAATACTCCCGGGCGTGGCGGAAGGTCTCCGCGTTCACCCGGCCGCCGAACAGCGTCAGTATGCCGTCCATGCCCAGCAGGTACACGGCGGTCAGCGCCAGGCTCGCCGCCACGCACAGGATCACCGCGCTGCCGATGCTCTTGTGGGCATCCTCGGGCCGGTTCGCGCCGAGGCTGATGCTCACGAAGGCGCAGCAGCCGTCGCCGATCATCACCGCGATGGCCAGCGCCACCACCGTCAGCGGGAACACCACCGTGTTCGCCGCGTTGCCGTAGGAGCCGAGGTAGCTGGCGTTGGCGATGAAGATCTGGTCCACGATGTTGTACAGCGCCGCCACCAGCAGCGAAATGATGCAGGGGATGGCATATTTGCGCATCAGCCTGCCGACCTTTTCCGTCTCCAGAAAGGCGTTGGATTTCTGTTCCATGTCTGATTTCCTCCGATTTTGAAATCGGCTTGCGGCATCACCCGTCCGCCATGCGGGAACGCACTGTTCCCTGTGTGCAGCGATTACCGGCATGTCCCTCCCGAACCCACCGACGTGAAAACACACCCTAATCGTGTACACTTCCAATCAAAAAGCGCGCAAATCCATATCCTGGATTAACGCGCTCATCGCCACACGGTGCCGCCATTATAGCACCTGAGAATTTTAAGAATCAAGCACTGTCAGTCAATCTTAAAAAACGTCGCTTCCGAATTAATTCTCAATTCTTCGGGCCTACCGGCCCCATCTTGCTGAAAAGGTGCCGCGTCTCAAATTACGATTTGAGCCGTCGACAGTTTTGCCCCTGGCAAAACCGACAAGCTGAAGCTTGTCGCCTCCAGCCCACCGGGCTGTTTTCCGGGCGCTCGATGTCCCAGTTCTCAATTAATTCCAATTCCTAATTCCCAATTCCCAATTCTTTTACACTTCCAGCGTTCCCCCGCTGTGCAGCAGGCACAGCGTGCGCTGCTTCACCCGCATGCCGGTGATCCGCTCCAGGGCCAGGGCATAGACGTTCAGCTGCTTCTGGTAGTGTGCCCTGAGGGCGTCCATGTCGTCGGTGCGATCGGTCTTGTAGTCCAGCAGCACCCACTGGCCGTCCTCGACGAAGCAGCAGTCGATGGTGCCCTGCACCAGTAGCGGCTCGTCACCGAAGCGCCCGGCCTCCTCCGCCGTCAGGGCCTCCCGGGCCCGCAGCATCACGTTGAAGGGCCACTCCCGGCGCACCTCCTCTGAAGCGCGCAGCCGCAGGCCCACGTCGCTCTCCAGAAACCGCACCAGCCGCCGGGCCTCCACCACCTGTCGCTGGCCGTCCTCCATCAGGCGACGGTTGGCAAAGCCGTCCAGCTGCGCCTCCACATTATGGATGAGCGCCGCGCCGGAGAGCCCCTTCAGCGCCTCCAGGTCCATCAGCTGCATGGCCCGGTGGTAGGCCGTGCCCCGCTCCGCGCCGGTCATCCGCTTCGCGTCCTCGGCGAGGAAGGCGGGGCGCTCCACCAGCGCGGGCACCTCCTCGGGGCCCTCGATCTCCCTCAGCAGGCCGGAGGCCGTCAGCTTCAGCGGCTTGTGGGACGCCAGCGGGTCGGGGTACTGCCAGGTCATCTGCCGCTCCAGTTCTTTGCTTTCGAAGTCCTCGGGCTTTTCCATGATCCAGTCGAACAGCTCCCCCGCGGCCTGCTGCGCCTCGCCCTCCCCGGGCCGGATCTCCCCCTCCGGGATGATCTCCAGCCGGGAATGCAGGTTCTCCCCCGCGGCCTCCGCGCCACAGCGGGCCGCCATGATCAGGTCCAGGTGGCTGGAGGCGGCAAACGGCGCGGCGCACAGCGCCTGCCAGCGCTTCATCGACCGTTCCACGTCCTTCACCGTGCCCACCAGCACCAGCTTTTCCTGGGCCCGGGTCAGCAGCACGTAGAGGATCCGCATCTCCTCGGCGGCGTCCTCCCGGCGCTGGCGGGCCATGATGGCCGCCTGGGGCAGCGTCACCCGACGGGTGCGCAGCTGTGGGTCCACGTAGCTCATGCCCACGCCCAGGTCCCGGTGGGCCACCAGCGGCGCGCTGGTCTTTTCGATGCGGTAGGCCTTGGAGAGCTGGGCCCCGAACACCACCCGGAACTCCAGGCCCTTGCTCTTGTGCACGGACATCATCCGCACCACGTCGTCGTTCTCGCCCAGCAGGTGGGCCGCGTCGCCGTCGCCCTTCTGCTTCAGGTGCTCGGTGTACTGCAAAAAGCGGGTCAGCGAGCCGGAAAACTGGTCGTCGAAGCCGCAGGCGCTGACCACGAACTGGTCCAGGTTCGCCTGCCGCTGCGCGCCGCCCGGCAGCGCCCCGGCATAGACGTAGAAGCCGCTCTCGTCCAGCACCATCCGCACGAACTGCCCCAGGGCAATGCTGCCGCGCTTCAGCCGCCAGCTGCCCAGCAGCTCGAAGAACCCCTGCAGCCGCCGGGCGGTATCGTCGTCCGCGTCCCGGGCGTAAGCCGCCGCCGCGTCCACAAAGGGCACGGCCCGATAGGCCGCCCGGACGCGGGCCAGGGCGTTGGCGTCCAGCCCCGCCACCGGCGAGCGCAGCATGGCGATCAGCTCCACGTCCAGCCGCCCGTTGTCGATCAGCCGCAGCATCGACAGCAGCCACGCGATCTCCACGGACTCGAAATAGCCCGTCTGCCCGTCGGCATAGGCGGGAATGCCCTGGGCCAGCATCACCGGCATCATGGCTCCGAAGGCCGACGCCTTGCTGCGGGTCAGTATGGCAAAGTCCCGGTAGCGCAGCGTGGGGTCTTCGGCCATCATGCTCCGGATGGTCCGCGCGATGAGCAGGCCCTCCCGCTCCATGCCCTGCAGCTGGGACGGGCTCTCCTCGTCCTCGTCGGCCTCCTCCGTTCCGCCGCCTTCGGCGGCGTCGATCAGCCGCAGGGTCACGTCCGGCGCCTCCGCGAGCGGCGCGTCCGGGTCGCCGGGGTTCAGCCGGGCCAGCGCGTCGTAGGTGATCTCCGCGTCGCCGCCGGTCATCACCCGCTCAAACACCAGGTTCACGAAGTCCAGTATGCCCCGCCGGGAACGGAAGTTCCTCGTCAGCGGCAGCAGCAGCCCGCCCTCGCCCCGGGCATAGGCCGCGTATTTCTCCAGGAACAGCCTCGGCTCCGCCAGGCGGAAGCGGTAGATGGACTGCTTCACGTCGCCCACCATGAACAGGTTGTCCGGCCGGCAGATGGCGCGCACCAGCGCTTCCTGCAGATCCGAGGTATCCTGGTATTCGTCCACGAAGATGTAGTCGTAGCGCTCCCGCACGGCCCGGGCCGTTTCCGGCCTGGACAGTGCACGCAGGGTCCGGTGCTCCAGGTCCGAGTAGGTCAGGCCAGACTGCTCCGCCTTGCCCTCCTCGAACAGCGCCATGGCCCTGAGGACGATAGCCGACAGCGTGGCGACCTGCCCGCCCAGCGCCCGGGCGTCCTGCCGGGCGACGGTCAGCGGCAGCTCGGTGAGCTTCGCCCCGGCAAGTGCCTTCTTCGCGGCGTCCCGCAGGCGCTTCACCGCCTCGGCGGCCTCCTCGTCGTAGCCCTCGCCCTTCCTGCCGCCGGCAGCCCGGGCGGGCTTGTATTCTTCCAGTGCGCGGTAGAGCTGGTCGTAGTCCTCCAGCGCCAGCATGTCTCCCAGCGTCGCCATGTCCTTTCGGATGGCCCCGTCATAACTTTGCGGACAACCCGGCAGCGCCAGCGCGTGGCGCAGGTGCACCAGCGCGGTCCGGATCGACCGCCGCGCCTGGGCCTTCAGCTCATCCTGCCACGCCTGCAGCGCCTCCTCGTCCACCCGCGCGGCCCGCTCCAGCCACGCCTCGGGGTCGGGGCGCTCCTGCATCCGGTCGAACAGCGCCTCCGCCGCGGCCCGCACCCCGACGGGGCCCCGGCCGTAGTCCAGCGCCAGCAGTTCGTCGTTCCCGGCGGCATAGGCCTCCTCCAAGGCCGCGGTCATCGCTTCGTCCCGCAGGCGAGCCACCACGGCGTCGTCCAATATGCGAAAGGCCGGGTCAACCCCGGCGCTTTCAAAATTGGTGCGCAAGAAATCGGCGCAAAAGGCGTGCAGGGTGGAGATGCTGGCCCGTTCGAGGCGCAGCAGCTGGTCCCTGCACCGGGCGTCTCCCGTCGCCGCCCGCTCGTTCAGCCGGCGGGACAGCTTCGCCCGCATGTCCGAGGCCGCCGCGCGGGTGAAGGTGACCACCAGCATGCGGTCCACGTCCGCGCCGTCCTCGGTCACCAGCCGCAGCACGCGCTCCACCAGCACGGTGGTCTTGCCGGAGCCCGCCGCCGCGCTGAGGAGTATGCTGCTGCCCCGCGCCTCGATGGCGCGCAGCTGTTCGTCCGTCCATTTGGGCATGGAAACACCTCTGTAAATTAGGAATTAGAAATTAGAAATCAGGAATTAAAGAGTACAAGTACTGCCTGCCATCTTCAAGCGCCATTCTCCGCGCTTCTTCTATCCGCAGGCAATCCGGCGAATGCGGTCACAGCGCGGCGCGAAGCGCGAAGAACGCCAGCACCACGACGCCCAGCGCGATCCTGTACCAGCCGAAGGGCTTGAAGTCGTGCTTGCGGATGTAGTTCAACAGGCGGCGGATCACCGCCACGGACACCACGTAGGCCGTCAGCATGCCCACGGCCAGCAGGACAAACTCCCCCTGGGTGATGCCCCCGTCGTACTTCACCAGCTTCAGCAGGCTCGCGCCCAGCATCACCGGGATGGCCAGGAAGAAGGTGAATTCCACCGCCACGGCCCGGGAGACGCCCAGCATCAGCGCGCCGACGATGGTCGCGCCGGAGCGGGAGGTGCCCGGGAAGACGGCCGCGATCAGCTGGAACACGCCGATCAGCGCCGCGGTGCGCCAGTCGATGGCGTCCAGCCTGCGGATGGCGGGGCGACGGCCCCTGCGCCGGTTCTCCACCACGATGAAGGCCACGCCGAAGGCGATCAGCGCGATGGACACGCACACGTAGTTGTGGAACAGCCGGTCGAACACGTCCCCGAACAGCACGCCCACCACTGCCGCGGGCACGCAGGCCACGGCGATCTTCAGCCACAGCATGATCTTGTCCAGCTTCACCCAGGCCAGCAGGCCGTCCCCGGCGGGCTCGGGGTTGTCCCGCCTGCCGAAGGGCCACACCTGGTCCCAGAAGATCACCAGCACTGCCATGATCGCGCCCAGCTGGATGACCACCTCAAACAGGCCGTAGAAGCTGTCCGAAACCTTCAGGGGCATCAGCTCGTTGAGTATGATCATGTGGCCGGTGCTGCTCACCGGCAGCCACTCGGTGACGCCCTCCACGATGCCAAACAGGAGCGCCTTGAGAATCTCCACAAAGCCCATCGCCGCATTCCTCCGTCCCCCGCCCCTTTGGGCGGCGCTGCGTCATTCTATTCCCGGGCACAGCCCGCTATCCGCCTCCGGGAGGCCTGAAATCAATAGGCCTTCAGCGGCTCGAACTCCTTGCCGTGCTCGTACTCGTAGATCTTCGCGTCCACCACGAAGCGGTACCAGAAGGAGGAGAGCACGTGGTAGATGAAGCCCTCCTTGCCGTCCAGAAAGCCGCCCCGGAACAGATAGTTCACGATGAACCACAGAAACGCCCGCAGGAACTTGGGAAAGCGGTAATAGACGCCGTACTTCTTCTTCCGCTTCGCCTCGATCTGCGCGTCGTTCACGCTGGCGTCCACGCGTCCCCGCTTCCAGTCCATGTAATCCATGGCCTCGCGGGTGGCGTACCAGTTGTAGCGGCCGATGAAGTTGTCCAGGTCCTTGAAGTCGTAGTGCAGGAAGTTGTGCTTCAGCGAGACGCTCTCCCCCTCGGAGAGGATCGTGTGGGCGTCCCGGCGGCGGTCCTCGATGCGGCCGATGCCCCGCTTGAACACCATCAGCTTGCGCTTTTTCGCGCCGTGGGTCAGGGCCCGCCCGAGGAAGAAATAGGTGGCCTCCAGCGTGAAGCCGTTCACGCTGTCATGGTCGTGCAGGGCGATGTTCCGCTCGATCTCCTCGCACAGCTCCGGCGGGAACTGCTCGTCGGCGTCGATGCGGATGATCCACCGGGTGTCGATGCCGGTGTTGTCGATGCCCCAGTTGAACTGGCGGGCGTAGTATTCAAATTCATGATAGAACACCTCCGCGCCGCAGGCCTCGGCCAGGGCCACCGTGCGGTCGGTGCTGCCGCAATCCACGACCACCATCCGCCGGCACAGCCCCTGAACGGACTTCAGGCAGCGCTCGATGTTCTTCTCCTCGTTCTTCGTCAGCACAATGGCGGTGACATCAGCCATGGCTCCATCGTTCCTTTCGCGCGGGGAGGCCCCCGCAGAGGTTATACTAAGATCAAACTAAAAGTGACCAGATGCGGAGCAGATTTTTCGCTCTGCCTAAGTCGAGCGGAGGAAGGCGATGCAGCGCATCGTTGACCGCAGCGAGACAACGGTAGGGCGGAAAAGATGCCCACAGATGGTTACAATTTAGGTTGAGATTAGTATTATCTTTTCCGCTTCTCCATCTCGCTCTTGCGCTTGCGCAGTCCCTGCACCGTGTAGGTGAACCAGGGCCAGGGGTCGCGGGGATTGAAGATCTGGTCGGTGGTGTGCCGGAAGTCGAACCAGCTGGGCTTCGCCCGGAAGCGGTCCGGCGACTGGAGGAACCACAGCAGGTCCGTGTGCATGTAGCGCAGGCGCACGCCGTCCCGGTAATTCTCGAAGGGCGTCACCGGCAGGCCCATGCCCAGCTCCACGATCTGGCGGGCAAAGTCCACGCCGGCGGCGAAGCACACCTTCACGCTGGCGGTGATGCGAGGGTTGATCTCCATCACCTTCGCCACGCCGTCCCGGGGATCCTCGATCAGGTCCACGTCGCCATAGCCCCGCCAGCCGATGGCCTGGAGCAGCCTGATGGAATCGGCGGCGATGTCCGGCCGGTGCACGCTGCAGCTGCAGCAGGTGGAGCCGCCGTCGATGGGATACCAGCGGGTCTTGTCAAACACCACGGCGCTCTTCGGCGCGCCGTCGGCGTCCAGAAACACCTCGCACTTGTACTGGGTGCCCGTCTGGGGGATGTAGTCCTGCACCACCATCGGCCCGAAGCGCTTCACGGCGCCGTCGAACACCTCGCGCAGCTGCGCCTCGTCCCGGATCACGTGGAAGCCGATGGAGCCGTAGCCCACCCGGGGCTTGATGATGAACGGGAAGGGCATGCCCGCGGCCAGGATGTCGTCGGCGTTGGCCATGTCGTAGAGCGTATGGGGGCAGGGCACGCCGCTCTCGGCGCAGGCGCGCATGGTCTCCTGCTTGTCCGCCGCGCGTCGGAAGACCTCCGGCGGGTTCACCGCGGGCCAGGCCAGCGGGCGCACCGCGTCGATGTGGTTGGCGAGCAGCGTGGCGGAAAAGTCCGTCATCGGGATCACGATGTCGTAGTGGCCCTCTTCCAGCACCTCCATCAGCGCCGCGAAGGAGGCCGCCTCGTCCTCCCGGTTCCAGTACCGCACCAGCCTGACATCCGGATACCTGGAGGCATAGCCCACGTCCAGCTTGCTGGCGTTGTAGGTGGTCAGGTGGCAGCCCAGGGCCTTCAGCGCGGGCATCAGCGCCATGTTCTGGCGGGCGAAGCCCTCCAGCAGAAGCACCCGCACGCCCCGCAGGTCCGGCGGGTCGATCGGCAGCGGTTCGCCATCGCCGCCGGCAAAGAAGCGCTCCCGGGCGGCGGAGCCCAGGTGATAGGGCTTCAGCACCTTGTTGACCTTCAGCCGCAGCGTTCCGGGGCACAGCCGCGCGGCGGTCCTGCCCAGGCCGCCGACCCACGCCGGCAGGCGCAGCACGTGCTTCGCCCGGCCCTGGCGGCGCTCCTGCTCCACCATGCGGGCGGAGTTGAAGCGGGCGTCGTCGCTGAAGTTCACCAGGCCCCGGAGCACGGGGTCCCGGTCGGCCCAGCGGGCGACGACGTCCGTCACCCGGTCGATGTTCAAAAAGTCGTATTCCAGGCCCTTCCCCACCACGAAGGCGACGGAGGGGTATTTCAAATAATAGCGCTTGCGGATGTCGTGGGTGTCCTCCTCGGTGTACACCGGGGCGAACCGGGCGACGAAGAAGGGCGTGTCGCCCATCAGCGACGCCAGCCGAAGCTCCGCGAGGCGCTTGGAGCGGGCGTAGCCGCCCACCGGCGCGGGCTGCATCGCCTCGTCGATGTCCCCGCCCTGGTTTCCGTAGACGTCCACGGTGCTGGCGAAGAACACGGGGCACTTCGCCATTGCCGCCTGCTCGAACACGTGCTGGCTCGCCAGCACGTTCAGCATGAAGTATCGGTTCCAGCCCAGGTCCGTCTCGCCGGTCACGTGGGCCAGCGCCGCCAGGTGGACCACCCGGTCCGGCGCGTGCGCCGCGAACACCCGGGCCACGTCGTCCGGCCGGGTCAGGTCGCAGACGGCGTGGACGTAGTTGTCGTGCGCCGCCTTCGCGGGGGCGATGTCCACGCCCACCACCCGGTGGCCCCGCGCGCACAGCGCCAGCGCCACCCGGCTGCCCAGCATCCCGGAGGCGCCGGTGAGCAATATGGTATGGGTCACGACAGGCCACGCTCCCTTCTGTCGGCCTCCAGGGTGGTAAACCGCGCGCCATGCTTCTTCAGCCAGCGGATCACCTTCCGCAGCTTCTTCAGGTTGCCCCTGCGGCCCACAAGGCAGCGGAAGCGGTTCTTCGCGTCCAGCTGCGCCGGCAGCGGCAGCGGCATTCCCGTCAGCTCGAAGGGGTGCACGTAGATCGTGAAGTTCTCGTGCCTCTTCGCGTACATCCCCAGCAAAATGCGCAGCAGCCAGAACGGGAACAGGCGCATGTAGCCGCCGCCGGAGATGGGCAGCGACCAGCGCGCCAAATCCAGCGTCGGGATCTCGTATTCGGTGAAGTCGTCCTCGGCGTACACCAAATCGTCCACCTGCTCAAAGCCCGTCAGGTCCAGGTTGCGGTACAGCGGGTGCTGGGCAAAGCGGATCTTGCTGCTGTCGTACTTGAAGCCCAGCGAGCGCAGCGCCTCCAGCTTGTCCCGCTCCATCGTGAAGCAGCTGGCCCGGTAGCCGGTCACCGGGCGCTGCGCCGCCTCCTCGATGAGGTCCTTGGCCCTGCGGGTCTCCTCGGTGAACTGCTCCAGGCTCTTTTCGGTCAGCAGTTCGTGGTCCAGCCCGTGGCAGCCAATGGCGTGCCCCCGGCGCAGGATCTCCCGCAGGATGCCCGCGTTCTCCCGGGCGATCTCCGCCACGCAGAAGAACGTGACCTTCACGCCCTCCTCATCCAGCATATCCAGAAAATCGAAAATCCGGGGAATCACCCGCGCGCCGGTCTCCCGGCAGGGCAGGTGCTTCAGGTAGTCCAGGTGGTACCATTCCTCCAGATCCACGGTCAGCCATGCGTTTTTCATAGCGTACTCCTCGCCGAAATCACTTCTTGGACGCTTCGTCGTTCCCGGGACGCGTGCCGTTCCCGGGCTGCTGCCTGCCCTCCACGACGCCCTCGGCACGGGCGACGCTGGTCACGGTGCCCAGCAGGCACCGCAGGTCAAAGCCCAGGCTCATGCGCCGCACGTACTCTCCGTCCAGCCGCGCCTTCTCCGGGATGGAGAGCTCGTCGCGGCCGTTGATCTGCGCCCAGCCGGTCAGCCCCGGCCGCACGCCGTTGGCGCCGTAACGGTCCCGGGCCGCGACCAGGTCATCCTGGTTCCACAGCGCGGGCCGGGGGCCCACCAGCGCCATCTCGCCCTTGACGATATTGAACAGCTGGGGCAGCTCATCCAGGCTGTACTTGCGCAGGAACCGGCCCACCGGGGTGATGAACGCCTCCGGCGAGGCCAGCAGGTGCGTCGGCTGGTCCTTCGGCGCGTCCACGCGCATGGTGCGGAACTTGTAGATGGTGAAAAAGCACTTGCCCCTGCCCACCCGCTTCTGCCTGAACAGCACCGGGCCGGGCGAGGTGCACTTTATCACAAGGGCGATCAACAGCATTGCCGGCGACAGCACGACGATCGCCAGCGCGGCCAGTGTGAGGCCCAGAAATCTCTTGACATGGATATACATATATTAACCTCCAATTGTATTATAGCATACTTCACAGATATCCGCCACTGAGATTCAATTATGAATGCGTAACGCCCCGGGTTTGTTTCTGTGGCGTCGCGTTGCATTTTTCGGGCAAATCGCTTATACTGTTTCTAAATCGGAATGATCCACAGCTTTTATCAAAATGATCCACGGCAAAGACGCCGGGAACGGAGGGACGGCCATGCAACAGGCGGCGAACGGCGAAAGGATCCGATGGGTGGAGCGGGTCCAGGTGTTTTCCATGCTGCTGGTGGTGCTGCACCACTGCATCCCCCACGGGTACGACGGCTCCGCGGGGCTGTTGGCGCTGCTGGAGGCCATACAGTACCCGGCGCTGGCCTGCTTCTTCCTGACCAGCGGCCTTTTCGCGGGCAAGTACCGCGAGGCGGGCTGGCCGGCCTACATGAGGAAGCGCTTTACGCGCCTGATGACCCCCTATTTCTGCGTCAACCTGCTGATGCTGGCCCCGCGCTACGTCGCCGCCAGGCTGATGGGCTTCCAGCCGAAGCTCACCCCCGCCTGGCTGCTGATGTCCTTTCTGAACCCCCACGGCCAGGGCATCGCGCCCCACCTGTGGTTCCTGCCGACGCTGCTGCTGTGCGCGTCGCTGCTGCCGGTGCTGGACGCCCTTATGGGGCGGGGCCGCGCGGCGCGGTCCGCGCTGCTCGTCGCGCTGCTGGCGCTGTCCCTCATGCCGGTGCGGCTGACCTCGCTGTTCTGCCTGGAGGAGCTGAGGCGCTACCTGGTTTTCTACGCCGCCGGCCACGCCCTGGCCCGGACCCGCGGCCTCGACTGCCCGCTGCGCGGCCGCGCGGGGCGGGCCGTCGGCGCGGCGGGACTCGCGGCCTTCGCGCTGATCCTGATCCTATGCCCTGCCTCCCCCCTGGCCGCCGGCTGGTACGCGCTGGGCGGCGGGGCGGCGCTGCTGGCGCTGGCGGGGCTCTCCGCCGGGAACGACCCCCTGACCCGCTTCTTCCGGGGCAAGACCTTCACGATCTACATCCTGTCGATGTGCGCGCAGAACCTGGCGGAGGCCGTCGGCTACAGCGCCCGCCTGCCCTGGTTCGTCACCGCCGGAGCGATGCTGGTCCTCGGCCTGGCCGTGCCCTGCGCCTGGCACCGCCTCGACCGCGCCCATCCCCTGCCCCGCTTCTTGCGGCTGATGACCGGGTTGTGAGCCCCCCCTTTTCAATTGACCGGTTCCTTCCAGTCACGTCTCATACCTCGCACAAGTCGTGGGGCTGCGGATAGCTGCGTCCGTTCATCGCCGAGCCCTCCGCGGGGTCTTTTCCCCATATTTGGCGTCTCAGTTGCGATTGACAGGTCGGACCGGCTTGCAAAGCCGCGGCCGCTGTGTTAAGATATATGTATTCCTGCATTGTCCAAGCAGGAGCGCCGATCGGTTACCAGGTGCCGGAAGGAAGAGGTCGTGCGGCATGAGAAGGCTTTTCAATCGCGATACCCGGGCAAAGGACAGCCTGCGATCGAGCATCCTGCTGGTCTTTGCCGCGACGTGGTTTATCGTGGTGGTGATCCTCGCGGGCGTCGCCGTGCGCACCCAGATACAGGCCGCCCAGATCAACGGCGTGCAGTCCGCCCTCTCCCGAATCGCCCTGGCCAACAATACCGTGGAGCTGACCGCCCGCAACGTGGACCTGATCGGCATACGGCTGGTCAATTCAAGCGTGGTACGGGCGCTCTGCGACCGGGAATTCGTGAAAAAGAGCGACGAGGACAGGCGCATGACGGAATTGATGATGCGCTCGCTGCTCTACGAAGACGCCTTTGTCATCCATCCGGGCCACAGGGTCACCCTGATGCTGGCCTGCGGAGACGGGCGGATCTACACCAACCTCGAGGGTGTGTTCTCCCAGAAGGCGGACGACCGGACGCGGCGCCTGGCGGACCAGCTGTCGTCCCTGCCGGACGGCTCCGCGCCTTACCTGCTGGATGTCGCCCCGGAGAGCGAGCTGCTCCCCGACGTCAACTCGCTGGTCTACCGACGGCGGTTCTCCACGGTGTCCGGCGCGGACGCCTCGTCGGAGCTGTACATTCTGGTAAGAAACGCGGATTTCCTGAACGAGATCCGCTATGACGGCATCGTGCCGAACAACTACGCCGTGATGGATGACGGCGGGAAGATCCTGATCAGCGACCAGCCGGAGTGGATCGGCCGGGACACCCAGCAGCTCTTTGGCCTGGCGCACAATGCCCTCGAAGGCCAGAACCACTACCAGACCGCCTCCGGCGGACACCTGTTGGTCTACGAGCGGAAGGCCGGCTCCCGCTTTACGGGCATCCAGCTGCTCTCGCGGAGCGAATTCATAGAGAGCGCGCGCCGGATCGTGGTCCTGGTCGTCCTGATGGCGATCGTCTTCCTGGGGCTCTTCTTCGCGCTGTCCTATTATCTGTCGCAGAGGCTGACGGCCCCGCTCAGAAAGCTCGGCGAGAAGATGTATCAGACCGCCGGCGGCGATATGAACGTCCGCTTCGAGCCCCGCTTCAACGACGAGATCGGCTTGATCGGACATCAGTTTGACTCCATGGTGGTCCGGCTGAGGGAATCGATGGAGCAGCTCCGGGAGAGCGAGCGCAAAAAGCGAAGCGCGGAGCTTCGGGCGCTGGAAATGCAGATCAATCCCCACTTCCTGTACAACACCCTGTCGACCATCGTGTGGCTTGCCAGCGAGGAAAAGAACGAGGAAGTCATAGACATCACCAAGCAACTCTCCTGCTACCTGCGGCAGAGCCTCTCGGACGGAAGGGAATTCATCCCCGTGAAGGACGAGATCGGGCATGTTCGCTCCTATATCCGCATCCAGAGCACCCGGTACGGCGATATACTGAAGTGTTATTTTGACATCCAGCCGGAGGCCGAGTCGATACTGATGCCCAAGCTCATGCTCCAGCCGCTGGTCGAAAACGCCATCTATCACGGCGTCAAGGAGCGCAGGGACAAGGACGGCGTCATTTGCGTCTGCGCGCGCCTGGAGGACCACGAGCTGCGCCTGGAGGTCTGGGACAACGGGAACATTGACCAGACAAGGTGCGATCAGCTGAACGACGCCCTGCGCGGCGGGGAGAGCATCGGCATCGGCACCTCCACCATAAACAACCGGTTGAAGCTGTATTACCCGGGCAGGGCCACGCTGCGCTTCAGAAGGCAGGACTGCTGGACGATCGCGGCCATCCGCATTCCTGAAACGGGAGGAACGGACCTTTATGATACTCTTGATCGTGGATGATGAGTTCATCTGCCGCGAGGGCATGGCGGAGGTCATCGCCCGCCGCCGGCCGGAGGTGAAGGTGCTCACCGCCTGCAACGGCGTGGAGGCCGCCGCCCTGCTGGAGCGGGAGCCGGTGGACGGCATGTTCCTGGATATCCGCATGCCCGGGTGCGACGGCTTCGAGCTGATGCAGATCCTGAAGCAGCGCGGCCAGGGCGACATCGTCACCATCATCGTCTCGGGCATGGACGACTTTGAATATGCCCGCAGCGCCATCAAGGACAACGTGCTGGATTACATGCTCAAGCCCGTCACCCCCGCGGAGACCATCGAGATGGTGGACCGCGTCCACCAGGAGCTGGTCCGGCGCCGGGATCGCAGCCAGGAGCTGGCCACCCTGCGCGATCTGGTGGCCAGGAACCGGAACGAGATGCTCCTGCAGCTGTTCGGCGACGTGATCTCCGGCATGTACGATCCGGACGAACTCATTCGGCGGGGAGACCTGCTGCAGGTGGATCTGCGCGGGGAGGAATTCCTGTGCGCCGCGGTGCGGGTGCTGAACCGCTCCCAGTCCGACGCCTCCTTCGAGGAGCTGCAGATGGACACGCTCAGGTGCAGAAAGCTCCTGGAGCAGTTCTTGACGGATTATCCGGGCGCCTGGCTGTTCCAGACCAATATGGACCGCTTTGCGATCCTGTTCACCGCCCGCCAAAAGGGCGACATCCGCCCCGGCAAGCTGATCAACGACCTCGAAGAGCTGATCCAGCGCGCCGGCGACGCCCACGGCCTTCGCGTCGCGGCGGGGGTGGCCGAGCCGTGCCACGCGCTGGAACACGTCGCCGTGTGCTACGACGAGGCCAAGCGAACGCTCCAATACAAAACCCTGTTCGCGGGCATGGAGACCGGCTTCATACACGATTACCGCCGCTCCGGGCGAAGCTATTACATCGCCGACTACGATCAGGTGAACGTGATGCTGCACAACGGGGAGCTGGACAAGCTGAAGGCGAGGATGCGCGAGACCCTCATGGAGGCGGCGGCCCGGAAGCAGACCGGGGACATCGACTCCCTGGCGCTGGCATGCAACGAGATCCTGCTGACCCTGTGCAAGATCCTGTATGAGGGCGGCGCGGACATCAGCGTCTACTTCCAGCCGGGAAGCCTGGCGCTTCGCCTGCCGGACAACTTCTCCAGGCTGGAGGATGTTCAAAGCTGGCTGGACGAGCTGCTGGAGACCGCCGCCCGGCAGCTGGAAAACCAGACCCGCCAATACAGCTCCCACCTCGTCAAGCGCATCCTTCAATACGTCAATTCCCACTACGCGAATCCCCTCAACAACGCGAGGATCGCGGACGAATTCGGCTATTCCCCGAATTATATCGGGCGGATCTTCCATGACGAGACGGGGACGAACCTGAACGACTACATCAAGGGGGTCCGCATCAACCGGGCGCGGGACCTGCTGCAGCACACGTCCATGCGGATCGTGGACATCGCCCGGGAAACCGGCTTCAGCGACGCCCAGTATTTCAGCGTCGTCTTCCGGCAAAAGACGGGGCTCTCCCCTTCGGAGTTCCGAAGCCAGTAGCCCCACGTCACGGGCGAAGCGGCCCCGAAGGCGGAAAATCCGGCGCGAATTTCCCACTGTTTTGGGAAGGTTCGTATGTTATGTTTCGGTTGATTTTTGAATGCAATAGTTGAAATTTCATGTTGATAATCCGGACTCGCGTCCTTATAATGAGAGTATGGAATTGTCTTCAGGGACGCGACGGTTGCACAGAGGAGGCGTTGTGATGGTTCAGAACAGAGCGCGAAGCGGTCATAAGGCGCTGCTTCATTTCTTTTCAGACTACATTATCATTCTTCCGATCCTGCTGTTGATCGTCATCTGGACGATCATCGCACCGAATTTCCTGACGTACAACAACTTCATGAACGTTCTGCGGCAGGTATCGATGGTCGCGATCCTGGCCGCCGGCCAGTACTTCATGATCTGCACGGGCTACATCGACTTCGCCCTGGGCGCACTGGTCGGCCTGTGCGGCATCATCTTCGCCAAGGCGATGGTGGACTGGAGCCTGGCGCCGGGACTGGCCGCGGTGGTCGCCCTGATGGTCGGCCTGCTGTGCGAGCTCGTCAGCGGCACCCTGGTCACCAACTTCCAACTCCCCGCCTTCGTGGCGACGCTGGGCATGATGTACATCGGCCGCGGCCTGTGCTATGTCATCACCAATTCCTACCCCATCAGCAAGATTCCGGCCAGCGTCGCCTGGATCGGCCGCGGCTACATCGCCAACGCGATCCCATGGCCCGTGGCCATCATGATCGGGGTCTATGTCATCGTCACATTCGTTTCCAAAAAGACAAAGTTCGGGCGGTTCGTATACGCCACCGGCGGCAATCGGGAGGCGGCGCACCTGTCCGGCATCAACGTGAATCTCATCACCAAGTGCTCGTTCCTGCTCGGCGGCCTGTTTTCCACGCTGACCGCCATCATCCTGGTGTCCCGCTTGAATTCGGGCCAGCCCTCCGCGGGCACGGGCTATGAATTCCAGGCGGTCATCGCCTGCGTCATGGGCGGCGTCTCCCTGGCAGGCGGCAAGGGCAAGGCCCCGGGCGTCATCCTCGGCGCCATCTTTGTGGGCCTTCTGACCAACGGCATGACACTGATCAACGTGGATTCCAACTGGCAGCAGGTCGTCCAGGGCGTCGTGCTGATCCTCGCCATCACCTTTGACGTCTACAAGCAGCGCCGCCAGGCGTCTACCCGGTAAGGAGGCGCGGCTATGGCAAACAACAGCGGCATTCCGGCTGCGGAGGTCATACTGGATATTCGCGGCCTTACGAAGGTGTTCCCGGGCGTCAAGGCCCTGGACGACGTCAGCCTGCAGGTGCGCCGAGGCAGCGTCCACGCGCTGATCGGCGAAAACGGCGCCGGCAAGTCGACGCTGATCAAGATCCTCAGCGGCGTGTACCAGGCGACCTCCGGGGAATTCTGGTTCAAGGGCCAGAAGGTCCACGTTGAAAAGCCCCTGGACGCGCAGCGGCTGGGGCTGAGCGTGGTGCACCAGGAGATCAAGCTGGTGGAGACGCTGTCCGTGGCGGAAAACATCTTCCTGGGCCGTCCCCAGTGCAAGTCCGGCCTGATCAACTGGGGCGCGATGCGCCGGGAAGCGCGGCGGATGGTGGAGGATCTGAACATCAAGCTGGACGTTGACACGGAGGTGTCCCGGCTCAGCATCGCGCAGAAGCAGATCGTGGAGATCTGCAAGGCGCTGTCCTTCAACGCCGAGCTGATCATCATGGACGAGCCCTCCGCCACGCTGACGGAGAACGAACTGGACTGCCTGTTCGACATCATCGCCAGGCTGCGCAGCAAGGGCATCACCGTCATCTACATCTCCCACCGCATGGAGGAGATCTTCAAGGTGGCGGACAGCGTTTCGGTGCTGCGCGACGGCAAGCACATCCAGACGATGCCGGTGGCGGGAGTCGAGCGCAGCCAGCTCATCTCCCTGATGGTGGGCCGGGAAATCGGCAACGAGTACCCCAAGCTCCCCGCGCAGATCGGCGAGGTCGCCCTGAGGGCGGAGCACCTGAGCAACAAGAAGATTCACGATGTCAGCTTTGAAGTGCGCCACGGCGAGATACTCGGCTTCGCCGGCCTCGTAGGCGCGGGGCGCACCGAGACCGTCCGGGCCGTGTTCGCCGCGGATTCGCTGACGGAAGGCGCGCTCTACATCAACGACAGGCCCGTGAAGATCCGCAGCGTCGGGGACGCCATCCGCCACCGCATCGCCCTGATCCCGGAGGACCGCAAGGAGCAGGGCCTGGTCCTGGGCATGAGCATCAAGCAGAACATCAGCATGGTGGACCTGGACAACGTGTGCTCGAGGGGCCTGCTGAGCGCCAAAAAGGAGCAGCAGCTCTCCCTCGAAATGATCGATAAGCTGTCCATCGCCACGCCCAGCGAGGAAAAGGAAGTGCGCCAGCTCTCCGGCGGCAACCAGCAGAAGGTGGTGCTGGCGAAGTGGCTGGCCGTGGATTCCGACATCATCATCCTGGACGAGCCCACCCGCGGCATCGACGTGGGCGCCAAGGCTGAAATCTACCGGTTGATCGGCATGCTGGCCCAGCAGGGAAAGGCGATCATCATGATCTCCTCGGACATGCCGGAGCTGATCGGCGTATGCGACAGGATCTGCGTCATGCGCGAAGGCACCATTTCGGGCAGTATGGACCGGGAGCACTTCTCCCAGGAGGCCATACTGGATCTGGCGGTATCCTGACGCGGCGCGGCGTCAGGCGGGATCCATTCTGTATCTTAGGGCAAACCCACTGCAGTGGTTTTGATAGAAAAAGGAGGGTATTCCATGAAGAAATTCCTGTGTGTTGTGATGATTCTGTCCATTGCACTTTCCATGCTGCTGTTCGCCACGGTCGCCCTGGCGGAAGACGGGAAGACCATCGGCGTCGATCTGTACTACCGTCGTGACGAGTACTACGTGGATCTGGAATCCACCTTCACCACCTACGGCGCCGAGCAGGGCTACACCATGAACATCCAGGACGCTGACGGCGACGTCGCCAAGCAGATCCAGCAGGTCGAGGACTTCATCACCGCGGGCGTGGACGCCATCGCCATCGCCGTGGCCGACCCCGACGCGCTGGCGCCGGTGCTCGAGAGCGCCGTGGATGCCGGCATCCCCGTCGTGTGCTACGACGGCGGTGCGAACAGCGACAAGGTCTCCACGAAGGTTATCTTCGACTACGCCTACAACGGACAGCTGACCGGCGAATGGGCGGTCAACTACATCCAGAACGAGCTGGCCGACAAGGAGACCGTCAAGGTCGCCCTGCTGGACTTCCCGGCTTCCCCCGTGGTGTGCGTGCCCATGGCGGACAACTTCCAGGCCTGCGTTGAAGCGCTGCCCAATGTGCAGATCGTCGCCCGCCAGGACGGCAAGGCCAACCGCACCGACTCCATGGCCGTGGCGGAGAACATCCTGAACGCCAACCCGGACATCGACATCTTCTATGGCATCAACTTCGACACCGGCATGGGCGCGGTTTCCGCCATCCAGGCCGCGAACTCCAACGCCATCGTTATCTGCGCCGGCTGGGCCTCCGAGGGCTTTGAGATGCTGGAAGCTGACGACCCGATCCTGAAGGTCATGTGCGCCAACGTTCCCGTCGTGCAGGCCAAGGACACCGTCGACGCCATCACGAAGCTGTTCAACGGCGAAGAGCTGCCGAAGGAGACGCTGTCCATGCCGATGCTGCTGGATGCGTCCAACATCCACGACTACGATTGGAAGTCCATCGTTGACGCCCGCATGAACTGATCCGGTTCATGGGGCAAGGGCTGACAAGCGCTGCAGTGGAGAAAGCCCTTGCCCATGAACGATCATTTTGAGCAGTCCCTGGGGCGAACCCGTCCCAGGGGCTGTTCCGCGGCCTGCCCGTTTCGGGCAGGCCGTCAGGGTGTTGACATAGTCAACAGACTGGAGGCCGCTGAAAAATCACGCAAGGCAAGGCGGCAAAATCGCAAATGAGGGAGCTTACCCGAACGTAAGTGACCGATATTTGCGGTTGAAGCCAACACAGCAAGCAAGGATCCCTGCCCGTCCTCTTTCATTCGCCGGAATTCTTGCGTTTGCGGGCTTTATCAGCGGTCTGGCGGCCTGCCCGTTTCGGGCAGGCCGTGTCCCGTATACATGACCTGACCCAATGGAGGCATAAGCATATGATTTCCTGCACAGAATTCATCCCCGCCTACAGCGAACTGTTCACCTTTCTGGAGGAGAAACACGGCCGGGAGGAAGTGGACCGCTTCTGGAAGTACCTGTTCGTGCCGGACGGCAAGGGCATTCCGCTGATCAACTTCGTCAAGGAGAAGGGCATCCGCGGCTGCTGGGATTACTGGACCGGAACGCTGAACGAGGAAGCCGCGGACTTCACGATGTACCTGAACGAGAAGGCCGGCTGGTTCTACAACGTGATGCACCACTGTCCCTCCAAGGGGCGCCTTCTGGAGCTGGAGCAGAGCATCGGCATAAAGCCCTACCATGACTACTGCCTGCACTGCGATTCCTATCGCGCCGCGGCAGAGAAGGTAGGGCTGAAGTACATATACAATTTTTGCGGCGTCGATCACGCCGCCTGTTCCATGCTGATCTACGACCCGAAGGTGTTCGACGGCCGCGTCATCATCGACGAGAACACGGAGATCATGGACCGCAGGGCCTCCCAGAACGAATACTTCCATCGGGATTTCCACAGCAGCCTGAACATGGGCCTGGATTACGTGGGAGAAAAGTACGGCGAGGCGGAGCTGGTCGAGTACCTGCGCACCTACACCTCGCACGTCTACGGAAGGCTGCCGGAGGCGATCAAGGCCGAGGGCCTGGGCGCGCTGAAGGCGCACATCGAAAACACCTACGCGCTGGAGCACGCTCCGGACGCGGTGCGGACCACGCTGGAGGGCAACGCGCTGAGGGTGGAGGTCGACTACTGCCCCGGCGTCAGGCACCTGCGGGAAACGGGCCGCGAGGTGTCCCGGTGGTACGCGCATTCCACCTCCGCCGTCATGCAGGCCATCGCCGATGCCAGCGGCCTGCGCTTTGAGATGGGCGAATACGACCCGCAGACCGGCCGGACGAGCTACGCCTTCTTCGCCTGACCCCTCCGCGCCACCGTTCCCAATTCTCGATTCCAAATTTCTAACTTCTAATTCCTAATTTCTAATCCCTGTTCCCTACTTCTCCACCTTCACGATCGGCGCGGCGTGCGCGGAAAACGTGCGCTCGCTGCCGTTGGCAAAGCGGATCCTGACCCGCTGCTGGGCGCCCTCGCCGGTGAGCTCCACCACGTCTCCCCTGCCGAACACCCGGTGGTAGACGGCGTCGCCCACCCGGAAGTGTGCCTGGGGCTGCGCAGGCCGGGCATTCGCGCCGCTGGAGAAGCCGTCTGAACTCCCCGCGCCCTTCTGCACGCCGATGATGCCCAGCTTCCGGTCCAGCTCCGCGCTGCCGGTGGTCTGGCGGCTGCCGAAGGGCGCGCTCGTTCCACCGGACTGCGTCCGGGAGCCGAAGCCTTGCCGGCCCTGGGACTGATACCGGCTGTTGTAGGGCGAGCGGGTGGGCTGGGCCCAGCCGCCGGCGCGGGAGGGCGGCGGCACCCGCCGGGGATCCATGCGCCCCGTGCCGTCCATGATCAGCCGCTGGGGAATCTCCGTCACAAAGCGGGACAGCTCGTTGGCGTTGCGGGTGTTGTACAGGGCGCGGGTGCGGGCGTGACTGAGGAACAGCCGGCGCTTGGCACGGGTGATGCCCACGTAGGCCAGGCGGCGCTCCTCCTCCATCTGCTCGTCGTCAAACAGCGCCCGGGTGATGGGAAACACGCCCTCCTCCATGCCGGCGAGGAACACGTCGTTGAACTCCAGGCCCTTGGCGGAGTGCAGCGTCATCAGCGTCACCGTGCCGCCACCCTCGTTCATGGTGTCCAGGTCGGAGACCAGCGCCACATTCTCCAGGAAGTCGGACAGGCTGCCCTCGGGGTTCAGCTTCTCGAACTCGCTGACGGCGCCCTGAAGCTCACGGATGTTTTCGATGCGGGATTCGTTCTCCTCGGACTTCGCGGCCTCCAGCGCCTTCACATAGCCGGAGCGGTCGATCAGCGCCTCCACGAACTCGGACAGCTTCATCTCGTACATCAGCTCGGTCAGGTCGATCATCAGGGCGGCGAACTCGCCGATCAGTTTCTTCGGCCGGGCGGAAAGCGGTGCGTTCTCGCAGTCCAGCACCGCGGACAGCAGCGGCATGTCGCCCTCCCGGGCATACTCCGCCAGCTTGTCGATGGTGGTGTCGCCGATGCCCCGCTTGGGTTCGTTGATGATGCGCCGGGTGGACACGTCGTCGTCCGGGTTCACCAGCGCCCGCATGTAGGCGATCAGGTCCTTGACCTCCTTGCGCTCGTAGAAGCGCTGGCCGCCGTAGACCCGGTAGGGCGTGCCGCCCCGCACGAAGGCTTCTTCAAGCACGCGGGACTGGGCATTGGTGCGGTACAGCACCGCGATGTTGCCCGGGGCCTCGCCGGCCGCCATCAGCTTGCGGCTCATGGCGGAGATGAACGCGGCCTCGTCCCGCTCATCCATGGCGTGGTACAGCGCGATCCGCTCGCCCTGCTCCGACTCCGTCCACAGCGACTTCTCCTTGCGCCCGGTGTTGTGGGCGATCACCTGGTTGGCGGCATCCAGTATGTTGCCGGTGGAGCGGTAGTTCTGCTCCAGCTTGATCGTCACGCACTCCGGGAAGTCCTCCTCGAAGTTCAGGATGTTGCGCATGTCCGCGCCGCGCCAGCCGTAGATGGACTGGTCGTCGTCGCCCACCACGCACAGGTTGTGCCGCTCCCCCGCCAGCAGGCGCACCAGCATGTACTGGGCGGCGTTGGTGTCCTGGTACTCATCCACCAGTATGTAGCGGAACTTATCCCGGTAGTACTCCAGCACCGGGGGGTGCTCGGTGAGCAGCTCCAGCGTCTTGATCAGCAGATCGTCGAAATCCAGGGCATTGTTCGACTTCAACGCCAGCTCGTACTGGCGGTAGGCCTCGTAGAACTTGCGGCTGCGGGCATCGCCGTCGGACTCCTTCAGCCACTCGGTGGGCGTCAGCAGCCGGTTCTTCGCGTCGGAGATGACGGAGCGGATCAGCTTGGGCGGGAACTCCTTGTCCGACAGGTTCAGCGCCTTGGCGACGCTGCGGATGACGCCGGTGCGGTCGTCCTCGTCGTAGATGACGAACTGCCGCTTGTAGCCCAGCTTCTCGATGTCCCGGCGCAGGATCCGCGCGCAGCAGGCGTGGAACGTGGAGATCCAGGCGTCCTCGGCGGCCTCGCCCGCCAGGGCCCTGGCGCGGTCGGCCATCTCCCGGGCGGCCTTGTTGGTGAAGGTGATGGCCAGTATGTGCCACGGCGCCACACCCTTCTCCATCAGGTAGGCCACGCGATAGGTCAGTACGCGGGTCTTTCCGCTGCCCGCTCCAGCCAAAACAAGCAGCGGCCCTTCCGTCTTTTCGACGGCGGCACGCTGCTGTGGGTTCAGTGCATTCAGGTCAATCATTCTTTGGCGTCCCTCTCACGCATGCGCTCCAGCACCTGCTGGTAGCCTCCGGCGCCGTAGTTCAGCGCCCGGTTCACCCGGCCGATCGTCGCGGTGGAAACGCCGGTCTTCTCCACAATTTCGGTATAGGTCGCCTGGCTCTTGAGCAGCTGCGCGACCTCCAGCCTCTGGGACAGGTCCTGTATCTCCCGGATGGTGAACAGGTCTTCAAACAGGCGGTAACAGTCCTCGACGCTCTCCAGGGTCAAAAACGCGCGGGCGAGGTTGTCCGCCTGCTCATTTTGCAGTCTGGATGAAAACATGCCTTAGCCCTCCATATTCGGTATTCATCGCTTTTACTTTATCATGTCGGTGTACTATCATTATACCTTAATTTAATTAAAACGTCAAGAAACACCGACCTTTTCAGCGCCTACAGGGTGACAATTTCGCAATTTTCACAACTTCAGGCGCAAAAGAAAATAACATTTTCTGAATATTGTGCTTTAAGCGTCAGTAGCTGCCGCCGCGCTGGCTGTGCTCCCTCAGCACCTGCATCAGCCCGCTCATCAGCTGCTGGTTCTCCTCGTTGAAGGAGAGCTGGCTCTGGATCACGGCGTCACTCAGCGAATCCTGCAGCAGCACCGACGGAGAAATGCTCATGGCGTTGCACAGCGCCACCACCGTCTCCACGCTGGCCTTCTTCTCGCCGCGCTCGATGTGGCCGATGAAGGAGTTGGACACCCCGGCCTTCTCCGCCAGCTGTTCCTGGGTCAGCTGGCAAAGCACCCGCTGCTGGCGAACGCGCATGCCCAGCTTCTTGTAATCCATTCCGCATCCTCCCCTCGCATGCAAAAAAGCTACTTATAGTGTACCCATCTTTCCCAAAAAAGTGAACCGGCCATTGTTACAATAACCACACCATAAGTATTATTTACGCACATTTTTCCGGGTGCACCCGCAGTCGCAACATTCCGAATTCAGGCGATTGGCTATTGTCTTTCCCCGAAAATCAGGGTATAATTATAATATCTATAGTGAAAGCATAATCCGTGTCGACCGGCGCGTTCACCCCATTCCCGACGGGAGGTCATCCTATGAAAATGAAGAAAGCGCTCCTGCTGCTGCTCGCCGCGATCCTGGCGCTGTCCACGTCCGCGGCGGCCGCCGGAAAGAGCAAGGTCGCAGAGGACAACGCGGAGAACTTCGTGACGCTGCTGATCGACCTGGCGAAGGCCTACGAGACCCCGGCTTCCGTGGACAGCGCTGCCATCGACGCCGACCTTGCCGCCATCCGGGCGGTCAGCGAGGCGGACGCCACCATCGCCGATTCCATCGCGGCGCACTGGCGCGCCGTGTACCTGGACGCCGGCTACCCGATGTACCTGTACCAGGGGGATGACCGCGCGGAGGCCCTGGAGCAGTCCTCCCTCCGCGACAGCGCGGCCCACGCCTTCGTGGTGCTGGGCTACGAGCTGGAGAACGGCGAGATGACCGACGAGCTGAAGAGCCGCTGCGAGGCCGCGGCCGCCGCGGCGCGAACCTTCCCCAGCGCCTACCTGGTCTGCTCCGGCGGCGCCACCGGCGAAAACAACCCGGAGCTGCACACCGAGGCGGGCATGATGCAGGCCTACCTCACGGAACAGTGCGGCATCGACCCGAACCGCATCTTCGTGGACGAGCGCGCCCGGACCACGGTGGACAACGCCGTGAACACCTACAACATCCTTCGGGAGCACGGCATCGGGACGTACACCATCGTCACCTCCGCCTATCACCAGCGCTGGAGCCAGGCGGTCTACAACGCGGTGGGCGCCTTCTGCCTGCGCACCTACGGCGACGCGCCGAAGATCGTCGAAAACTTCAGCGTCGAGGTCGAGCCCGCCCACGACATGTACCGGCGGGACGACCGCATGGCCGTCCGGCAGCTGGCCAGCATACTGGGCCTGCCGAAGGAGATTTCCGACCGGATCAAGACCGCATTCTGATTTCAACATTCAACAATATCGACCGATTGCTCTGAGGAGGCGCGCCGGCGGATGAAGCGCAGGTGGATCTGGGCCTGGGCCCTGCAAATCGCGGAGATGCTGGCGGCGTGCCTCGTCGAGACACTGTGCGCTGGCTTCCATGCCGCGGTGCACGCCGCGCTGCTCTGGGGACTGGTGCCCTTGGCGGGGTTGTTCACGTCCTGCCAGGCCGTGCGTCGCGGACTGCTGAACTACGCCGCCTGGCTGGCCCCTGCGGCCTGCCTCTACGGCATGAACATGCTGGTCTGGGGCTTCGCGCCCCCGGCGGGCGCGGCGCTGCTGACGGCATTTTTGTCCCTGGTGGGCGCGGCGGCCGGCGAGGTGCTCGTACAGAGAGAGGGCCGCGACGAGAAAAAGAGAAACACGAGGAGATGAGCACATGGAAATGGAGAAAAACCTGATCCTGACCTGTGATACCGGCACGACGGGCTGCAAGTGCACGATCTTCAACCCCAAGGGCGAGGCGCTGTTTTCGGTGCGCCGGGGCTATCCGACCCAGTATCCGCACCCCAACTGGGCGGAGCAGGACCCGGATGTGATCCTGGCCGCCATGTACGACGGCATCCGCGAGCTGCTGGCCCAGTTCAGCCCCCAGCGGATCGCCTGCGTGGGCCTCTCCGGCACCATGAACGGCTGCATTCCGGTGGGCGAGGACGGCAAGGCGCTGTATCCCAATATCATCCATTCCGACAGCCGCACCGAGGCCCAGGTGTCCGAGATCCTGAACCTCATCTCCTTTGAGGACTTCTACCGCCTGACGGGCAACCGGGCGGACACCCACTATACGCTGCCCAAGATCCTCTGGCTGAAGGAGAACCAGCCGGACGTCTACCGCCGCGCCCGGTGGTTCCTGAACATCAAGGACTACCTGTACGGCTGCATGACCGGCCGCTTCGGCTACACGGACTACTCCGACGCCTCGCTGACCATCGCGCTGGACATCAACAAGCGGGAGTGGGCCACGGACCTCCTGAAGGAGTTGAAGGTGAACGCCGCCACCATGCCCACCATCCTGAAGGGCCACGACGTGCGGGGCAAGATCACCCGGAAGGTCTACCGCCAGACCGGCCTGATCCCCGGCACCCCCGTGGCCATCGGCGGCGGCGACGGCGCCTGCACCACCCGGGGCTCCGGCGTGTCCGAGCCGGGCAGCGCCTACTGCTACATCGGCTCCAGCGCCTGGGTGGCCCAGCTGCTGGATCACCCGCTGTTGGACCCCAAGGCCCGCATCTTCAACTGGCTGGACATGAACGGCGAGGACTACCACGTCTGCGGCACGGTGCAGTGCGGCGCGGCGGCCTTTGACTGGTGTCTGAAGAACCTGCTGGGGGGCGGCGGCCAGTCCGCGGACATCTCCATCGTCGAAAACATGGCCCGGCAGATCGCCCCCGGCGCGGAGGGCGTGCTGTTCCTGCCCACGCTGATGGGCTGGCGCACCCCCTACTGGGACCCCAACACCCGGGGCTGCCTGATGGGCTTCTCCCTGTATCACGACCAGCGGCACATCGCCCGCGCGGTCTACGAGGGCATCGCCTTCGCGCTGAACGCCTGCGCCGAGGTCATGGCGGAGTGCGACGCGCCGGTGCGCTCGCTGATGCTCACCGGCGGCGGGGCTCGCAGCGGCCTGTGGCCCGACATGATCGCCTCCATCTTCGGCATCACCACCCAGGTGCACCGCACCCCCGGCGAGACCACCTCCCTGGGCGCGGCCATCGCCGCGGGCGTGGGCGTGGGCCTGTTCAACAACTACACCGACGCCGCCGGGATGGTCACGGCCCGGTCCACCCACCCCGTCAATCCCCAGTGGCAGGAGGCCTATCGCAAGGTCTACGCCATCTACGCCGACATCTACAGCCACATCCGCCCGCTGAACAACCGCATCGCGGAGCTGTGACGGCGGCCATCCCCCACCAACGCGAGGCACCACCATGCAGCAAACCTCCGACCAGCTGCGAAGCTGGTTCAGAAACGTCGAGCCCATCTGCGCGGAGCTGTTCAACGCGGCCCACGCGATGTGCGGCAACTACGATCTCGCCGAATACGCACTGCGCAGCGCCATACTGGACGTGTGGCTGCAAAACGCGGGCAGCGGCATGGGCTTTCGGGAGCGCCTGCGCGGCGCCCTGCGGCGCGAGGCCTTCGAAGCCGCCCTCGGCCCCGGCGCAGACGAGGCGGAGTTCACCTGGCCGGGCATTCCCTCCCCCCGGGACGGGGAGCCTATCCTCTCCCTTGCCGCCCAGGAGCGGCTGGAGACCCAGCGCCTGCTGGTACTGCGCTACGGCTGCGGCCTGTCCCTGCGGGCCGTCACCCAGCTGACCGGCGTCTCCCAGGCCAAGGTCCGGAGCGAGCTGGAGCGCTTCGAGACCCGCTGCCGCCGGAGCCTCTCCGGCCAGGATCGCAGCCGGGCGGAGGCGCTGATCGCCCGGCGGATGAAGCGCATGCTGGGCAGGCCCGCCCCCGGCAATCCTCAGCCGGGGCAGATCTACCGCGCCTTTGAAGCGGAGGCCGGCGGCGCGCAGCTGACCGAGCACCGCGTCTCCCGCGTCGTCACCGGTGCGCTGGCCGCGCTGCTGGCGCTGGCCTGCGCCGGGGCGTTCTGGCTGTTCGCCGTCCTCTCCGTGCCCCATTAGCCCCTTAAGGACATCCTTCCTGCCGTCGGGCGGAGGCCGCGCAGGCCTCGTCCGACGCCCTTCGACGTATTTCCGCGAAAATATCCCTCCTGTTTCATAAACTTAACCCGAACGCTCTATTGAACTTGCTTATCGGCTGGTATAATGTCGAACAATAAAAACACGGCGGGCCGGTTCCCCAAAAAGGGCGTCGCTTCGCAGTGAAATAATCGCGAAAGGGTGAGGTCATTGGCAATCATTCGGGAAGGTTTGACTTTTGACGATGTGCTCCTCGTTCCCCAGCGCAGCAAGGTGCTGCCCCGAGAGGTGGATCTCTCCGTCCAGCTCACGAAGAACATCAAGCTGAATATCCCCATGCTCAGTGCCGCGATGGACACCGTAACCAACTTCAACATGGCGATTGCGATGGCGCGCGAAGGCGGCCTGGGCATTATTCATAAGAATATGTCCATCGAAGAGCAGGCCAGCCAGGTGGACAAGGTCAAGCGCTCCGAAAACGGCGTCATCACCGATCCCTTCTTCCTCTCCCCGGACCACAAGGTCGCCGACGCCCAGGAGCTGATGAGCAAATTCCGCATCTCCGGTGTGCCGATCACCGAAAACGGCAAGCTGGTGGGCATCCTCACCAACCGCGACCTGCGCTTTGAGACCGACTTCGACCAGCCCATCCGCAACGTGATGACCCACGAGAACCTGGTCACCGCGCCGGTGGGCACCACCCACGAGCAGGCCAAGGCCATCCTGGCAAAGCACCGCATCGAAAAGCTGCCCATCGTGGACGAAAACTACATGCTGCGCGGCCTGATCACCATCAAGGACATCCAGAAGAGCGCCAAGTATCCCAACTCCGCCCGCGACAGCCGAGGCCGCCTGCTGTGCGGCGCGGCGGTGGGCGTCACCAGCGACACCATGGAGCGCGTCGCCGCCCTGGTGGCCGCCAACGTGGACGTCATCGGCCTGGACACCGCCCACGGCCATTCCGAGGGCGTGCTGAAGATGGTGGAGAAGATCCGCGAGGCCTATCCGAACCTGGAGATCATCGCCGGCAACGTGGCCACCGGTCCCGCCACCGAGGACCTCATCAAGGCGGGTGCGGACGTGGTCAAGGTCGGCATCGGCCCCGGCTCCATCTGCACCACCCGCGTGGTCGCCGGCATCGGCGTGCCGCAGATCACCGCCATCATGGATTGCGCGGAGGTCGCCGACAAGTACGGCAAGACCATCATCGCCGACGGCGGCATCAAGTACTCCGGCGACATCCCCAAGGCCATCGCCGCGGGCGCGACGGCGGTCATGATGGGCAGCCTGTTCGCCGGCACCGAGGAATCCCCCGGAGCCACCGAGATCTACCAGGGCCGCTCCTACAAGGTCTATCGCGGCATGGGCTCCCTGGCCGCCATGGCCGAGGGCAGCAAGGACCGCTACTTCCAGGAGGGCCAGAAGAAGCTGGTGCCCGAGGGCGTCGAGGGCCGCGTGCCCTTTAAGGGCCCCCTGGCCGACACCGTGTTCCAGCTGATCGGCGGCCTGCGCTCCTCCATGGGCTACTGCGGCACCGAAAACATCCAGGCCCTGCGCGAGCGCGGCGAGTTCATCCGCATCACCTCCGCCGGCCTCGTGGAGAGCCATCCCCACGACATCAACATCACCAAGGAAGCGCCGAACTATTCCCTGCACGTGTAACTGTTATGAAGGGAGAGTTTGCTCCCCCTTCATTCAATTCGTTGAAAAACCCGGTTTTTCAACGAATGAGGAAAACGCGAAAATTCGCGCCTGACGACACGAATTTTCTGACAGGCAAGAGCTCATTTTTCTCCACAAACGCAAGCGTTTGTTCCCGAAAAATGCAATCCTGACGTACATGCCGCCAGAATTGATTGTAGATGGGGAGGCCTCACGCCTCCCCATGCCCTTCCAGGGTTTGTCAATAGTCTGTATGAAGGGGGAGCTTGCTCTCCCTTCATTGTTTTCGTCCCTGACGCGCATGTCGTCAGGGGCGATTTGTTTGGAATCACCCCCTGACATCCGACAACATCAAAAATATTTTTGATATTATGCCATTTATACTTGACATTTTGTCCACCATGTGCTATAGTGGTTTCCGTCAAGAGAAACACACCCGCAATCGGGCATGACGAATCAAGGAGGCAATCATCATGAATACATCCTGGGCAATCGGCTTTATCGTCGGCATACTGATCGTCGCGGCAGTCAGCGTCATCGCGGCGCGAGTGGTCAGGAAGAACGGCGCGGGCAAGGGCACATACGACGAGCGCCAACAGATCGCCCGCGGCAGGGCGTTCACCTGGGCCTACACCGTGCTGCTGATCTACCTGGCGCTGTGGATGGTGCTGCGCAGCCTGGAGATCCCCTTCTTCATGGAAGGGATATCGGTGATGGCGGGGGTGTTCCTGTCCATCGCGGTATGCGTGGGCTACAGCATCTTCCATGACGCCTACTTCAAGGCCTCGGAGAGTCCCCGGGTCTGGATCGGCATCATCTGCGCCGCCGGACTGCTGAACCTGGGCATCGGCATCGGCCGCCTGTTTCGGGGCAAGACGATTGTTGAGCGCCTGTACGACAACGCGAATCTGCTCGTCGGCGCGCTGCTCGTGGTCGTACTGGCCTGCATCGTGATCAAGCGGGCCATGGATCGGCGTGCCGGGGAGGAATGACCATGAAAAATCTCAAGCTGAAGAGCGCCCGCGCTGCCAAGGACCTGTCCCAGCAGCAGCTGGCGGACGCGGTGGGCGTCTCCCGCCAGACCATCAACGCCATCGAAAAGGGCGACTACAACCCCACCATCAAGCTGTGCATCGCCATCTGCCGCGCGCTGGACAAGACGCTGGATGAGCTGTTCTGGACGGAGCCGGAGGACTGACACCTGTATAGAGAAAGATTCTTCGCTTACGCTCAGAATGACGGCATCGCGACATGAGCCCTGTCATATTGACGGCATCGGGGCGCGAGCCCTGCCTTTCTGAAAAAGTGAAGAATCCTTCGCCTGCGTTCAGGATAACGCCATCGCGGTGCGAGCCCTGCCATATTGACGGCATCGGGGTACGAGCCATGCCCTTCTGAAAAAGTGAAGAATCCTTCATCCCCTGCTTTGCCACACAGACCTGTCTCTATAGCGCGAGCCGCCGGGGCGTCGATCGACGCCCCGGCGGCTCGCTTGTCCTGTTCGGTTTATCCTATGCCTGCTTCTCCGCCAACAGTTTCTTGATGCTGGAGATGCGCACGCACAGCGTGAAGATGTCGATGGCGTTTTTGAGGTCCGCAAGGCTGGGATAGGTCGGCGCAATGCGGATGTTGGAGTCGTTGGGGTCTTTGCCGTGGGGCCAGGTGGCGCCGGCGGGGGTCATCACCACGCCCGCCTTCTTGCAGCGGGCCACGATGTCCTTGGCGCAGCCGGGCAGAGAGTCAAACATGATGAAGTAGCCGCCCAGGGGATTGGTCCAGGTGCCGACGCCCAGGCCGCCCAGGTCGTGCTCCAGCGCGGCCTCCACCAGCTCGAACTTCGGGCGAATGATGTCCGCGTGCTTGCGCATGTGCTCCACCATGCCGTGGATGTCGCCGAAGAAGCGCACGTGGCGCAGCTGGTTCACCTTGTCGTGGCCGATGGTCTGGCGGCGCAGGTAGCCCACGATGTCCTCCATGTTGTTGGGGCTGGTGGCCAGCGCGGCGATGCCGCTGCCGGGGAAGGTGATCTTCGAGGTGGAGGAAAACTTGTACACCAGGTCCGGGTTGCCCGCCCGCTTGCACTCGGCCAGGATCTCGATCAGGTAGTCCTGGCGATCGTCGTACAGGTGGTGCATGCCGTAGGCATTGTCCCAGAAGATGCGGAAATCGGAGGCCGCGGGCTCCAGCCGGGCGAAGCGGCGCACCGTCTCATCCGAATAGGAGATGCCCTGGGGGTTGGAGTACTTGGGCACGCACCAGATGCCCTTGATGGCCTCGTCCTCGCGCACCAGCTTCTCCACCAGGTCCATGTCGGGGCCGGTGGGCGTCATGGGCACGGGGATCATCTCGATGCCGAAGTACTCGGTGATGGCGAAGTGGCGGTCATAGCCGGGCACCGGACACAGGAACTTGACCACCGGCAGGCGGCACCAGGGCGTCCCGCCCATCACGCCGTGGGTCCAGCAGCGGCTGACGGTGTCGAACATCACGTTCAGCGACGAGTTGCCGTAGATGATGATGTCCTTGGGATTGTTTTCCATCATGTCGCCCAGCAGCTCCCGGGCCTCCTCGATGCCCGTCAGCTGGCCGTAGTTGCGGCAGTCGGTGCCGTCCTCACAGGTCAGGTCGGAGCTGGAATCCAGCACGTCCATCATGCCCATGGACAGGTCCAGCTGCTCCTGGCAGGGCACGCCGCGGCTCATGTTCAGGTGCATGCCCAGTCCCTGCATGCGCTTGTATTCCGCCTTGAGGGACGCGAGCTCCTGCTCCAGTTCCCCGGCAGTCATTTCAATGTAAGGCTTCATATCGCTTCCTCCTATCCTCCGGCGGGAGACGCCGTCTGCCCCGCACCGGGCGGGTGGACTCTTCTATTTACAATCTACCACAAGAATATGCAGATTGTAAAGCCCTTTCCATGTTTTTTGCGTGAAGGATAGGCTATATTTAAGGGCAAAAAAATGCAAGTTATATCTCTACATGAAGCATTTCTCCCTTTGCATGCGGCCCATTTTCCCCAATTGCTGCATTTTGACCGTTTCGAATATGCATCATTCCATACAAAAGGACCCCGCCTGCGCGGGGCCCTGAAATTGCATAATATGCAGTTTCAAGCCTGTCCGGAATACTTCTGCCGGACCTGGTCGATCTGCTGCTGCTCTGCCTGCTGGGTGGGATACCAGCCCTTCGAGGCCATCTTGGCATAGATGTCGCTCTGCATGCACAGGCTGTCGTTCAGCGCGGAATCGAAGGCCTGCTGCACGTTCTGGGTGCCGGACTCGATGGTTCCGTGCATATACAGGTCGCACACGCCCTTCGTGGTCAGCAGGATATTTTCCATGATCATCTGGTCGTTCATCGTCGTCACTCCCCTCACACCAGTCGATAGAAGCGGCCGAACAGCTCGTTGTGCTTGGCCAGCATCTGGTTCACGCAGTTTTTCAGTTCAGGGTCGGTCAGCTGGCTCACCGCCTGCTGGCACTGGCTCTTCAGGAATTGCTCGTGTCCGAGCGCGTCCTCGATATACTGAAGCTCTTTGGGACTCATGTTCCTCACCTCCAAACTCAGTGTGTCCAAAGGCAAGGCAGCTTATGCGCAAATCCAAATCGATTGTCGACGGATGGCGTATGAGGTCAACACGACGCGTGGAACGGCTCTCTCACACTCGAACGGCGCGCTTCAGCGCGGAGATGTACTCCGGGCCGGTGCCGCAGCAGCCGCCCAGGATGTCCGCGCCGGCCTCCGACAGCCGAACCATCGACGCGGCGAAGGCCTCCGGCGTCATGCTGTAGTGGGCCACGCCCTTCTCGTCCATCACCGGCAGGCCCGCGTTGGGCTTTGCGATGATGGGCACCTCGGCCACCGCCTTCATGGACCGCACCACGCTCTCCAGCTGGTCCGGCCCCACGGAGCAGTTCAGCCCCACGGCGCTGACGCCGAGGGCCTGGAGCGTCTCCACCGCCTCCACCACGTTGCCGCCAAACAGCAGGTGTCCGTCGGCCTCCATGGTCAGCGTGCACGTCACGGGAAGATCGCACACCGAATGGGCCGCCTCCACGAAGCAGGCGCACTCGTCGATGCCCAGCATCGTCTCCGCGGCGAGGTAGTCCACGCCTGCCGCGACGACGGCCTCGATCTGCTCCCGGTACACGTCCAGCAGCGCGTGGTAGCTCAGCGGACCAATGGGCTCCAGCGGTTTGCCCGTGGTGGCAAAGTCCCCCGCCACCAGCGCGCGGCCCTCCGCCGCCCGGCGGGAAATCGCCACCAGGCCCGCGTTCAGCTCCGCCAGTCGGTCCGCGAGGCCGTGCATCTCAAGGCCGATGCGGTTGGCCGAGAAGGTCGGCGCCATGAGGACGTCGCTGCCGGCGTCCACATAGGCCCGCTGCAGCTCGATCACCGTCTCCGGGTGCTCGTAGGCCCACAGCTCCGTGCAGACGCCCACCGGCATGCCCCGGGCGCGCAGCTGGGAGCCCGTCGCCCCGTCCAGCAGCAGCTTGCCCCGCTTCAAAAGAGCCTCAAATTCTTCCCGCTTCATAAAATGCACCTCTCTGTCTGGCAATTGAGGATGATCGTCCAAATCCCGTGGGGGATCTGATCATCCGGTGAAAAATGCGGAATCCATTGTCCGATCAGCTGCCGCGTCCCGTTCCCTGCCAGTCGAAACCCCTGGCGCGCGATCCGGGGCGGCCGGTTTGACTTTGGCGGCGCTATTTCTGCAGCAGCCCAAAGAAAAATCGCTTCAGCCAGGCGTTGGCAATGACGTGAACGGGCTTGATCTGGTTCGGGGACGCGCCGCCCATTATCTTCAGATCCCGGTACAGGGCATAGGTCTGGGGCTGGACGAATCGGACCTCCAGGGGGCGCATGATCTTCTGCCGGATCTTCTGCCGATAAGAATCATGGACCTCGCACAGCCTGCGGTCGAGGATCTCGGAATACCGGGGCCATTCCTCCGGCCTGACCTCCCGGTCGCTCTCCAGCAGCACGATGTAGTGCCCCGGATCGGTCTCGGCGTCGGCGTAGACGCTGTATTCCAGCGCCGCCGTGCCGGACTCCTTCGCCATGGCCTCCACCGCGGTTTGCAGCGCGGTCTCCGTCACCTTTTCGCCGTACATGCTGATCAGCTGGCTCTTTCGGTAGGCGCAGACGAGCATCGGGCATTCGTTGTGATAGCCGGTCACCCTGACCACATCGCCCAGGCGATAGCGATAGAAGCCGGACAGGTTGGTGACGATGATCTCGTACTCCTTCCCCACCTCCAGCTGATCCATCAGCAGAGGTGTATCCGGCGCGCCCTCCTCCATGGGGATGAATTCGTAGAACCCGCCCCAGGGCAGCAGCATGTATTCCCCCTCGTTTTCCCGAAGCACCGTCCCGATGGTCGCTTCGGAGGAGACATAGCCCAGGTAATCCACCGGGATGTCCGGCCCGAAGGACTGGCGCAGCTTCTCGAGGCACGGGGCGAAGGCCGCCGATCCGATGGTGGCGATCAGCCGCAGGTCCGGCCACAGCAGCGGCACGAATACCTCGTCCTCATGAGCGGCCATGATGGCCCGGATCTGCGCCGCCCGCTCCGGGTCGGGGGCCATGCGCGCCTCCAGCTTCTTCCTGAGCGCCGGATCCACGGTGATCTCCGGATTGATGCGGCCGGTCCCGATATCGTCGCACAGCGTGGCCCAGTTCCGGCGCAGATAGGTGATCATGTCGTACAAAAACGGCGCGAAGCTGCACATGATGAAGCTCAGCCTGCGCTCCCGAAGCGCAAACAGCATCTTCAGGTGGCGCCGGTCGAAATCCGAGGTGGGATAGATCAGCTCCTCCGGCAGGGCGACATAGCCCCCGGTGTCCCCCGGAACGAGCACGGTTTCCGAAATGGCGCCATGGGCCACCCCGAAGGTCGTGTAGCCGGTGCGCGATTCCATCATCGTGATCCCCTTGCACGCCGGCATGCCCTCGCCGGTCCGCTCCCGGCAGACCGCGTCGCACAGGGCGAACACACGCTCATAGCCCGCGGTGAAGAATACGTCCAGCGCCCGCCGGGTGCAGGGGATCATCTTTGAGGCCCCGGTGGTGCCGGAGGTGTGGGCGTAATAGGCCACCTCGTCGGCCGTGAGCAGGTTCTTCTCGTTGAAGCAGAGCATCCGCTCGATGTACGGCTCGTAGTCCTCATAGCTTGAAAGCGGCACCCTCGCGGCGTAATCGGCATAGGAATGAATGTCCCGAAAGCCGTACTTCCGGCCGTATTCGGTGTCCTGGTTCTCCCGGACCAGCCGCATCAGCAATTCCTGGCTGACCGCGTTTCCGCGCAGGCTGTCCCGCTCCATCCGCTCCAGCACCCGGGCGCCCTCGGCGATATACCTTCCCATGACATCGCTGCTCATTGCTCTCCTCCCGAAATCATCCACATTATGGCCTCGTTGTAGCAGTTGCAGAGCCGTTCAACCAGGGCCCGGGAATACAGCTCGGAATCGTAGTTGATGTAGAAAGGCATCGGCGCGTCCCGGTCGCCGGTATTGAACAGTATGATCTGGCACCGTGTGAACGCGCCGTTCAGCCGATCGTAGGCCGCAGACATCTCCGTGCCCTCGGGCAGGGCCGCGCTTATGTCAAACCCGGATTCGTATACCACGATCATGCGGTCCCGCTCGCCCGGCGTCACGCCGTTGTTGCCCAGGGACAGGTCCGCGTAGCGCATGCCCAGCGCGTTCTGAGCGTCGATCTCCTTAAGCAGATCCCGCGGGCCGCGGATTTCCGCCATGTCCACCGCCACGGGCACGGAGGCGATGGTCATGCCGACCAGGTCCTGCTTCCAGTTCTCGTCCCGCCCGTTGTAGGTCCATTCCACGGTGACCTTGTCCCGGTCGCCATGCCTGGACAGCGCGATCAGCGCGGCGGCCACAAACAGCTTGTTCAGGCTCGTACCCAGCGCGTCGCAGCCCCTCTGCAGCTCGCCCAGGGTGCAGGGCGTGCGGCTCGTGCACTGTCCGTTGCCGGTGCGCCGGGAATGCAGGTCGGGTATGGGATTGCACAGGTGATCCTCCCGGTTGAACCGCGCCATCAGCAGCCGGGCGTCGGCGTCGTGCTCCAACGCCATCCGCCGGCTGTGCTGGCTCTCAAGATACCAGTAGTAGTGGTCCTGCCTCAGCGGCTCGCCCCGGTAGGCCGCGAACAGCTCGGACATGAAATTGGCCATGCACGTTCCGTCGGTGATCATGTGGCAGGTGTCCATGTCCAGGAACACATGCGTCGGCGTCGCCCAGATCGCGCAGCGGTACAGCAGCTCCCCGTCCAGGCGATAGGGCTTCACCAGCGCCATCAGCATGTCCACGGTGTGCGCGTCGGCTGTGCGGATCTCCGGGCGGACGATCCTGCCCGGCACATGGCGCAGGACCGGCACGCCATCCGCGTCGTGGCCGCAGACGGTGCTGAACAGGGCGTAGTTGGCAAACACCGCCTCCAGCGCCGCCTTCAGGCGCTCCGGCTCCACCGCTTCCCGGGGGAAGCGCAGGGTGAAGGGGTTGCTGGTGGCGTCCTGCGTCGGGGAATACAGCATGGCGTCGTAGAAGTAGGTCTGGTAGGGCGTCAGGTACTGGTCCCGCTCGAGGGCGGCGCGGCTCAGCGCGTCCAGGTCCGCCTCGCCCTTGTCCGACAGCCGCGCGGCGATCTCCCTGGGCGTCTTCCAGGCGTAGATGTCTCTGTAGTCCACCTGAAGCGCCTCCAGCTCTGCCGCGGCCAGCGCGGTGGACAGGGAATCCCCGCCCAGCTCGAAGAAGTCGTCGTTCGCGCCGACCCGATCGACGCGCAGCACCGCTTCAAAGGCCCCGCAGATGGCCGCCTCCTCCGGTGTCCGGGGCGCGTCGTAGGCCCGCGCCTTCGCGTTGACGTCCGGCTTCGGCAGGGCAAAGCGGTCCACCTTGCCGTTGCTGTTCAGCGGAATCGCCTCCATCCGGGTAAAAAAGGCGGGAATCATATAGTGGGGCAGCGTCCTCTGCAGATAGGCGCGGATCGCCGCCTCGCCCGGGTCGTCGTCCGCGACGTAATAGGCGCACAGAAAGGCCTGGTGCCGCTCGCCCTCGAAGTCCCGGACGGCAGCGTTCTGAATCCCGGGAATATTGCGCATGGCCGCCTCGATCTCGCCGGGCTCCACGCGGTTGCCGTTGATCTTCACCATCGTGCTGAGCCGCCCGGTGACCACGATGTTTCCATCCGGCAGCCGCCTGCCCATGTCGCCGGAGTGGAACACCCCACCCCGCAGCACCCGGGCCGTCTCCTCGGGCAGGTGGACGTAGCCCCGGAAGAAGGGATTGTCGAAGCAGATCTCCCCCGCCTCGCCATCCGGGACCTCCCGCCCGGCTTCGTCCAGCAAACGGATGCGGATGTCGTCCAGGACGGGCTTGCCGATGGGGGTGATGTCGTATCGCCGGTCCATCTCGAACTGCGCCACGTGGAAGCCGGCCTCGCTCATGCCGTAGTTGTTGATGAGGCGCACGCCCCCAAACCAGACGCCGTTGGCCGACTCGCTGCCGGTGACCAGCGTCTTCAGGCTGGCGGGCAGACCGGCAGACATGACCCGCAGCATGGACGGCGAGAGGAACGCCATGCTGACCTGATAGCGTTCGAACTGCGCCCTGAGCTGGACGGGGTTGCGCGCCGTGTCTGTCGTCAGCACGATCAGCCGCATGCCGGAATACAGGGCGTTCAGGAAGATCTTTACCGCCGCGATGAAGTTCAGCGGCGCCCCCAGCGCCGTACACGTGGCCGCGTCGACCAGTTCCCCGGGCCGCCGCTCAAAGGAGGCCTGGTTCAGCTTGATCTTGCCGTACTCCTGCAAAACGCCCTTGGGCCTGCCCGTGCTGCCGGAGGTATAGATGGCAAAGCAGGCGTCGTGTTCGTTCGCCCGTCTGAAACCCGGCAAGGGGGCCGTGTCCAGGATCTCCGCCCAGGCGGCTTCGTCGATGGCCAAGCGGCAGCCGCAGTCCTCACGGATGGCCTCGACGCGCTCGGGGGCATAGCTGTCCTCGACCACGGTGAAGGCCGCGCCGGCCTTCCATACGCCCAGCATGGCGATGAAGGGCCGGGCGTCCCTCGGCAGCCGGATCAGCACGAAATCCTCCGTCCCGATCCCTCTGTCCGAAAGCCAGCCGAAGACGCGGGCGGACAGTTCGTCGACCTGCCGGCGGGTATAGCCGGCGTCGGATACCTCTTCTGTCAGGAAGGGAGCGTCGGGGGCCTGCTCCGCAACCTCCTGCCAGCGCTCACAGACGTAGGGGATCGCGTTCAAAAAATCCATCTTCATCGGCAAACCTCCTGTTCGCTGCCATCCGAGGGCTGTGACGATCTGTTCGATCCAAGTGTGTTATATTCATGCTGTACCCACTCAGTGGGATGCAGATTTATAATTTACGTCCGAACAGCAGCCGCCGGCAGGGTGGTCTGTTCATTCATCTGCACAGAAAAGGGCGCATTGATCGGGTTTTCCTCCCCATGCGGCCTACTCTGTCCTCTCCAAAAGATCAAACAGCGCATCCTGAGACAGCACGCCGCGCTTCAGGTCCGGCGGGAATTCGCCTCTTTCATCCGCTTCATAATCCTCCCGCCATTCCCCGGAGGTGTAGTAGGCGTCCAGAAGGCGGAGCTGCTCCGGGTCATGGGATGACGCCGCCTCGTCAAACAGCCGCTCGTATTTCTCCACCCGCTCGATGCGATCCAGACGGTAGAACCGCCTGTAGGTCTTTCCGCCCCGCTCCACGGCCTCATTCCACATATCGGCAGGGCGGACCCACACCCCACGATCGCCGTACAGAGCGCGGTAGACCACCATCGCCTCCTCGGTTTCCGAGTGGCGGGCGATGGCGATCACTTCGTATTCCCCACCCTTGAAGTGGCGATAGCGGCCGGGCGGGATGGCAGCCACGGCTTCCTCGTAAGTCGGAAGGATTTCAACCTTCGCGATCTGGCTTCTGTAGATCACAAACTCCCCGATCTGGATGCCTTCCTCTTCCCTTCCGTATTCATGGAGGGCATACTCCGCCGGAAAGGCGTCGGCCACGCCGGTGAAGGTGTTGCCTTGATCGTCGGTGAGGCGGATCAGTTTCCCGTCATACATGCTGAACAGGGTCATGGCGTCAGCTCCTTTGCGGTCACTTGGCGTACTTGTCAAACCAGCCGGTGATTTCCTCCAGGCGGCGGAGGCGGTGCGCCGGTTTGCCGGTGCGGGAAAGCTCGTGGTTTTCCCCATGGAAGACCACCATCCTGGCGGGGACCTTCAGATAGACCAGCGCGGTATACAGCTGGTAGCCCTCGGCGATCGGGCAGCGGTGGTCCTCCTCGCTGTGGATGATGAGCGTCGGGGTCTTGGCGTTCTGCACATACTTCAGCGGGGAGACGTCCCACATCTCGGCAAATCCCTTCTCGGAATACGGATCCGCGCTGCAAACCTCAAAGTTGGAGATCGGCGGGATGTCGCTGATGCCGTACATCGTCACCCAGTTGGAGATGCTGCGCTGCGTAGCGATGCAGCAGAACCGGTCCGTGTGCCCCAGGATCCAGTTGCTCATGTAGCCGCCATAGGAGCCGCCGGTGCAGCAGAGCCGCCTTGGGTCGATGGCCGGATAAGTCTCAAGGACCTTGTCCGTAAAGGCCATGATCTGCCGGTAGTCGATGCTGCCCCACTGCAAATCCAGATAGGAAAAGGCGTTGCCCCTGCCATCGGAGCCGTGGGGATTGCAGAAGAACACGATGTAGCCCTTCGCGGCCCAGGCCTGCATTTCATGGAAGAACACCGGGCCGTAGGCGCACTTGGGCCCGCCGTGGATGTCCAGCACCGCCGGATACTTCCTTCCGGGGGCGTAGTCCTCCGGCAGGAGCACCCACCCGTCGATTGCCTCGCCGTCCAGCTCCGCCGTCAGCGGCTGAGGCTGTGCCACATAGGTATCCTTCAACGTCTCCGCGTTCCAGGCGGTCAGGCAGCGGGGCCCGTTCTCCCCCGGCTGGTAGAGCTCGGGCAGCTTCATGTCGAACATGCCCGCGTAGAGCACCTTGCCCGCGTGCACATCCCAATCGCTGAGCAGGCCCGCCGTCGAAACCACGGTCTCGATCCTACCGTCCAGGCCGATGCGCTTCAGCTTGCAGCCGTCCCTGTCCATTGCGCCAAAGTACACATATTCGCCGTCCGCCTTGGTGAAGCGGCCTTCACCGTATTCCACGTCGGTCAGCATGGCGTTTCCGAGGCTCTCGTCCGCGTCGCAGAGGAGCTTCAACTCATGAGTCCGGGTGTCGAAGGTATAGAAGCGCGGGTTTTCGTTGTCGCCGAACCGCTTTCCGTCCGCGCCGATCACCACCAGCGCGTCCCCGATGAACTCGAGGGCATAGATGATCAGCTTCGGCCCCAGCGCCTGTTCGGTCTTCCCGGTCTCCAGGTCCAAATGGTACAGGCATTCCCGGTTGGGGCGGCGGTTCCGGTAGGTGACGCCGCTGAACCAGACGTCATTCCCGTGGACGCGGAAAGAACCCACATCCGTCCACTTGCCGGTGAGACGGCGCAGCTTCTTCTCCCGAACCTGATAGAGGAACAGCGCGCTGCGCTTTCCCTGAATGAGGCCTTTGCCATTGAATACGAAGGGGGATTCCGTCAGCACCTCGTAGTCCTTGTCCTCGGCGATCTTCTTCAGCGCCTTTTCCTTCTTCTCCCCCTCCAGGCGATACAGATCGGGGTTCTCCGTGCTGATTTCCCCGGCCATCAGCAGGTTCCCGTCCGGCAGGCGCTTGAACCCGCTGGCGTCCAGCGGAAGCTCATAGGCCTTTTCCGCCTCGCCGCCGGTGAGCGGGAGCCGGTACAGAACGGTGGAAGCGCCCTTTTCTTCGTCGTCCTTGTCCTTCTTCTCTTCGTCGCGCTTGTCCGTGGCGAACAGGATGTGCGACCCATCCTCAAAGAAGAATTCCCCGATTTTGCCATCGCTGACCATGAGGCGATCGTCCTCCCCGACGCGCAGCCGGAGCCGGCTGACATACGCCTTCTTCTCGCGGTCGATCCCGGTCAGCACATAGGCCAGCTTCTCACCGTCCGGAGACCAGGTCAGGGATGAGAGCATTCGAAAATCCATAAATGCATCAAGCGTTATCTTCTTCATTGTGTATTCTCCTTGCGTCGCTATCTTCAAATGGGCGCGCTTCCGCATGGACGACGCACCCCAGGTACACCTTGTTGTCGAAAATGTCATGCTCCACGGTCAATTCGATTTCCATATCCTCGCCAATGCCCTGCAAAGCCGCCTTTTCCCGGATCTCCGCCTCGGCCGTTTTCCTTCCGAAGGCGACGGCATCCTCCAGGTCCCTGAAGAGATGCTTTCTGCAATCCGCCATGACATAATAGCCGCCCTTTGCGTCTGTGGAATTCACGAAAACATTCACGTCCAGCCTCGTGACCCTCTGCGAGCAGGCCGCCCCGAGCGCGTTGGCGACGCCGGAATATTCGTTCAGGATCGCCCGGGTCCCGAAAAGCCTGGCCACCTCGGGCAGGAAGACATGGATCGGCGCCCCGATGCCGACCAGCGGCAGCGGGGTCTTCAGGGACAGACCGGCGATCCCGCCGCCATGCCCCTTCGCCTGCTCATACAGCGCTTCGAGCAGGGCTTCCGTGTGCTCCGGGGCAAACCGGCTCTTCTGTCCCGGATACTGCTGGTGCAGCAAAAACCCGCCGAGGTGCTTGTACATGGCTTTGACGACCATTTCATACACCCTGTCCGGGATCTGCTCCGCCGGGATATGCGTGCTCTTTGCGACGTACTTCAACGCCTCTTCCGCGGCGGTCGGGTCGTATAAGGCCAGATCCCCTTTCAGGACCATCATGTCGGTAGGCGTAATGCCGCTTTTTATGACGACGCCTTCCTGTTCAAGGCGCTTCGTATTGAGTTGGTAGACATCCAGTCCCAACTTCCCGGCCAGCTTATTGGTGATCACAGGCCCGTCCTTCAGCGCGCCGCAGAGGGCCTGCTCCTCCGCCGTGAACCCTGCCTTCCCGAATATATCCCGTTGAAGCACATAGAATTCATGGCTCATCCGGGTATGCTGGCGATCGCTGGCCGCGAGCTTTTTCAGTTCCCCGACGACGCAGGGATAGGCGTCCGCCAGGACGGAAACGGGAATGATGCGCACCGTGTCGAGATAGAGGCCGTCGCTGTCATACCGGACGGCGGTATCGCCGCCCAGGGACACGGCCCGGGCGTCAACCCCTCTGACGCTGGTTCGATACTGTCCGATCATCACCCCGTCGCCTGTCATGATGGGATTGCGCCTTCTCACCATTGCGATGTCCGTCGTCGTCCCGCCCATGTCCAGGACGATGGCGTCGTCTGCCTTGGAGAGCTCCAATCCGCCGACCACGCTGGCGGCGGGACCGCACAGCAGGGTTTCCACGGGGCGCGTGAGCGCCATTTCCTCTGACATCAGCACGCCGTCGCTCCTGACGATGAGTATCGGAATATCCAGTCCGCGTCGGGCCATGACGCGATGCACCGCCCGCAAAAACTCGGAAATCAGGGGGATCAGCCTCGCGTTGAGCAGTGTGCTGGCGCAGATCCTCATGAAGCTGATCTCCTTGCAGATATCATAGGCGATGGTCAGCGGAATGGTCAGATGTTTTTTGAGTATTCTCAGAGCTGTAAACTCAAACCGCCCGCCATTGGCGTTGGGATAGGCCTGTACGATGCCAACACTGTCACAGTCCGAGAACAACTCCGGGATGCTCTCTTCAAGCGCCTCCCAGTCGGGATCGTACGGATTGGAAAACAGGTTTTCGGGCCTGGCGTCCAGCACGATCAGCTGGGACATGTCGCTGATGCCGTGATCGGAGAGCTCCTTTCTCAGGCTGGCGATGATATCCGGGCTGGTTCCGATGACGAGCAGCTTTGCCCTGCAGCCCTTGTTTTCCACGCAGGCATTCGTCGCAAGGGTCGTGGAGAGGGCAAGGCTCTCCGCCTGCTTCAGCAGCGCTTCGGGCAGTTGGTCCAGGGCATTGGCGATGCCGATCTCAAGGTTTTCCTTCGTCGTGAGCGCCTTCCCGGCGGCCAGGACTTTCCTTGTCTCAAAATCATAGATCACGGCATCCGTGCATGTCCCGCCTGTATCTATCCCGATTCCTATCATCATCGTTTCCCTCCCGGGAAAACTCAATCCGGTTTTCCTGCTTCAAGTACACGGCTATCCTCGGATATGGAACATCACCCATTCCCCGCAGCCTCATGGGCGCCCCAGAGGCTGCTTTCATAGCGGCGCTCCTGTTCCATGCCAGCATTATACCACAGCGCATTGGTACTTGTCAGTCTTTTTCGCCTCCGCTTTCCAAACAATTCCTTCAATATAGGGTCGCGCCCTTCCGGAAACAGGTTTGTCTGCCGGCAGTTCCCTGTCCCATAATGATTGTCGGCGTGTTCCTTCAGAACCCGCCGACCCGGAAAACGTTCCGTTTTTATAATCGCATACATTCCAATAACAAACACCACGTCAGTCCAGCCGACATGGTGTTTATTATCAAATATGAATCACTGGAATCGACGTTCCCTCGCGCTTCTGTGCCTCATTAGCGTCCCGGAACCGGGGCAGTATGGCTTGCGTGAACGGCATATCAATGTCCTGCCTGCGCCTGGCCCACCTCGCCGTCCGGCGGCAGCTTCAGAATGGGGCTCATTCCGTTGATCCGATCGAAGCACGGACACGCCCTCGCGTGGTCGTTGATGACGCCGCAGGCCTGTAAATGGGAATAGATGGTGATCGCGCCGATGTATTTGAAACCCCTCTTTTTGAGTTCCCGGCTGATCCTGTCGGACAGGCCGTTGCTGACCGGGATTCTGCCGTCCGGGTGGCCGTCGTAGACGATGGTCCTGCCATCCGAAAACCACCACAGCCAGCCGCAGAAGCTGCCATACTCCTCCCGGACCTTTTGATAGCACCGCGCGTTGCCTATGACCGCCCGCACCTTGCGCTCGGATCTCAGCATACCCTCGGTGTTCAGGATGCGCTGGACGTCCGATTCATCGTAGGCCGCGATCCTGTCATATTCGAAATTGTCGAAGCAGGCGCGGAAGATCTCCCGCTTCTTCAGCATCAGGCTCCAGCTCAGCCCGCATTGCAGGCATTCCAGCGTGAGATGCTCGAACATCTGCCGGTCGTCGCGCACCGGGACGCCCCACTCGGTATCGTGATAGTCGCGGGACAATTCGTCGGCAAGCGCCCAGCCGCAATGTCCGATGTCCCGGTGGCTTTGCTGTTTCCGCGAATCATCAAAGTCAGTTTTGCCCTGCCCGGGCAAAACCGGCAGTCCTTCGGGTTCCCGCCTCATTTCATCAGCTCCTTTATCCGCTCCAGCAAATGGGACAGCGCGAACCACACCGTCTCGTAGTGCATGAAGTCCGTCATTCGATCGTCAACAAACAATTGAAGAGACGCCGGAAACTCGTCGTCGGAATCCCAGTATTGGAGCATGACATCGAGGAAGGGAAACATGGGAATGCGGCAGGCCACGTCGCCCTTGCCCTCCGGCACGCCGCCCAGCTTCGCGCAAGCCGCCGCAAGCGCCTCGTCCCTCTGGTCGAATTCCGCTTCATAGCGGCCAAACAGCCCGTCGCCCTCGCGCCTCAGCGAGCCGCCCTGGATGGTGGACAGGCTGCCCATGTTGACCATGCGCCCCGACGCTTTGCAGCCGGGTTTGGACCAACACAGCACGTCGTAGATGGTCATGGCCTCGTTGTAACCGGCAGCGCCCCGCTCGGAGCGCACGTCGCCGGTTTTGCGATCCACAGCGTATTCCGTGCCGAAAAAGGTGATGTAGAGGTTTTCACCGTCGCTGCGCAGGCCGAACTTCCCGATCATCGCCGCCTGATCGTATTTCAGGAACTCGTCCCGCATTTGCAGCTTCATCGTCTCATAGTTGTTCGCCATGCGCTCACCTCGTATGCCCCTGTACTGCTTCACGGATTTCAGATTCAGTTTTCAACCGATTCAAAAGCCATGAGCGATATGGCGCCCCCTTCAATCGCCATCCGGGCTGAAACCCGCGTTTCTCAGTTCCCGGTTGCGCCGATACAGGGCCTCGTAGGCTTCGGCGCGCTCCGGCTCAGGGCGATAGACGGTAAACCGCCGCACGCCCATGTGCGCGTGGGCTTCCGCCAGGGAGGGATGGATGCCCGCGGCGACGGCAGCGTGGATGGCCGCGCCCAGCGCGGGGCCCTCCGCCATGTCCCCCACGGCAATCTCCCGATGGAGGAGGTTGGCGTACTGCCCCATCAGCAGCGGGTTCTTCAGCGCCATGCCTCCGGTCGCCACCACCCGCTTCACCGGCAGGCCCGCGCCCTCGCAGAGTTCCAGGATCGCTCGGGTGCCGCAAACGATGCCCTGCAGCAGGCCCAGGTAGAGGTCCTCCGGGCGGGCCGCCAGCGTCAGCCCCGAGATCCGGCCCGTCAGCTTCAGGTCACAGGGCGCGGAACGGCTGCCGTTCCACCAGTCCGCGACGGACACCCCGCAGCGCCAGGGCTCCCGCACGCGCTCGCACAGCACCTGGTGCACGCTGACATTTCGGTCCTCCGCCTCCCGGGCGACCTGGGCCGGCACGGCGTTGCGCACATACCATTCGAGCATATCGCCGGTGCAGTTCTGGCCGGCCTCGATGCCGTAGAGTCCCGGCGCCATGCCGTCGTGAACGATGCCGCAGACGCCTTCGATTTCCCGCAGCGCTCCGGCCTGGAGGCACAGCACGTTGGAGGTGCCGACGATCAGGGCGACGTCCCCCTCGCCGAAGGTCCCCAGGGCGGACATGCCCGTGTGGGCATCGATGGCCCCGCAGGCCACCGCCACCGGCTGCTCGAGCCCGAGCCGCTTCATCCAGGCTTCACAGAGCGTGCCGGCAAACTCCCCCGGCCTCAGCGGCCTGCCGCGCATCAAACGGGCGTACTCCCCGGCAAAGCCCGGCCGCAGCGCGTCCAGATAGCGCGCCTCGGGGAACCCCAAGTCATCGAACCACAGTCCCTTGTAGCCCAGCGAGCCCACCGCCCGCGTGAGCTGCCCCGTGAGGCAGAGGGTCATGTACTCGCTCATGTCCAGGGCCAGGTCCGTCTCCCGGTAGAGCTCCGGCGCCTTGTCCCGCATCTCCAGCAGCTTCGGCAGCGACCACTCCGAGGAGATGACGCCGCCCGTGCGCCCCAGGAAGGGCATGTTCATGGCCCGGGCCAGCGCCAGCGCCTCGTCCGCCTGGGGCTGGGCCGCGTGCCGCTTCCACAGCTTGACCCGGGCCTGCTCCGCGTCCTCAAGGCCCGGGACGCGGCAGAGCACCCTGCCGTCCCGGGTCATGGGCACGAGGGTGAGGGACGTGGCGTCCACGCAGATGCCCGCGATGCTCCGCCGGTACTCCGTCGCCGCCATGGCCTCCAGCAGCGCCGCGAGGGCATCGTCGTAGTCCCCGATGTCGGCAAAGTCCCCCGGCATGACGCCGTGGGGATACCGCACCGCGGCGGAGCGCAGGACCTCGCCCGTCTGCGCGTCCGCCAGCAGCGCCCTCGCTTCCTGAGTTCCGAAATCAACGCCGATGACCGTCTTCATTGTCGATCCTCCCAGCTTTTTGAATTCGCTGTTCTATATTCAATACATCTCTATCGGCTCGCCGCCGTTCAGCCGTGAGCGCTCCGCCGCCAGCGCCACCAGGTGGCTCTCCACGGAGCGGTCGATGGACGAGAGCCTGCTGCCGGGAACCTCCTTGCCCTGGAGCCGCGGGTAGAAGTCGTCCCTCAACATCCTCAGCCAGTGGTCCAGCCGGTCCCTCCATTCGGAATGCATGGGCTTCAAGGCGCACCCCCTCCCATCGTCTGCCTGGCCGGGCGGCGCGCGCCTCCCGGGCTTCCCGCGCCGGCAATCATCTTATCGCGTTTTCAGCCACAGCTTTCCGCGGTGAGCCGTATTTAGTTTTTCAGCAACCCCATTACTCTTTGGTACAGCGCGGCGTCCAACAGGCACACCACCCTCGTGCCCTCAGCGGTGTATTCCTCCTCGAGCACCAGGCCCTTGCCGTGGATCAGGGACAGCGCCGCGCCCTTGTCGTAGGGGATCAACAGCTCGGCCTGGTGGCGCAGGCTGGCGATCCGGCGGCTGATTTCCGCCTTGAGCTCCTCCAGCCCCTTGCCCTCCTTCGCGGAGATCAGTATGGCGTCGGCGGGCTCGATCATGCCGGTCACGTTCACCCGGTCGGCCTTGTTCAGCGCCTCCAGCACGGGCTTATCGGAGGCGCCCAGGTCGTTCAGCACCTCAAACACCGTGGCCCGCTGCTGGGCGTAATTCGGGCTGGACAGGTCGGAGACCACCACCAGCAGGTCGGCGTACAGCGCCTCCTCCAGCGTGGATCGGAAGGCCTGCACCAGCTGGTGGGGCAGCTTGCGGATGAAGCCGACGGTGTCCACCACCAGGCACTCCCGGTTTTCCGGCAGCTCCACCTGGCGCATCACCGGGTCCAGCGTGGCGAACAGCTTGTCCTCGACGAGCACCGGGGTGACGCGCCTCGATCCACCGGAGCGAGGCGGCGTCAGGTCCTCCGGGCCCAATTCTCCCTCCGGGAGATATGCCCCCGCCCCGCTGAGGGCGTTCAGCAGCGTGCTCTTTCCGGCATTGGTGTAGCCCACCAGCGCCACGGTGATCTGGCCGGTCTTCTCCCGTCGGGCGCGGCGCAGGTCGCGCTGCTTCTTGATCTCTTTGAGCTGGCCCTCCAGGTCGTCGATGCGCTTGCGGATGCGACGGCGGTCCACCTCCAGCCGGGTCTCGCCGGGACCGCGGGTGCCGATGCCGCCGCCCAGGCGGGACAGCACCGTGCCCATGCCGGTGAGCCGCGGCAGCCGGTACTTCATCTGGGCAAGCTCCACCTGGAGCTTGCCCTCGGCGGACTGGGCTCGCTGGGCAAAGATGTCCAGGATCAGCGCCGTGCGGTCGATGACCCGCACGCCCAGTATGGTCTCCAGGTTCTTCTGCTGGGCCCCTGTCAGTTCGTCGTCCAGGATCGCCAGGTCGATCTCCATCGCCTGGCACACCAGGGAGAGCTCCTCGGCCTTGCCGCTGCCGATGTAGGTGGCGGAGTCCGGCTTCTGCCGGTTCTGGATCACCCGGGTGATCACCATCGCCCCGGCGGTCTCAGCCAGGCTCGCCAGCTCGTCCAGCGATTCCTCGCTGTCGGTGGAGATCAGCATGACCTTCTCGGCCTCCTCCACCAGGCCGCCCTTCTCGATGGCCTTCTTCACCCGGTCCTCGGCCAGCTCGATCTCCTTCATCCACAGGTTTTGTGGAATGCGGCCGGGCTTCACCGGGCCCTTGACGACGATGGACAGGTTTTCATACTCCACCTCGCCCAGGAATGCCGCGCTGATGCCAGTGCAGCGGCCCTCGGCCACGCCCACGGCGCACATGCTGTCAAAGCGCAGCAGGCGCAGCGCCTGGAGGTCCACGTCGGACAGGCGGCTGCTCCCGCCTGGATGGGTGTGGATGCAGCGGAAGCCGGACAGCCGGTCCAGGTTGCGGCGCAGGTGCAGCTCCGGCAGGGCGATGGATCCGATGGAGCCAATGGCGATCTCCAGCACCGTGCCGTCCCGCCCCAGGTACACCAGCATCTCCCGGTTCAGCAGGTCCGTATAGCGCACCAGTATGTTCAATAGCCGATCCGGCAGGAACGCGTCGCGCTCGAATTCGGCGTCGTACAGCTTCTCCAGCTCGTTCAGCGTGCTCTCGCGTATGCCGGTCAGGTTGCCGTGAATCATGATTAGCCTCCGAGTTGTTGTGTTGTGATGTGGAAGGTAACTTGGAAGTTGGCGGGCTGGCGCCCGAGAGTTATGCGTTTAGAGTTAAGAGTTTAGAGTTAAGAGTTTAGATAAAGAATGCCGAAGAACGAAACTATGCTGTCTGTCAACCAATTCAGGCATCTTCGCGGGAACAATCGCCCCGTTTCGCGCCTGATTCGTGCGCAGCTGACATTATCTCAACTCTAAACTCTTAACTATAAACTCTCCGATACCTTGGAACGCTTCAAATATACTATGAATGCCCGTGAAAGTCAACGAAAAATGATTGTCGGCGTGTTCCTTAACACCCCGCCCACCCGGAAACCGTCCGTTTTTCCTAATCATGTACATTCCCAAAACCGCGCCCCCATCCCCCACCGCCGCGGTAAATGGCCTTTCCAAAGCGGGAAAGGCCATTTACCGCGGCGGTTCGGGATGAGGCCGTCGCGCGCTGAATCAAACGTACCTTACGTTCTCGTCGTCTTCCTCGGTGCGGGGCGCGAGGCCCTTCTCCAGGCGGTCGCGATAGTCCTGGATAGCGGCGTGCAGGGCCTCCTCGGCCAGCACGGAACAGTGCACCTTCACCGGCGGCAGCCCGCCCAGGGCGTCCATGACCATCTTGTTGGTCAGCTTCTCCGCCTCGGCCAGCGTCATGCCCTTTACCAGCTCGGTGGCCTTGCTGGACGTGGCGATGGCCGCGCCGCAGCCGAAGGTCTTGAACTTCACGTCGGTGATCACGTCGTCTTCAACCTTGATATAGATGCGCATGATGTCGCCGCACTTGGCGTTGCCCACGGTGCCCACGCCGCTGGCGTCGTCCATCTCGCCCATGTTGCGGGGATTCATGAAGTGGTCCATGACCTGCTCGGTATATTCCATATTCGTGCCTCCTGTAAAGCAGTCTCAAGCTTCTTCGCTCAGCTCAGAATGACTTGACGCGCCGTATTGTTATGTTCAGTCGTCGGTGCCCACGGTCTCAACGCCCTTGAGGAAGTCGCTGTAGAGGGGGCTCATGGCCCTCAGCCTCTCCACGATCTCCTTCAGGTTGTCCACCACGTAGTCGGCCTCCTCCAGGGTGTTCTCCTCGCACAGGCTCAGCCTCAGAGAGCCGTTGGCGTGCTCATGGGAGACGCCGATGGCCAGCAGCACGTGGCTGGGATCCAGGGAGCCGGAGGTGCAGGCGGAGCCGGAGGACGCCGCGATGCCCCTCAGGTCCAGGTGGAGCAGCACGCTCTCGCTCTCGATGAAATAGAAGGACAGGTTCACGTTGCCGCACATGCGCTTCGTGGCGTGGCCGTTCAGCTGCACATAGGGAATCTCGCCGGTGATGCGCCGGATCATGTGATCCCGAATGGCCGTCATCTTCGCGACCTTGCCGGGGATATCCTCGGTGGCCAGCTCGATGGCCTTGCCCAGGCCCACGATGCCCGCCAGGTTTTCGGTGCCGGGACGCTGGCCCCGCTCCTGGGCGCCGCCCTGCATCAGCCGCTGGATGCGCACGCCCTGGCGAATGTACAGCGCGCCGATGCCCTTGGGGGCGTGGAACTTGTGGCCGGAGAGGCTCAGCATGTCGATGCCCTGGGCCTGCACGTCGATCTCCACGTGGCCGATGGCCTGCACCGCGTCGGTGTGGAACAGCACGCCGTGCGCCTTCGCCACCGCCGCCAGCTCCGGGATGGGCTCGATGGTGCCGATCTCGTTGTTGGCGTACATGATGCTCACCAGCACGGTGTCCGGGCGGATGGCCGCCTCCAGCTGTTCGGGCGTGACCAGGCCCTCGCTGTCCACCGGCAGGTAGGTGACCTCAAAGCCCTCCTTCTCCAGCTGCTGACAGGTGTGAAGGATCGCGTGGTGCTCGAAGTTGGTGGTGATGATGTGCCTGCCCTTTTTGATATTGGCGTAAGCCGCGCCGCGCAGGGCCCAGTTGTCCGCCTCGGTGCCGCAGCCGGTGAAGTAGATCTCCCGGGGCTGCGCGCCGAGGGCCTTCGCCACCTGGCTCCGCGCCGCCTCCACCGCCTTGCGGGCCTCCCGGCCGAAGCCGTGCACCGACGAGGGGTTGCCGAAGATCTCGCAGAAATAGGGCTGCATCGCCGCCATGACCGGCTCGGTCACGCGGGTCGTCGCGCCGTTGTCCATGTACACTCTCATGTCGTCTTATCCTCCTGTGCCTGCTGGCACCTGTAATCCTCTATCATGTCCCGCAGGGTGATGCCGTCCACGATCCGGTTCAGTCCGTCCCGCACCTTGATCCACACGATCCGCGTCGGGCAGTCGCAGCTCTTGCCGCAGGCGTCGTCCTCCTCCAAGCAGTCCACCAGGTTCAGGCCGCCCTCCAGCGCCCGGAGCACGTCCCCCACGGTGATCTCCTCCGGCTTGCGCGCCAGCATATAGCCGCCCTGAGCGCCGCGTGTGCTGGTGACCAGCTTCTCCCGCTTCAGCACCGCGATCAGCTGCTCCAGGTAGGCCTCCGGAATGTGTTCGCGCTCCGCGATGGCCTTGATCGGCTGCGGTCCGCCGTTCGCGTTCACCGCCAGGTCGTACATCGCGTGGATGCCGTAACGGCCCCGCGTCGACAGCTTCATCCCGCTCACCCCCGCTCCCATTCCGGCTGTGCCTTCGCCCGCCGGGTAATTCCGAGTTTTTCACTCGGGATAGCATGGGTATTGTATCACGCGCCGCGCCGTTCGTCAACCAATTCCGACTGATTTCATTGGATTTTAACCATAGGCCACAGGACGCCCCTCAGCGCCGTGCAAAAAAGCGGGGCCCCGCCGAAGCGAAGCCCCGTTTGTCGAACCGAACTATCACATCACGTACCAGATCTTGTCGATGGTGTTGATCTTGTCCTCCTGGGTATCGCCCCGGATGATGGACTCCACCAGCGGAATGGCGTGCCCGCCGTTGCGATTGATGGTGTCGGCGCAGTAGAAGGTGTCCGTGTCCTCATCGTAGCCGAACAGCCAAATGGCGTGGGGCGCGCCGGTGTCGTAGATGACCACGCCCTCGGTGTGGTACTGGAGCACGTTGATCAGGTAGGCCTTCTTGTCCGCGGCGTTGCGGATATCCGCGTTGCAGGTCACCCGCACCTGGCCGATGGAGAAGTTCTGGCTCAGGCCGTACTGCTTGGTCCAGGCGTAGTGGCCCACGCCGGTGTCCGTCACCTGCAGATAGGGGCTGCCCCGCTGGCAGGAATAGTTGCGCAACATCATGGTCGCCGCGATCAGCGTGCAGGTGTGGGCCACTGACTGGGTCAGGTAGACGTCGTCCGCGGGGTGCGAGCCGTAGTAGACGCCCTCGGCAGACCCGCTTCCTCCCATGGCAAACAACATCAATAAAGCGCAGAACAGCGCCAGTATTCTTCGCTGCAATCTCATGGCGATACCTCCATAGAACATCCGTATCTTAAAGGATAATGGAAGCCCGCCCGGATTGCAAAGACATTCCCTCAAACAAAAAATGCCATTTATCGGGCATGTGGTGACAAAACTTAGTTTCGTAATACCTTGTGGACGAAGCCGGGACAGACCCGTAAAGAAAATGTGCCCGCGGGATATTTTCGCAATAATCTTCGTGCGACGATGGCGGGCAGGGCCCGCTGCTCTATTTGGAATTTGCGGAGCAAATTCCCAGTTATCGACGAGTTTAGAGTTAAGAGTTTAGAGTTGAGATAGAGTCAGCCGCGCACGTATCAGGCGCGAAACAAGGCGATTGTTCCCGCGAAGATGCCTGAATTGTTTGACAGACAGCATCGTTTCGTTCTTCTGCATTCTTTATCTAAACTCTATACTCTTAACTCTAAACTCATAACTCTCGGGCGCCAGCCCGCTAAATTCCATTTTGCCGATCATTGAGATGCTTGAAGATGAGCTCAACTGAATGAACGATGCGCCCCGTGCTCTACGCTTTCCTTCTCTTGATGGTGTTGATGATCTGAAGGCCGTCCGTTTCCATTCCTTTTATTTCCCCATAGAAATAGTGAGTAGGGAGCAAGGCCAAAATCAGGATGAACAAATTGATGAAAAGAGCGGTGCTGACAAAGGCTTCGATGGCATCAGGAGCGAAAACCCTTGAATGCAGGGGTATACCTCCACGTTTTACCAGCAGCAGTACAGCAGTCAATAGAAAAGATACAGCCGGGCCTCCTGAAAGTGTAGCGATCAGTTTGGCCGCTGTATCCAACTTGTTCTTCTCCGGCGGCATAAAACAGCCGTCAAAAGGGAGCAGCTTCACGGTCAGCCTCCCGGTGTTCAGAAGCTTCTTCCCCGATCCGACCCTTATGTGCCAATGCGTATCTCCCGTCGCAATCATATATCCGATGGCATGGCCAACTTCATGCAGAAGCGTTGAGAGAAAGAATATCACCCACAGGACGCAAGCAAATATGGCCCATTCAATGATGATCGCGATTGTCTTAGGCACAAAATCTCCTCCACAAATTCCGGTTTGCGCTTCTGTTTACACATCCAGCATACCGTCTTATGTTCCATCATCGCGCCAGGCATATGATGATATTCAACAGGATCAGCGCATGTTGAACGATATGGTAGAGGTCAGGGACGAGCCTCGTCTCACTCATGGGGAAGATGCGAATCGTATTGCGAAAGCATTCATTGTACCCCTTTAGCTTGCGTTCGGTAACTCCAAAAATCGTGAAGTACCAGTGGCAGAAGAACTCCACCACGAACCAAAGGATCAGAATCGCCAGCAGAATCCATTTCCCCGCAGGCTGCAGAAGATAGTAAAGTATTAGTCCAACGCTGTACAGGCAGAGGGTGGCAAACTCAGCGCTCTTGATGCCCATTCCTTCGACGAGCGTATATCTGCCAAATCGATAGGTCGTTGTGCAGCCGAGAAACCATATCCACAGCGCCGCTTGAAGCAGGATCGTGACCTTCATCGCTCTGTCTCCCTTTGGACGTGAAATGCTCTTTTAAGGATTCTTCGCTTCGCTCAGGATGACGGCGTTGGCACGCAGCGTGTCATCCCGTGCAAAGCGCTGCCGCGTTTTGGCGCACGGCGTATCCTCCTGCGCAAAGCGCTGGCGCGCGGCATATCCTCCGGCACAAGGCGTTGCACGCATTAAAACGCCAGAGAACGAACATGCCGTAGGTTGAATGTGCGCGGTAGCCACTATTCCTGTTCCCTGTTCCCTGTTGCCTTGTCAACTTCCAAGTTGTGCTTCTTATACAGCTTCGGCGGTTTTGAATAGTTCATCTCACGCCAGCAGCATGCGGTCGTTGTCCAGCTTCTTGCCGCTGGCCTCGCGGAAGCGCTCCAGCAGGTCCTCCACGGTGAGGGCGGCGCGCTCCTCGCCGGTGGTATCGAACACGATGCGTCCCTGGTCCATCATGATGGTGCGGTTGCCGAGGTCCAGCGCGGACTGCATGTTGTGGGTGATCATCAGGCAGGTCAGGTCGTTCTCCTCCACGATGCGGGTGGTCAGCGCCAGCACCTTTTCCGCCGTGCCCGGGTCGAGGGCGGCAGTGTGCTCGTCCAGCAGCAGCAGCTTGGGCGTGCTCAGGGTGGCCATCATCAGCGTCAGCGCCTGGCGCTGGCCGCCGGAGAGCAGCCCCACAGGCTGCTTCATGCGGTCCTCCAGGCCCATGTCCAATAGGGCCAGCCGGTCTCGGAAGCGCTGCTTCTCCTTCTTCCCGGCGGTGCTCATCCAGCCGCCCTGGCCGGCGGCCAGCACCAGGTTTTCCTCGATGCTCATGCCCGGGGCGCTGCCGCGCATGGGATCCTGGAACAGGCGGCCGATCACCTTCGCCCGCTTGTGCTCCGGCAGCATGGTCACGTCCACGCCGTCGAGGACCACGCTGCCCGCGTCCACGAAGAAGCTGCCGCAGATGGCGTTGAACAGCGTGGACTTGCCCGCGCCGTTGGCCCCGATGATGGAGATGAAATCCCCCTTGCGCACGTGCAGGGTCAGGTCGTCCAGGGCCAGCTTGGCGTCCGTGGTGCCGGGATTGAAGGTCTTGCTCACATGGTTCAGCTTCAACATCACTGCATCCCCGCCTTTCCGAATTTCACCGCCAGCTGCCGCCTGAGCAGCGGGAACTGCTTCTTCAGATACGGACCGGAGATGGCGATCACCACGATCACCGAGGAGATCAGCTTCAGCATGAACGCCGGCAGGTTGAAGCGCAGGGCCACGGTGTAGACCAGGCGGAACACGAACGCGCCCAGCACCGCGCCGACGGCCCGCAGCGGCACGCTGCGCCGGCCGAGGAACACGCCGCCGATCAGCAGCGAGGCCAGGGCTACCGTCACCATGCCGGAGCCGATGTCCACCGTCACCGACTTCTGGCTCTGGGCCAGCAGGCAGCCGCTGAGGCCGGTGAAGGCGTTGGAGATGCACAGGCCCACCGTGGTGGTGAAAACCGGGTTGATGGAGGAGGAGCGGACCATGTCCGGGTTGTCGCCCGTGGCGCGGATGGCCAGGCCCAGCCGGGTGCGCAGGAACAGCGACAGGAACAGGATCACCGCCGCCACGGCAATCGCGCCGATGATCAGCGCGTACTGTCCTGAGAGCGCCGTGCCCTTCAAGGCCGCCTTCAGCTTGGTGAACACCGTCTCGGTCTTGTTCATGTTCAGCAGGGACGAGCCGCCCATGATCCAGATGTTCACCGAGTACAGGCCCGTGTTCACGATGATGCCCGCCAGCAGGCTGTTGACGCCCATGCGCGTCTGCAGCACCGCCGTCACCAGGCCGGAGAGCATGCCCGCCCCCATCGCCGCGGGGATGGACAGCCAGGGGTGCCCGGAGATGGCCACCACCGCGCCCACCGCCGCGCCCAGGGCGTAGCAGCCGTCGGTGGACAGGTCGCACACGTTCAGCATGGAATAGCTCAAAAACAGCGCCAACACCGTCAGCGCGTTGAACAGCGCCAGCTCCAGCGCCGTCTGGCCCAGGCCCAGTATCATCGGTAGTGACATGTCGTTCGTCTCCAATCCAATTTGGTTCTCTCTGCGCTCCAAGACGCAGCGCAGGGCATGGAGCACCCGTTTCGTTCAAGGCGCTCCATGCCCTTCCCCGCGTTTGCAGGGAGTGACTTTGCTCTGTCTGCGATTACTCGAAGTCCTCCGCGGTCACCACGCTCTGGATGGAGGTGCAGAAGGGCGCGAAGGCCTCGCTGACGGCGTCGAGGTCCAGGCCCAGGGCCTCGCAGGTCTCGGTGTTGATGGTGGCGGTGCCGTTGTCAAAGGTCATGACCGCCGTCTCGGCCGGGGCCGCGCCGTCCGCCAGGATGGCCGCGATCATGTTGGCAGTCTCGACGCCCAGGTTGGCGTAATCCACGCCGTAGCCCAGGAACGCGCCGTTCACGGCGAAGGAGTCCGCGCCGGTGTAGTGGGGAATGCCCGCCTCGCTGAGGATCTCGTAGATGGAGAGCTCGGCGGCCATGATGGTGTTGTCGGTGGGGGTGAACACGGCGTCCACGCCGTCCGCCGCCGCGGCCTGGGCCGCCAGGATGACCTCGGAGGTGTTGGTGCCGGTGTAGTCCTTGTAGGCCACGCCCTTCTCATCCAGGTAGGCCTTCGCGCCGGCGATGGGCGTCGTGGAGGCGTCCTGGCCCACGTCGTAGAGCAGGCCGATGGTCTGCGCGTCGGGATTGGCGGCGAAGATCAGGTCCAACACGGCGTTGGTGTTCAGGAAGTCGGAGGTGCCGGTGATGTTGGCGCCGGGAGCCTCCAGGGACGCCACCAGCTCCACGGCCAGCGGGTCGGAGACCGCCGCGAACACCACGGGGATCTGGTTGTCCTCGGTGGCGGACTGCATCTGCATGGCCACGGGGGTGGCGACGCCCACCATCAGGTCCACGTCCTCGGCGATGAAATTGGCGATGATCTGGCTCATGACGCTGGCGTCGGCGTTGCAGTTGTCATAGTCCACCTCGAAGGTGACGCCCCGCTCCTCGCCGATCTCGGCCAGGCGGCTCTCGATGTTCTCCACGATCTGGTTCAGGGAGGCATGGTCCACGTAGTTGCAGATGCCCACCTTGTAGGACGCGCCCTCGGCGAGGGCCGCCACGCTCAGCAGCATGGCCAGTGCGATGACGGTGCAGATGATCTTCTTCATTTTTGTCTCCTCCTGTCGGATGATTTCCTTCACGTTTCTCCGGGGAAAATATAAACGCCCCACATCCCCTGTCGGGGATATGAGGCGGAATAAACTTTCCGTGGTGCCACTCACATTGATCTTGCGATCCACTTTGCCCGTACTATCATACGGCGCGGATTGATAACGGGCCCGCATTCCCGTCCCTCCATACTGACTTGCGCGTTCCGAAGGGCCCTGAAAAGTCCATTCAGCGAATCCGTCATGCCGCATTTCCACTGTCGGCGGCTCTCTGAGATGACTGCAAAGACGCTTACTACTCTTTTCTTCCCGGTTTTTGTGAAGTTGGTGACATTATAATGCAAGCTCGGGCGCCTGTCAAGCCCTTTCCAAATATTTTTTTCACGCAGCCCGAAAATGTTCGGTTTTTTGCCGACCAGGCGCGCCTTCCTTCCCGCGGCATGGGCCGTGGAAAAACCGGGCATACTACGCGCCGAAGGAAAATCAACAAGACTTGAAAGGACGATCCACATGAACAGACATCAGCAGCCGCCGATGAACGCAGCGCCGGACCTGTCTGCGCGAATCACCGAGGTGCGCCTGGCGGAGCGCTCCCGGGGCCACGAGCAGAGGAGCGCCGGGGAGGCCCAGCCATGAGCCGCCAGCCCTTCACGCCAGACCGCTACCGCGAACTGGTCGCCAGCCACACGCCGCCCTCCCGCCAGCTGCGGGGCTACTTGCGGGCCTTCTGGGTGGGCGGGTTGATCTGCGCCGTGGGCCAGGCGCTCACCCTGTGGGCCGAGGAGCTGAACCTGGGCGAGATCACCGCGCCGATGTTCACCACCAGCGCGCTGATCTTCCTGGGCACCACCTTGACGGGCATCGGCGTTTACGACCGCATCGGCAAATATGCCGGGGCCGGCTCCGCCATCCCGGTGACGGGCTTTGCCAACTCCGTGGCCGCCCCGGCCATAGAATTCCAGCGGGAAGGCGCGATCATGGGCGTCGGCGCGCGGCTCTTCACGCTGGCCGGGCCGGTGCTGGCCTACGGCATCGCCAGCTCCGTGCTGGTAGGCGTCGTCTATTGGCTGGTGAGGGGGTGGGTGCTGTGAGCCGCGCCGGACAGCAGACCTTCGTCTACGACCGCCCGCCGGTCATCGCCGCCCACGCCAGCGTCGCCGGGCCGAAGGAGGCCCAGGGACCCCTCGCCCCCTGGTTCGACGCGCTGCTGGAGGACGACCTGCTGGGCCAGAAGAGCTGGGAACTTGCCGAGATGGAGATGGTGCGCCGCTGCGTGATGGACGCGCTGAACCGGGCCAGGATGCCCGCCGAATCGGTGCAGGCCCTGCTGGGCGGCGACCTGAACAACCAGATCATCGCCTCCTCCTTCGCGGCCCGGGCCCTGGGCATGCCCTTCCTCGGCCAGTACGGCGCCTGCTCCACCTTCGTGCAGGCGCTGGCAGTGGCCTCGGCGCTGATCTCCGGCGGCTTTCTGGACAGCGCCGCCTGCGTGGCCTCCAGCCACTTCTGCACGGCGGAGCGCCAGTTCCGCTTCCCGCTGGAGCTGGGCACCCAGCGCCCGCCCCAGGCCTCCTGGACCGCCACCGCCTGCGGCTGCGCACTGCTGAAAGGCGATGGCGAAGGGCTGCGAATCACCACCGGCACCCTCGGCCGCGTCATCGACCTGAACATCACCGACGCCAACCACATGGGCGCGGCTATGGCCCCGGCGGTGTTCGACACCCTCGCCGCCCATTTTTCGGACACGGGCCGAAGGGCAGAGGACTACGACCTGATCGCCACCGGCGATCTGGGCTGGATCGGCCGGGACCTGCTGCTGGAGCTCTGCGACGCCGCGGGGGTGCCGCTGTCCCCGGACCGGCTGATCGACTGCGGCGCCAGCCTGTTCTACCGGGAGCAGGACGCCCACGCGGGCGGCAGCGGCTGCGGGTGCGTGGCGTCGGTGTCCTGCGGCTGGCTGATGAAGCGGCTGGAGCGGGGCGAGCTGAACCGGCTGCTGCTGGTGGGCTCAGGCGCGATGCTCTCCCCCACCAGCAGCCAGCAGGGCCAGAGCGTGCCCGGCATCGCCTGTGCCGTGAGCATAGAGCGCGGGCAGTGAGCCGGCTGTGCCCGGAGGGCGCTTCGCCTTCCGGGACAATTGAAATGGCCGGGCACTCTGCGCGGCGCCCGGTTCATTCCCCATCGAAAGGAAGATTTCTATGGACACATTGTGGCTATATGTCAAGGCCTTCGTGGTCGGCGGGTTGATCTGCGACGTCGGCCAGCTGCTGATCATGCGCACCAAGCTGACCAATGCCCGCATACTGGTGCTCTTCGTGGTCTCCGGCGTGTTCCTGACGGCCCTGGGCCTGTACAAGCCCCTGGTGGACTTCGCCGGGGCCGGGGCCACGGTGCCGCTGACGGGCTTCGGCTACTCGCTGGCCATGGGCGCCATCGAGGCGGTGAACCGATACGGCTTCTGGGGCGCGTTCGTGGGCGGTATCAGCCGCACCGCCGCGGGCATCACCGCCGCCATCGTGTTTGGCCTGATCAACGCCCTGGTCTTCAAGCCCCACGCCAAGCCGTGATGAAAAAGCAAGAATCCCACCTGCTTTTCTTCAATCAGGTGGGATTCCTGCGACTGTGGGCTTTGTCAATGGTCTGAGTCCCGCAGGCCGCTTGGCCTGCGGGGCTCGGGGAGCGGCGCTCCCCCATCGTTTTCAAATCACCGCGTCCTTACCGGCGCTCACTCCACGGCATTAGAGTGTGTTTTTAAAATGAGCCAAGTGCAGTTTCGAGTGGCTTGGGCCGCATTTCAAGGCAATTCCCTGCGGGCTTAGTGGTGCTAAGTCAAGGGGAATCAACACTGAAATGCAGCTCAAGACGCCGAAAATGCATTTCGGCGAATTTAGAATCACTCTCTAAAGCCCTCGCGGGCGGCATAGCTGGTGTGCAGCAGCTCGTGGGCCTTGTGGGAGTTGGGCTCGCCGAGGAACTTCTCGTACAGCTCGACGATCTGCGGGTTGTTGTGGCTCTGGCGCACCACCTGGCGCTCGTCCTCGGTGTAGAGAGCCTTGGCGCGCTTTTCCTTGTAGGTGTCCAGGATGTCGATGTCCTCGTTGGGCAGGAACACGGGGCGCACATAGGGCTGGCCGCCGCCGTTGATGCAGCCGCCGGGGCAGCCCATGATCTCGATGAAATGGTACTTGCTCTTGCCCTCGCGGATCTCGTCCAGCAGCACCTTGGCGGACTTCATGCCGGAGGCGATGGCCACGTTCACGACGGTGCCGTTGATGTCAATGGACGCTTCGCGGATGCCGGCGTCGTGGCCGCGAACGGCGGTCAGCTCGATGGGATCGTGCTCCTTGCCGGTGAGCTTGAAGTACACGGTCCTCAGGGCCGCCTCCATCACGCCGCCGGTGACGCCGAAGATGACGCCCGCGCCGCTGTAATCGCCCATGATGTCCTGATCCCAATTCTCCTCGGGCAGGCGCTGGAACACCAGGCCGTTGCGGCGGATCATGCGGGCCAGCTCGCGGGTGGTGAGCACGGCGTCCACATCCGGGATGCCGTTTACCTTCTCCTGCTCCCGCTCCTTCTCGAACTTCTTGGCGGTGCAGGGCATGACGGACACCACGAACACATCCTCGGGATCGATGCCGTTCTGCTTGGCCCACCAGTGCTTGATGATCGCGCCCTGCATCTGATGCGGGCTCTTGCAGCTGGACAGATGCGGCAGCAGGTCGCCGTAGTTGTACTCGGCGTAGTTCACCCAGCCGGGAGAGCAGGAGGTGATCATCGGCAGCACGCCGCCCTCGGTCAGGCGGTGCAGCAGCTCGGTGCCCTCCTCCATGATGGTCAGGTCCGCACCGAAGTTCACGTCATACACCCGCTCGAAGCCCAGACGGCGCATGGCCGCGGCCATCTTGCCGGTCACGGGGGTGCCGATGGGATAGCCGAACTCCTCGCCCAGCGCCGCGCGAACCGCGGGGGCCGCCTGGGCAATCACATGCTTGCCGGCCTTGAAGGCGGCGTCCACCTTGTCGATCTCGCTGTGCTCCATCAACGCGCCGGTGGGACAGACGTTCACGCACTGGCCGCACTGGATGCAGGGGGAATCGGCAAAGCTGCGGTTCTCCGCCGGGGAGACCATCACGTTGAAGCCACGGTTCTCAAAGCCCAGGATGCCCAGGCCGTGGGCGTTCTTGCAGCGCTCCACGCAGCGGCCGCAGAGGATGCACTTGCTGGTGTCGCGGGTGATGCCGGGGGCCACCCGGTCCACGGTGCGCTCGGAATAGCTGCCGGCAAAGGCGTCGTCCCGCGCGCCCACCAGCTGGGCCGCGTACAGCAGCTCGCAGTGGCCGTTCTTGTCGCACTGCTGGCAGTTCTTGTTGTGGTTGGAGAGCAGCAGCTCCACGCTGTGCCGGCGGGCTTCCACCGCGGCAGGCGCGCCGATGCGGATCTCCATGCCCTCGGACACGGGGTAGACGCAGCTGGCCACGAGGCCGCGAGCGCCCTTGACCTCCACCAGGCACACGCGGCAGGAGCCCTGGTTGCACTCTCCGTGATTGAAGGTGCACAGGGAGGGAATCTCATAGCCGCAGGACTTGGCGGCCTCGAGGATCGTCAGGCCCTCATTGACCTGATAGGGAATCCCTTCGATTTTGATATTCAGCATGACCTTGCACCTCCTTTAGCGCTTCTCGATGGCGCCGAACCGACAGACGCTGATGCAGGAACCGCACTTCACGCACTGGGAGGCGTCGATCTTCAGGGATGTCATCTTGTGGCCCGGGGCGACGTAGTCGGTCTTGTGGATGCAGTCCACCGGGCAGCCCCTGTGGCACATGCCGCAGCCGATGCACTTTTCCGGGTCGATCCAGTATTCCATCAGGCTCTTGCACACGTGGGCGGGACACTTCTTGTCCACGATGTGGGCGATGTATTCATCCCGGAAGTGCGCCAGCGTGGAGTTGATGGGGTTGGCCGCGGTCTGGCCCAGGGCACACAGGGAGTTGGCCTTCACGGTGCGGCTGAGCTCCTCCAGCGCGTCCAGGTCCTCCATCGTGCCCCGGCCCTCGGTGATGCGGGTCAGGATCTCCAGCATGCGCTTGGTGCCGATCCGGCAGGGGGAGCACTTGCCGCAGGACTCGTCGCAGATGAACTCCATGTAGAACTTGGCCACGTCCACCATGCAGTTGTCCTCGTCCATGACGATGGCGCCGCCGGAGCCCATCATGGAGCCCTTGGCCACCAGGTTGTCGAAGTCGATGGGCTCGTCCAGGTATTCCTCGGTCAGGCAGCCGCCGGAGGGGCCGCCGGTCTGGATGGCCTTGAACTTCTTGCCGTTCGGGATGCCGCCGCCGATGTCGTAGATCAGCTCGCGCAGGGTAGTGCCCATGGGGACCTCGACCAGGCCCACGTTGTTCACCTTGCCGCCCAGGGCGAACACCTTGGTGCCCTTGGACTTCTCGGTGCCGACGCTAGCAAACTTCTCCGCGCCGTCCCGCAGGATGGTGGGCACGCAGGCCAGGGTCTCCACGTTGTTGATGATGGTGGGCTGGCCCCACAGGCCCTTCACCGCCGGGAACGGCGGGCGGGGCCTCGGCATGCCGCGCTTGCCCTCGATGGAGTTCAGCAGCGCGGTCTCCTCGCCGCAGACGAACGCGCCGGCGCCCAGGCGCAGGTGACAGTCAAAGCTGAAGTCGGTGCCCAGGATGTGCTCGCCCAGAAGCCCCAGGTCCTTGGCCTGCTGGATGGCGATGCGCAGGCGCTTGACCGCAATGGGATACTCCGCGCGCACGTAGAAATAGCCGTTCTTCGCGCCGATGGCGTAGCCGGCGATCATCATGCCCTCGATGACGGCCAGCGGGTTGCCCTCGAGGATGGAGCGGTCCATGAACGCGCCGGGGTCGCCCTCGTCGCCGTTGCAGACCACGTATTTCTCATCGCTCTTGGAGTTCAGCGCGAACTGCCACTTGCGGCCGGAAGGGAAGCCCGCGCCGCCGCGGCCGCGCAGGCCGGAGGCCAGCACCTCGTCGATGACCTCCTGCTGCGTCATGGTCAGCGCCCGGCGCAGGCCCTGGAAGGCGCCCATGCCCAGCGCCTCTTCGATGTTCTCGGGGTTGATGACGCCGCAGCCGTGCAGCGCCACGCGCCGCTGCTTTTTATAGAAGTTGATGTCGTCCTGCTTGGAGACCTTCTCGCCGGTGGAGGGCTCCTCGTACAGCAGGCGCTCCACCACGACGCCGCCCTCGATGTCGGACTTGACGATCTCCTCGACGTCCTCGATCTTCACCAGGCGGTACAGGGTGTCCTCGGGATAGATCTTCACGAAGGGGCCCTGGGAGCAGAAGCCGAAGCAGCCCACCTGGTTCACCGTCGCGCGGTCGGTGAGGCCCTTCTCGGCCAGGACCTGTTCAAACCTCTCGCGGATCTCCGCGGAGTTGTTGGAAAGACAGCCCGTGCCGCCGCACAGCACGATGTGCCGCTTGCTGTCCGCGCCTGAGATCTTGTCGTTCAGGCACTGGGTGCACGAGGCGATGCGATCATTCAGCTTTTCCACGGTATTGATCATGCGTTGGCACCTCCCATCGCGGCCTTTTCCTTTTCAACAATCAGGTACTGCTGGGCGATGATCTCGCGCACCTGGCTGACGGTCATCTTCGGATAGACCTTGCCGTTGATGCTCACCGCCGGGGCGATGCCGCAGGCGCCGATGCAGCGCAGGGCATCCAGCGTGAACATGCCGTCGTCCGTGGTCTGGCCGGGCTTGATGCCCAGCTCCTCGGAGAACTTGTCGATCACCTGCTGGGCGCCCTTGACATAGCAGGCCGTGCCCAGGCAGCAGCCGATGACGAAGCGGCCCTTCGGTGTGAGGGAGAAGAACGAGTAGAAGGTCACGACGCCGTAGATCTCCGCCACGGAGATGCCGGTCTCCCGGGAGACGATCTCCTGCACCTCGAGGGGAATGTATCCGTACTCGTTCTGAATGTCGCTCAGGATCATCATCAGCGGCGTCTTCTCGTTGGTGTACCGCCGACAGATCTCCTCGATCTTGCTGACAGCGGCGGAATTCAGTTTTGCCATGGCAAAGCCCTCCTCGTTGTATGGTGTGCTGACGGCAGGCCAAAGCCGGGAGAGGGTGCTCCCCCGTTCCGCGACCTTCCCTATTCAATAATCCGACCGCCCGGTTCTGCCGGGAGACGGTTATTATTTCATTAATGCCCGATTATTATTTTAGTTATATCTAATTAATAGGCATCGATCTATTATAAATTATAGCATGCCCATTCAAAAAAGGCAACCGTTCAACAGGATTTCCAGAGGATATAACACAATCTGACGCCGGGCCCCGCAAGAACCGCGCAAACGCGCGAAAAAAGCACCCAGGCCCGGAGAATTTCTCCAGGTCGGGGCGCTTTCCGCCATCTGCGGCGTCATTCCGCGAAGGGCAATTCCGTCACATCTCCATCGGCCGCCGGGCCCACCGATTCGCTGTTCACCGGGAAGGTGAAGTAGGTGTCGGGATAGGGCTCGTCCCGCAGCGTAAAGTGCCACCACTCCTTGGAGATGGGCTTGAAGCCGTGGGCCGTCATCACGCCCCGCAGCAGCATGCGGTTGGCGTACTGGGCGTCGGTCACGCCCCGGTAGTCAGCGTGGCTGCGCTCGCCGAAGTAGTCGAAGGTGCCGCCCATGTCCACGTCCTTCCCGGATGCCATGTCGAACAGGGTCAGGTCCACGGTGCTGCCCCGGCTGTGGCCGGAGTGCCTGGCGATGTACCCCTGGGGAAACAGCGCGTCCTTGTCCAGCTCGGGATAGAAGTACGCCTTCATCCGCGCGTCCTCCGCGTCCAGCGCCCATTCCACGAAGTGGTCCACCGCCGCCTGGGGACGATAGGCGTCGTAGATCTTCAGCCGGTAGCCCATGCCTGCCAGCTCGTCGCTGACCTCCCGCAGGGCGGCCGCCGCCTCCTTCGTCAGCAGGGCCAGCGGCTCCTCGTAGCCGTCGATCCGGTCGCCGACGAAGTTGTAGGTGGAATAATAGCGCATCTCCAGTATGGCGTCGGGAACCGCCTCGCTGAGCAGCACGAAGCCCGAGGCGTCGCCGGACAGCCGGACACCGTCGACGACGGTCGCCTCCGGCACGGGCACGGTCTCCGCGCGGGCCGCGCCCGCGCCGCACAGCGCGCCCACCAGCAGGGCGAGGATCAGGGAAAAAAGCCTCAATTTGCGATTCATAGGTCCCTCACGCGCCGCTCCCCCGCCGGATCGCCCGGTCGGGGGAGCGCGTCTTGTCCATGTTCAGATGGCTCAGGAATAGAACTCGGTGTGGGTCGGGTTGGTCTGGATCAGCACGGAGCTCTGGTTGAACTCGGCGATCAGCTCGTCCGCCGCGGCGTGCACCGCTTCCTCGTTCGTGTCGCTCAGGTAGATCACCAGCGTGTACTCCTGATACTCGGTGTCGCCGTCCACCCAGCCGCCGTTGGCCTCCTGGATGGTGTAGCCGCCGAAGTGCCTGAGCAGGATGGCGCGGGCCCTCTCCATGGCCTCCGCCTGGGTGAACACGGGCTTGTTGGTGTCCTTGTCGTTGGTGCCGAGGTACATGACGTACTGCACATCCTCGCCGGCCTCCGCCTCGGCTTCGGGCTCAGCCTCGGCATCGGAGGGCACGCGGTCCTCCGCCAGCTCCTCCAGCCAGTGGAACTCGCCGGTCTTGACGACGTCCTCGCCATAGATGGTCTTCCAGTCGCCGGCCATCGAGATCACGTTGAAGCCCTGGCCTTCCCACTTTTCCCGCAGGGCCGGGCCCTTTTCGGAGCTGCCGTAGTCGCGCACGTCGTCGTCCGCGATCAGCATGAACGCCGCGCTCCTGTAGGCGTTGTTGTGGATGACGTAGTTGTGCATGCTCACGTCGCCGCTGGAGTTGCCGAAGGACAGCACCGGCTGACGGCCGATCTCCTGGGCGATCTGCAGCACCTTGTTGGTCTTCAGGTTCTTGATCAGCAGGCGGTCCGTGCGCACCACGTCGTCCGCGGGGGTGAACACGTAGTTCAGGCCGGCCTCGTCGCCCTGGTTGGTGGCCTCCAGCTCCACGTCCATGCCGATGATCTGCTCATAGGGGATATCCAGCATGCCCTCGATGAACACGCGGCAGATGAAGCGGTCGCTGCCGGAGCAGACGTAGCACTTGAAGCCGTTGTCCTGGAGGTACTCGACGACCTCCACCATGGGCAGGTAGTAGGCCTCGCCGTAGGTCATGCCCTCGAAGCCGTCGCACTCGCGCACCAGGATCTTCGTGACGAAGTCCTCGAACTCCCGCAGCGTCATGCCCGAATAAGCCCGCGCCGCCTGGATGGCGTGCTGCATGGCCATGTCCTCGGGGAAGGAGTTGTCCAGCGCGCAGTCTCGCAGGGTGCGGCCCACCTCCAGCATCGCGGCGTCCGGCTCGATGGTCGGGTCCTCCAGGATGCGCCAGGCCAGCATGTAGTATTCCAGATAGGTCGGGTACAGCTCGCCCATCAGCGTGCCGTCCATGTCAAAGGTGGCGATGCGGTCCATCTCCGGGATGAAGTCCGGGGAATCCGGGTCCGTGACGGCCTCGACATAGTCGATCAGCGTGTTCAGCGCTGGGGCCTCGGGATTCCAGTTGGGGAAGGCTTCCTCATAGAAGGCGTCCGCCTGCTCCTCGGGCGCGCCCTCCGCGAGGGACAGGCCCACGATGGCCATCAGGGCCAACACAAACGTCAACAGAAATGCCAGTTTTTTCACTCTCTTACTCCTCCTCTTCCTCTCGCCGCGGGGATTGCGGCGCTCCTTGGGCAGTATTCAGGCGGCTCCCATCGCGGCCGCGCAAAACGCCAAAATGCTAACCATATATTTTTCTTCATCCACTATTCCTTTTCCTGCAAGGCGATTCCCGATCGCGCAAATTAACAGATCAGCCCGCGCATCGCCCCTGTCGACAGGCGCCAGGCCCGTTCCGCCCGATATCTTTACTTGACAAAGGCGAGCGCGCGGATATATAATGCTCAGGTCGCAGATAAGGAATGAGTAGAGTCATTCCGGGTAAATGACAGACCCCTCCCAACGGGAGCAAAGGCCGGACGGACAGCCGGGGTCGAATGCCGATGCGGGGTATAAACTCGCACGCAGCTTTCGCTGTATTTTATTGATTGAGTTAAAAGCTCAGTTTCACCGCGCGGATCGCGCACATCCGGGTGAGATGGTCAATAAGAGTAGTAAAAGTAAGTCCTTTACTGTATAGACTCTGACAACCTATCCTTATCTCAATAATATCGCAAGATATTTGGGGTGATGTGTGCCATGCACATCGCCCCTTTTAATTTACCCAGCCAGCCTGCGACAAAAACAAATATGGAGGATGATACCCATGAAAAAGCTCTTTGCCCTCGTTCTCGTCCTGATGCTGGCCGCGTGCGCCTTCGCCGAAGGCAACTACACCGATGAAATGAAGATCCCCTACGGCGTGGACCTGAGCGCCGAAGACGGCGCGGACAGCGTCGAGCGCGACGGCGACCACCCCGGCAGCCTGTATTTCAACCAGCTGGACTTCTATAACATGGAATCCACTGACACGCTCACCATCCTGCCCCACTTCCAGACCCTCCAGCAGACCAGCGAGTGGAGCTGCGGCGTGGCCAGCTCCCTGATGGTGCTCAACTGGTACGGCAAGCTGGGCGAGTTCAACGAGCAGACCCTGGCCGAGCTGCGTCCCCAAGGCGCCGAGCCCGGCGCCACCAGCCTGAGCGAGATGATCGCCATCTTCGAGGGCGTGGGCGGCTTTGACTGCTACTCCGCCATCGACGCCGGCGAGGCTGTGTACGACATCTTCACCTTTGATTACATCGAGGAGACCCTCGCCGCGGGCAACCCCATCATGATCGGCTGGAACGACTGGGGCGGCCACTGGCAGGTCCTCATCGGCTACGATGACATGGGCACCGAGACCACCCAGGACGACGTGATCATCGTGGCGGACCCCTACGACACCACCGACCACAACCAGGACGGCTACGGCGTGTACGGCGCGGAGCGCTTCCTGTACAACTTCACCTTCTACAACTTCTTTGAAGGCGACGAGCTGAACGACATGTGCTTCCTGGTGGCCGTGCCCCAGGCGTAAGCCACCGCAAACGCGGCGCCCCATCGCGCGATAAAGCGCGAGGGGCGCCTTTTTTGAATTGTACATGATTTTCCGGGGCGGCGGGTTCTGCTGCCGCAGGCCTATCGAAGCGTTCAGGAACGCGCCGACCATCTTTTGTGCAAAGCGCTGAACGCCCCGCGCCCGCAGCGCCTCTGCGCGGGATAGCACCCCCGCGGAGGCGCTCTGCGGGCGGCTCCGTCTGGCCATATCATAACAAATATTTATGTATTCATTATGTCCGATTAAGAATCCCTGTGCGATGTTTACACACTCTTCCCGCAATTCATCGGAATGTCGATTGACCGCCTCCGGATTCTCTGGTATCATTAGCGATGGTTATAGTGTTCAAATCATTGTTTATTCGGAGGATCCATCATGACTCTCTATGAAGCGCTGTCCATGACGGGAGGGCTGGGGCTCTTCCTCTATGGCATGACCGTTATGTCCTCAGGCCTGAAGGCCGCCGCGGGCGACCGCCTGCGGACGATTCTCGAGAAGGTGACCAGCAACCGCATCATGGCGGTCCTGATCGGCATACTGATCACGATACTGGTCCAGAGCTCCTCCGCCACGGACATGATGGTCATCGGCTTCGTGAACTCCGGGCTCATGAACCTGTTTCAGGCCGTGGGCGTCATCATGGGCGCGAACATCGGTACCACGGTGACGGCCCAGATCACAGCCTTCAACCTGACGGCCTTCGCGCCGCTGATCCTGTTCATCGGCGCGGTGCTGGCGCTGTTCATGAAAAAGCAGGTCGTGAAGCACATCGGCAGCGTGATCCTGGGCTTCGGCATGCTGTTCGTCGGCATCGGCATGATCAAGGCCTCCATCAGTTCGCTGTCGGATGATCCGAAATTCATCGGCCTGCTGTCGGCGCTGGACCATCCCGCGGCGGCGGTGCTGTTCGGCGTGGCGTTCACGGCCCTGCTGCAGAGCTCGTCCTCCTCCACCGTTATCTTCCAGGCCTTCGCCATGCAGGGACTGCTGACGTATCACCAGTGCGTCTACCTGGTCATCGGCGCGGCCATCGGCTCCGTGACGCCGAACCTGCTGGCCTCCCTGACCACGGACCGCAACGGCAAGCGCACCGCGCTGCTCAACCTGATCTTCAACCTGTGCCGCGCGGCGCTGCTGATCCTGGTCATCAACCTCGTCCCCGCCATACTGACGGGCATCCAGAGCCTGTCCCCCGGAGACATCGGGCGTCAGGTCGCCAACACGCACACGCTGTTCGCCATCTTCGCCGTGCTGGCGCTGCTGCCCTTCTCGGGCTGGATCGTGAAGCTGAGCCAGAAGCTGCTGCCCCCGCTGCCCTCCGAGCAGAGGGCCATGGAAGAGCAGAAGCTCGTCTATCTGGTCAACGCGGAGAAGAACGTGCCCGCCGTCGCCATGAAGCAGGCGCTGCTGGAGGTCAACCGCATGGGCAAGCTGGCGCGGGGCAACCTGGCGGACGCGCTGGACTTCTTCTTTGATCCGACGAATGCCGAGCTTCACCAGAAGATCGTGGAGACGGAGGAGACCATCGACTTTTTGAACCACGCCATCGAGGACAAGCTGGTGGATCTGCGGGCGCTGGCACTGCCGGACCGGGACGTGTTCCGGCTCTCGCGGATGGTGCTGGTGGTTTCCAACTTCGAGCGCATCGGCGATCACGCGGAAAACATCATGGAATTCGGCGACCGCATGGCCAAGGAGAAGGCAGTCATCAGCGAGATCGCCATGCAGGAGCTCCGCACGATGGGCGACGCCGTGCTGGAGACCATCGACGTGTCCATGACCGTATTCGAGGAAGAGCGGTTCGACCTGCTGCCGAAGGCCGAGGAGCTGGAGCAGCGGGTGGACGACATGCAGACCGAGTACATTCAGAACCACGTCGACCGGCTCATGCAGGACAGCTGCGATCCCCTGGGCGGCGTGATCTTCACCGACATGTGCACCGACCTGGAGCGCTGCTCGGACCAGGGCATCAACATCGCCACCGCGCTGCTCCCGCCCCACAGCTGACCCGGGAAGGCACTTCTCTGGCCGCGCGAAGGCTCCGCCGTGCGGGCCGTACTATATTCTATATGGCAAAACGACGCCGTCCCTCGCGGGCGGCGTCGTCTTTGATATCCTCCCTATCTGAGGCTATTATTATAGAAAACGCAACATGAAAGGTGGTTCATGGCGCGGCATTTGTGGTATAATGGTCTTCTGGGTCGCCGGGCAAGGGAGCGAAGCGAGTTGCGCGGCGCGGCGACAATCATGGTGTTAATGATTAGGAAAACCGCAGGTTTTCCGGGTCGCCGGGCATTTTGACAGGCATCGCCGCGCCAACTCCAAATCATCGCCCATGTCCCCGGCAGGCCGCCGACACCCTTTAGAAGGAGTCAACGAAAGCATGTAGTTCAACAGCTTCGGATTCATATTCCTGTTCTTTCCCACATTCCTGATCCTCTACAGGCGCGCGCCGCGCCACTGGAGCCAGGCCCTGCTGTGCGCGGGCAGCCTGGTCTTCTTTGCCATCGGGGCGCGGGCCGCGCTCTGGCAGCTGCTCCTGCTGGCGGGCATGACCGCCTTCGGCGTTCTGGGCTGCGCGATGTTTCGCCGCCCGGCGCTGCGCAAGCGGGGTCTCTTGGTCCTGTGGATCGCCGTCACGGCCGCGCCGCTGGCCTGGGTGAAGCTGGCGGGGCTGCTCCGCGCCGACGCGCCGGCACTGCCCCTGGGACTCAGCTTCTACACCTTTCAACTGATCGCCTTTGTGACCTATGCCTACCGCGGCGGCGAGACCACCGCCCTGGGCGTTGCCACGGGCACGCTGATGTTCCCCAAGCTGATCTCCGGTCCCCTGGCCGACCCGGAGGAGATCCTCCGGGAGACCGCCGCGCCCCGCCGCAATCGCGGCCGGCTGGACGCCGGCCTGGAGGCGTTCATACTGGGCCTGGCCTGCAAGGTCGTGGTGGCGGACCACCTGGCGGGGGTGCTGGGGCAGATCCGCACCTGGGGCGTGCGGGCGGTGTCCCCGCAGCTGGCCTGGATCGGCATGATCGGCTACGCGCTGCAACTGTACTTCGACTTCTGGGGCTATTCCCGCATGGCGGTGGGCGTGGGCCTGATGCTGGGCATGCGCCTGCCGGAAAACTTCGACCATCCCTACTGTGCCACGAGCATCGCCGAATTCTGGCGTCGCTGGCACATCACACTGGGCCAGTGGTTCAAGGTCCACGTATACATCCCCCTGGGCGGCAGCCGCAGGGGTACGGCGCGCATGGTGCTGGCCACGCTGGCGGTGTGGCTGCTCACCGGCGTGTGGCACGGCGCGGGCTGGAATTACGTGCTGTGGGGACTGATGATGTTTCTGCTGATCCTGGGCGAGCGCCTGCTGTACGGCAGGTCGCTGCGCAAGCATCCCCTGCTGGGCCACGTCTACGTGCCGCTGATGATCGGCCTCTCCTGGATATTCTTCATCACTCCCACCCCGGCGGAGGCCGGCGCCTACTTTCTGCGCCTGGTCGGCCTGGGCGGCGTCGGCCACAGCGCCGGCGACTGGCTGGACGCGCTGCGCTGGTGCTGGCCCTACCTGGCCGTCGGCATGGCGATGAGCACGTCGCTGCCCTCCCGGCTGTGGTCGAAACTCTCCGGCAAGGCCGTGGCCTGGGTGCTGCTGTTCGCGCTGTTCTGGGTATGCATCTACTTTCTGTCCACAGCGGCCAGCGACCCATTCCTGTACTTCAGCTTTTAGAGGGATGACATAAATGCGCAAGAAGAAGAAAAGACGCTATTACGCCCTGCCCTGCATGGTCGCCATCGCCGTGGTGGCCGTCCTGGCAGCCGGCAGCGGCTTTGTGCTGCGCCGCACGCTGCTGAAGGGCCTGCCCCAGTACGACGGTCAGCCCGACATCGCCATACCCATGATGCTGCTGCAGGACAGCGGCCCCCTGCGGGAGGCGCGGGCCCGGGCGGAATGGGAGGCCGCCGAGCGGGAAGCGGCCCAGCAGGCCGACGCAGCGCCTGCGGCTGAGCTGACGGTGGAACCCGCGCCTGCTGAAGCGCCGACGCCCGAACCGGCGGCGGAAGCCGCGCCCGTCGAAGCGCCGACACCTGAACCGGCGGCAATCGCGGTATTCTCCGAAGCATCGACCGCTGAACCCGCGTCGGCCATGACCGCCGCGCCGACAGAGCTTCCCACAGAAGCGCCCACCCCGCAGCCCACGCCCGAGCCCACCCCTGAACCCACGGAGGTTCCCGCCCCCACCGAGGTCCCCGAGAGCTTCTTCGACCACACGCTGTTCATTGGCGATTCCAAGACCGACGGCATGCGCATGTGGGGCCGCCTGGGCCAGGCCCAGTATTTCTGCGGCACCAACTACAGCGTGTACAACATCTTCGACAAGAAGGCCTCGGACGCCGACTTCAAGAACGCCAGCCTGGACAAGGTGCTCGCCTCCCACAAATACGACCAGATCTACATCCTGCTGGGCTACAACGAGGCGGGCTATCCCTTCGAGAGCCTGATGGACCAGTTCCGCTATGTGATCGCCCGGGTGCACAAGGCCCAGCCGAAGGCGCGAATGATCCTGCACGGCATCATGCACGCCAGCGCCGGCGTGGGGGCGAAGTACAGCTATTACTCGGTGGAGAACCTCGAGACCGTGAACGAGGGGCTGCGCCAGCTGGCCGAGGACGCCGACGGGCTGTTCTACGTGGACTGCAACGCTCCCTTCTGCGACGAGGACGGCTACCTGCTGCCGGACGTCAGCGCCGACGGCGAGCACCTGACGCCGGAGTACACCGCCCAGTGGGCCCAGGAGATCCGCCGGCAGGCCGTCACCGACTGACCGCCTACAAAAACAGCAGCCATTATAGTGGAGAGCGCTCCGCTTCCCGATCATTCGCAATTCAAAAACCGCGGGAATGCCATAAAGGCGTCCCGCGGTTTTCCTATAGCATTTATTCCATTTTATGCCCGTTCCGTCCCGGACGCGGCGGAATCATCGGCAGCCCAACCGCCGGTAAAGGCGGCACGGGAGCGTCAATCCCTGTCCCTGGCGCAGTCGTAGGACACGTTCGGAGGATTCTCCCCGCGCTGCTTGGCCGGGATGAACCGCTTCCAGAAGTCGTCGAACAGCCGGAAGATCTCCTTGTGCTTGGCGTAGATGAAGAACAGCGTAATGATCACATAGGCCGCCGAGATGATGTCCGTGAACGCCCACAGCACATCCGCCTGGATGTTGTAGAAGATCACGCAGGGCAGCATGTAGTAGATCATGTACAGCGGCATCATCCGCTTGTTGGTCTCGGTGTCGCCGAAGGCGTAGTTGACGGACTTCTCGCAGGTGTAGTACATGCCGATGATGGTGGTCCAGGCGAACACGGCGATGGCGATGGCGGTCAGCTGGCCGCCGATCCTGCCGTAGGCGCTGGTGAAGGCGAAGGTGGTCAGCGCGCCGGAAGTGGCCTCGGACTCCATGTAGGAGCCGGTCATGATGATGGTGAAGGCGGTGATGGAGCACACGATCATGGTGTCCAGGAACACCTCGCCCCAGCCCCACAGGGACTGTCGCACCGGATGGTCGGTCTTGGCGCTGGCGTGGGCGATCATTCCGTAGCCGGTGCCGGCGTCATTGGAGTACATGCCGCGGGCAACGCCGTACTGTATGGCGTCGCGCACCGTCGCGCCGGCGAAGCCGCCCGCCGCCGCCGCGGGAGAGAACGCGGACTTGAAGATCAGCGCGATCACCGAGGGGATGGCCTTGAAGTTGATGAGCACCACGCCCAGGCCCATGATGACGTACAGCACGGCCATGATCGGCACCGCCTTGGACATGACCGCGGAGATGCGCTTCAGGCCGCCCCAGATGGTCACCAGGCAGGTGACGCCCAGCACGGCCACGGACACGATGCTGGGGATGCCGAAGGCCTGGCTCAGGGAGCTCGTCACGGCCTCGGTCTGCACGCAGCAGGTCCAGGGCCCGAAGATGAAGCAGAAGAACGCCAGCACCACCGCGCCCTTCTTCCAGCCGAAGGCGTTCTTCATCACGAAGGAGCGGTCGCAGACGTATTCGTCCATGGACTTCTTGTAGTGCTCGCGGTAGCGCTGGCCGATGATGATCTCACAGGCCTTGGTGGACATGCCGAAGAAGGCCGACACCCACATCCACACCAGCGCGCCGGGGCCGCCGGACACGATGGCCGTGGCCACGCCGGAGATGTTGCCTGTGCCGATGGTGTTGGCCAGGGCCGTGCACGCCGCCTGGAAGCCGGAAATCGTGCCCTCGCCCTCGCCCTTGTCGAACATCTTGGCAAAGGTGTTCTTGAAGTTGAACCGGATCTTCCGCTGGTAGGCAAAGGCGAATCGGAGGGACAGCAGTATGCCCGTGCCGACGACAACCACCGTCATGGCGTTGCCCCACAGCAGGTCGTCCAGCCAGTACAGGAAATTGGTGATCGCTTCCATGGTATCTCTCCTTCGTGTCGTTGGTCTCGGTGGGCTTCGCCCAAGAGTTAAGCGTTCAGAGTGAAGAGTTAAGATAAAAACGCCGAAGAACGAAGCGATGCTGCCAGGCAAATCATACCTCTTCGCGGGAACAAGAGCATTGTTCGCGCTCGATTCGTGCGCGGCTGACCCTTTCTCAACTCTGAACTCTCGAGCAAATTGGAATTTGTTCCGCACATTCCAATTGGCTACCTCCCCACCCTGCAAAGCAGCTCGCAGTTCCTGCAATACTTGATGATCTTCTCCGGGTGGTCGCACACCTCGGGCATCATGCCCTCCCGGGCCTCGGCCTCGTTCTTGAGCATCTGGGCATTGCAGGCGGCGCGGTAGTAGCTGCCGTCCCGCCCGGGCAGGAAGTCGATGCCAGTCTCCTCCGGCGTATAGACGACCTCGTCAAAGGCCTTCTGGGGGCAGTGGCGGACGCACGGCGCGTCGCAGCCGGCGCAGGGATCGAAGTCGATGGGCCCCGTGGGCGGCAGCTCCAGGCTCAGCGTCACGGCGCGCAGCCGCACCCGCGGGCCGAATTCCGGCGTCACCAACAGGTTGTTCCGCCCGATGCAGCCCAGGCCCGCCTGCAGCGCCGCCTCCTTGAGGTACAGCCCGCCGCGCTCCACGTGGTAGCGCTTGGGGTAGACGTGGACCTCCGGAAAGGCCTCCGCCATCCAGCGCTTGAATTCCCGGGAGATGCTCAGCAGGCGCTTGTTGCCCGGCGGGTCGATCTCGCCGCACCACCAGTCCATCTCCGGCTTATCGGCGGGGTGCGCCACGGCATACACGATCACGGACCGGGCGTCCTCCTCCCAGAACACGCTGCCGTGGGGCAGGCCCGTGGTGATCTCCTCGGCGAAATGGTCCCTGCTGTGGTCCTTCATCCTGGGAAAAAGGCGCTCGGAGGGCCCGTTTCGCAGGCTGTCCACCGCGGCAACGCCCGCGCAGTCCGCGCCGAGTTCGCGCAGCTTTCCCAGCATCAACGCTCTCGTTTCAAGCAAATCTCTCACATCATTACCCCTGTCCGCCGCCGATCATTCCCGCAGCCATATGCCGTCATTTGCTCCCGTATTGCTTCCATTATACCCTTCCGAACCCGGCTTGTAAAGCGGCATCATGCCTCCTCGGGATGACGGCAATCCCAACAGATCAAAACCCGTTGAAAACCGGGATCCCTTTGTGCTTTGCACCTCAATCCGCCTTCATCCGCCTGCCTTTTCTTCGCCGTGCCAGTCGGGCCCGTTTTCGATAATTGTCGGCGGGCTCCCGAGGAACCCGCCGACATGGAAAGCGTTCCGTTTCCCTATTCGCGTGCTTCGGCATCCCACAGAGTGGGTACGCCATGAATGATACACGCTCAAAAATGGATCCCGTATTATACCCTCTCGAACCTCAGCACGTTCCAGCTCAGAGCAGGCAGCTTCACCTCGGCCCTGCCGCCGTCCAGCCTGCCGCCCGGACCCGCGGTGGGAACCACGTTGTCCGGGTTCTCCTCGATGTTCACGGCCTTCACGTCGTCGTGATGCAGCAGGATGTGTTCCGCCAGCTGCATATCGCCGAAGGCCCGCAGGTCGATGTCCAGGCAGAAATCCTCAGCCATGTCGCGGTTCACGCAGAACACCGTCACGCTGCCGTCGTCGCCCAGGGTGGCCATGGCGTCGACCACCGGCACGCCCTCATAGTCCGAGCAGTCGTACACCGGGGTGTCCACCAGCGTCCGCAGCGCCGTGCCGCGGCCGTACTTCGAGGCGTGCATGAAGGGCCAGTAGATCGTCTGCGCCCAGCAGCCCCCGCCGTTGCGGGTCATGATCGGCGCGATCACGTTCACCAGCTGCGCCAGGCACGCCACCTTCACCCGGTCCGCGTTGCGCAGGAAGGTGATCAGCATGCTGCCCGCCAGCAGCGCGTCCTCGAAGTTGTAGACATCCTCCAGCAGCGGCAGCGCCGGACCCCACTTCTCCCTCTTCCAGATCTCCTTGTCCTGCTCGCGTGAGTGATACCACACGTTCCACTCGTCGAAGGACAGGTTCACCTGCTTTTTGCTGTGCTTCTTGCCCTTCACGGCGTCGCAGATGGACACCACGGTGTGGATGAAGTCGTCCAAATCCATGCTCCGGGCCAGGAAGCCGGGGGTGTCGCCCGTGGGGTTGCCATAGTAGCGGTGCAGCGACACGTAGTCGATGTTGTCGTAGCACTCGTTCAGCATCGTCAGCTCCCAGTCGCCGAAGGTGGGCATCTCGGTGGAGGAGCTGCCGCAGGCCACCAGCTCGATGGCGGGGTCCACCCACTTCATCATCTTGGCGGACTCGTTGGCGATGCGCCCGTACTCATAGGCGGTCTTTTGGCCCATCTGCCAGGGGCCGTCCATCTCGTTGCCCAGGCACCACAGCTTGATGCCCAGCGGGTCCTTCTTTCCGTTGGCGATGCGCATGTCGGAGAACTTGCTCCCGCCGGGATGGTTGGCGTATTCCACGATGTCCCGGGCGTTTTCCGGGCCGCGGGTGCCCAGGTTGATGGCGTACATCACCTCGGCGTTTGCCTTCTTCGCCCAGTCCGCGAACTCGTGCAGGCCCACGGCGTTGGACTCGGTGGTGAACCAGGCCAGGTCCAGCCGCTTCGGGCGCTGCGCCACGGGGCCCACGGAATCCTCCCAGTTGAAGCCGGAGACGAAGTTACCGCCGGGATAGCGCACCACCGGCACGCCCAGCCGCCGCACCTGCTCCAGCACGTCGCCGCGGAAGCCCTGCTCGTCCGCCATGGGGTGGCCCGGCTCATAGATGCCGCCGTACACCGCTCGGCCCAGGTGCTCGATAAAGGAGCCGTAGATGCGCGGATCGATCCTGCCGATTTGGTAATCCCTGTCAAGGGTGATGGTTGCCTTCTTCATATGTAATCCCTCCATACCTATTCTAACCCTTGACGCTGCCCGCCGTCAAGCCGGCAATGAAGGTCTTCTGCGCAAACAGATACAGAATCACGATGGGGACGACCGCCATCACCGCACCGGGCATCAGCACGTCAAAGGCGTTGCCGTAGGGCGTGATGGTGGTGCCCATGCCGATGGGAATGGTGAACTTCTCATTCGTGCTCAGCACGATCAGAGGCCACAGCAGGTTGTTCCAGCTGTTCATGCAGGACAGTATCGTCATCGCGCCGAAGGCCGGGATCATGATGGGAACCATGATGCGGAAAAACACCCCGTAGTCCGTGCAACCGTCGATACGCCCGGCTTCAAGCAGCTCGCGGGGCAGGCCCAGGACGTATTGCCGGAAGAAAAACACCATGAATGGAGGCACCAGGTAAGGCAGCACTACGCCGAAGTAGGTATCCGTCAGCTTTGCGCGGATCAGCATGCGGTACAGCGGCAGCAGCAGGATCTCAAAGGGAATCATCATCACCACCAGCACGATCGTGAACACCAGATTCTTTCCCTTGAAGTCATACATCACCAGGCCATAGCCCACGAGGGACCCAAAGAACAACCCGATTACCGTCTGCAGAAACATGATGATGGCGCTCGACCTGTACCAAAGCCAGTAGATGCCGTCCCGGTAGGTATTCAGCGCGGCGTAGTTCGTGAAAGAGGAGACGCCGGGCTCAAAGGTCAGGCTCAGGCCATTGCGCAGCATTTCCTGCCCGGGCTTCAGGGAACTCAGGAACATGAACGCGAAGGGCAGCATGGCGAAGAATGCCAGCAGCACCATCAGCAATGTGGCGAGCGCAGTCAGCACCATGCGCCGGTAATTGATATATCGCTTCGCCTGCATGCTCACCGCTCCTTTCTGAAAAAGCCCATCAGCGTCAGCTGGATCAGGTTCACGCCCAGCACCAGTACCAGCAGCGTCAGGCCCACGGCGGATGCCATGCCCATGTTGCTCTTATAGAAGCCCATCAGGTACATATAGCCCACGATGGTGCGTCCCACGCCGCCGGGATTGTTCTGCTGCCACAGCGCCACGGATTCCGTGAACATGGAGAAGCCGCCCAGCACCGTGATGGTGATGACGTAGATCAGCACCGGCTTTATTCCCGGCAGTGTGACGTGAAAAAACTTGCTCACCGCGCCGGCGCCGTCGATCTCCGCAGCCTCGTAGAGCTCCGGGGAAATCGCCTGGATGCCGGAAAGGTAGTAGATGATGTTCACGCCCATCCATCGCCACAGCGTCAGCACGATCAATACCAGGTTGCCCGTGCCCGCGTACATCAGCCAATCCCTGGGTTCCTGGCCCAGCAGCGTCATGAGCCGGTTTACAGGCGCGGTAGGCAGCGTTCCGAAGGCCAGGCGAAACACGATGCCCGCCACGATGATGCTGGTCAGCGCCGGTATGAAAAACAGCGATTTGAAGAAGCTGGTGAATTTGACCAGCTTGGAGTGCAGCAGCACCGCCACCAGGAGCGGCACGGATGTCAGTACCACGACGTCCCAGAAGGCATATCGGGCCGTGGTCTGCAGTGCCTGAACGTAGTTGCGGGAGAACAGGCGCTCGTAGTTCTTGAAGCCGATGAACTCCACCTGCGTCGGTCCGTCGATGCGCTGGAAGCTCATCATGATGGTCGCAATGGTGGGATAGAGATATACCAGCAGGAAATAGATCACAAAAGGCGCCACGAAAACATAGGGAACCACCTTGGGATTGGTCAGCAGGTTGCTCCGCGGCCTTTTTTGCACCGTTTGCCTTTGCATTGAACAAGCCTCCTCTTCAGAGGGGATAATGATTGTCGGCGTGTTCCTTCAGAACCCGCCGACCCGGAAAGCGTTCCGTTTTCCTAATCCTATACAATTCCAATAATGGGATAGCCGAAAGGGGCTTCATCCCCCTTCGGCTATCCTTTTGCGTCAGGAAGTTTGAATCAGAAGATCTGGCTCCTCAGCTCTTCCGCGCAATCCTTGGCGATATCCTCGGGCGACTTGTCCGTCATGACCAGGTCATAGGCCATCTGGTTGCGAACGATGTCACCAGCAGCCGGGAAGTTCTCGGTCAGGCAGGTATCCGGGATGTCGTCCAGCACGGTCTTGAGCATATCGAAGATCGTATCGTCATAGTAGTCAAAGAACTTGTTGGGCGCCTTCATCTCCTCGGAGCCGTACACATCGGTCATGATCGGGTCGAAGCCCAGGATCAGCCAGGTGTTGACGCAGCCCTCGAAGCTCAGCGTCGCGTAGGCCAGCCACTGCTTGGCGACATCCACATTGGCGCTGGTCTTCACGACCGCGGTGCCGGTGCCGCCCATCTGCGCAGACTTGTGACCACCGTCGCTCCACAGGGGCATCGGGGCGACCTTCATCTTGCCGGACAGGTCAGGCATGTAGTCGGTGAAGCGGTTCAGATACCAGAACGGCATGGACACGGAGGCGCAGCCGCCGGCATTCATCCAGCCATAGTACTCCTCGGAGTGATGGTTGCCGCCCGGGCAGGCCACCGCAGTGCCGTCGTCCAGCATGCTGCGCATGAAGGCCAGCGTGTCGATGACGACCTGCTCATCCATGCGGACCTCGTTGTCGGGCGTCAGCCAGTCGCCGCCATGCTGGTTGACCAGGGGATAGATGCTCCAGCAGTCGTTGGACTCCCAGGTGCACATCGGCTTGCCGGTCTTCTCCAGAACGATCTTACCGGCTTCATGATAGTCATCCCAGGTCTTGATGGTGGTGTAGTCAACGCCGGCTTCCTCAAGGATCTCGGTGTTGTACCACACGATGCAGGCGCCGATATGGTGGTCGATGCCGTAGAACTTGCCGTCCTTGGCGTAGTTATTGAAGCGGCTCATGACCAGATGGTCTTCAATGGGCTCAACAATGTCGTTCAGGTCAGCCAGCTGGATGTCGCCCTTGAGGTAGTTGGCGAACATATTGATCTCGATATCCACGATATCAGGCGCGCCTTCACCGGACTGCAGGGCGATGGTCAGCTTGTTGTGCATATCCTCGTAGGGATAGACCTGCATGTCGATATCCAGCTTGGGATTGTCGGGGTTGGCATTCCACTTCTCCAGCATTTCCTTGTAGAGCTGGGTGTGGAGCTCCTGGAAGGTCCAGAGGGTCAGGTGGATCGGCTCTTCCTCCGCGAACGCGCCGAACATGCCCGCCAGAAGCGTCAGAGTTACGAGTATCGCCAGCAGCTTCTTCATGGATATACCTCCTTTGCTTCGATAAGATTAACGATAATCTTATCTGTTATCATTATATTATCGTTAATCCGCCTATTTGTCAATACTATTTTCTATAATTCATTCAATATCATTAATATTGATTAAAAAAACGAGTATTTGCAAAACAGGCCAAAAAATGTTATAGTAAGTCATACACAATACGAGGGGATTCACATATGGGCAATGAGCGCGTGAAGCTGAAGGACATCGCAAGCGCCTGCGGATACACGGTCAATACCGTGTCGCGGGCTCTGCGGAACGACGAGCGTCTGCCTGCCTCCACACGGGCACAGATCCGGGAGAAGGCACGGGAGCTGGGCTACATTCGCAATTCCATGGCCTCGGCGCTGCGCTCGGGCAAGAGCCACACCGTGGCGGTGATCGTCAATGACCTGCACAACCTACACTTTTGCAATATGCTCAGCAAGATGGACCGCTCCCTGCGGCAGGCCGGTTACAACATGATGATCCTCTGTATGCAGCTGAACGAGGCGCTGGGCGATCAGTTGATCCGAACTGCCATCTCCCATTCCGTGGACGGCATACTCTACTTCCCCTACCACAACAATCAGAGCCACATCGAATACATGGAAAAGAACGGCGTACCCTTTGTGCTGCTGGACCGCTGGATCCAAAACGTCGTCACCGACAGCGTGCGCTGCGACGACCGGCAGGGCGGGCGGCTGGCGGGCGAGCACCTGGCGCACCTGGGGCACCGGCGCTTCCTGTTCCTGTCTGGCGTGAATCAATCCAGTTCACAAATCGACCGTCTGGACGGCTTCCTGGAGGCCATTCGGGACTATGGCTGCACTGAAGAGAACGTGCGCATCGTCCCCGGCGAGGATGTGGAGCAGGCGCTGGAGGCCATGGAGATCGGCAAGCTGCTCTATCCCCTCGACTACACCGCCATCGTCTGCTTTCGCGATGAGATCGCCTATCCCACGGTTTCCGCGCTGATGGAGCACGGCTATACCGTTCCCAGGGACATCTCCGTCATCAGCTTCGACCACCTCTGCGGAGAGACGCCCTACCTGCCCAGGATCACCAGCATCTACACCGCCCAGGAGGACGTGGCAACGCGGGGCGTGCAGCTGCTGCTCAACCGGATCGCCAACCCCGGGCTTCCGCCCCAGGTCGTCATCCTTCCCGTCCGTGTGTTTGACGAGGGCACGACTGCTCCTATGACGAAGGGCAGCAGGCAGCAATGACCCCGGGTACGCCCCCACGGCGACGCGCCCCGGGGGCAGTATGCCGCATTTTCCTGCGGGTTCCCCGCATTCCGGTTCTTCCTTCATGAAAGCCGCACTTTTCAGCGGTTATCCCCCCTTTATTCGGCGCTTCTCGGGAACTTGAGGGATGAAGCGAAAAAAGCCTTGGCAGGTCTCTTTCAATCCTTTTAGTCAATAAAACAAACAGCTCCTGTGCTTCGCGCAAGTAATGCGAAGCACAGGAGCTGTTGCGTTTTAATAGTGTCAGCGCTTTCAGATGCTGGCGGCTCCCGGAGAACAGGGCTGCCACGGGAAAGCCGTCATTCGTCCATCAGCGCGAAGGTGCGCATGGCGTCCTTGACGTTCTCCTTCATGGCCTCCCGGGCGGCGACCATGATCGCGGAGAAGAAGCGGGGCTCGTTCTTCTGCAAGCCCTTGAGGTATTCCTCGTCCGCGGTGCCGCCGCTCTTGTCCATGTAGGTGAAGTAGTTGATCTTGCGCACGCCGGAACGGACCGCCTTGTGGAAGTCCTCTTTGCTGACGCCGGAGCCGCCGTGCATCACCACCGGCAGGTATTCGGTCATGCCGCGCACGTTGCGCACCACGCTGAAGTCCAGCCTGGGCTCGGTCAGGTAGATGCCGTGGGTGGTGCCGAAGGAGCAGGCCAGCGCGTCCACGCCGGTCTCCCGAACGAACTCCTTGGCCTGCAGGGGATCGGTGTAGATCTTCGTTTCGTCCAGCTCGCCGCTCTGGTCGCCCTTTCCGGATTCCCTGCGGCCCATGGAGCCCAGCTCGGCTTCCACGCCGACGCCCTTCATGGCGGCCATCTCGACGGCCTTCTTCGTGTTCTCCACGTTCTCCTCGTAAGGCAGGTTGGAGCCGTCGTACATCACGCCGGTGAAGCCCATGTCCAGTGCCTTTTGCACGTATTCCAGCGTCTCGCCGTGGTCAAGGTGCACGCACACGGGCACGGTGGCCTTCTTGGCCGCTTCGACCATGATCGGCCCGATGACGGACAGCGGAATCCAGGACTCATGCACCTGGGCAAACTGTATGATGACGGGCAGCTTCAATTCCTCCGCCGCCCAGATCACTGCCTGGAGGCTCTCCAGGTTCGGGGTGTTGAAGGAGCCGATGGCGATCTTCCGCTCCTCCGCCTTCTTCAGTATCCATTGCAGGGTGACAAGCATTTTGTTGATCTCCTCTTACTGTCTATACTTCGCCGAATTTGATGGTCACGGCGGTGCTTACACTCTCAAAGGGCGCGAGCGTCGGCAGCGTGCCGTTGGCGCGCTCGTTGACGCGCCCCATGATGTAGGTGTTGGAGGGCTCCAGGCCGCAGACGTAGTCGCCGCTGGCCATGCTGCGCCAGTGGGACAGGATCGGCAGGTTGTCCGACCAGGTGATGGTCATGCGGGTGTTGATCTTCGGGTTGAAGATGGCCGCGCAGTGCTCCATGTCCTCGTGGAAGAACACGCGCTCCTCCTCGTTGGGCACGGGCTTGACGAAGGTGGTCTCCAGCCCCAGCCCCGTCTCCGCGAAGGGCGTGCGCGGGGTGGTCCTGCGCTGCTCCGGCAGTTCCACATGGGCGTCCTCGCTGACCAGCGGCCAGCCGAAGTTGCAGTGGTACAGCACCGCGTATTCCTGAGGCGCATGGGCCAGGTTGGTCAGCGTGTCACTGAGCCGGATCTCAGAGCCGAACACGGGCACGCGGTATTCCCGCTTCATCTCAAGCACATGGCCAAACAGGGAGGTCTCGCGGATGACGCCTGAGACGACGACCACGTCGTCCTCGACCCTCGCGCAGACCTGCTCTGCGGACAGCCCATGAAAGCGCCCGTGCAGCGGATGCCACTCGTCGCCATCCCGGTTGGCGGGGCCGGTGGAGCGCAGGCCGCCGGTGTACAGCAGGCCGCCGGGGAAGTACTTCAGAAACTCGTTTTCAAAGGGCATGTCCGCCCGGGGAGCGTCGCAGCCGTTCTTGCTGATCCAGCTCATGTTCACGCCCTTGTAGCGCACCTGGCCGATGTCCAGGCCGCTGTCGGGCATAAAGTCGATCTGCAGGCCGCCCGCGGTGACCACCTCGATCACCTGCGCGCCGCGGGCCTTGCCCTCGTCCAGGGTGAACCGGCGCAGGGTGCAGGCCTGCTGGGAATTGCACAGATAGCCGTCCTTCATCAACTGCTTCATGTTCTCCATGATCCCGTCTCCCTTCTTCATACCAGCGGTCTTACGGCGTCGTAGACCTTCTCATAGCGCTCGTAGATCTTCATGTACTTCTCGTGCATCTCCGCCCGCGGCTCGTAGGTGTGGATCTGCTCCACCATGTGGTCGGCGGCGTCCTTGAGGTCCCTGAACACGCCGATGGCGATGCCCGTCAGCATCGCGCTGCCCACGGTGCCCGCGTCGGCCGTCCTCAGCGCCACGATGGGCACGTTCAGCATGTCCGCTTTCATCTGCATCCACACCGCGCTCCGCGCCCCGCCGCCGGTGGCGTGGAGCTTCTTGAAGTGTACCCCCGAATCCTTCAGCGCCCGGGCGTTCAGTACCATCTCATAGGCCACGCCCTCCATGCAGCCCCGGTAGAGCTCCGCCACGCCGGTGTCCGTGGTCAGGCCCAGCACCGCGCCCTTCGCGCCGGTGTCCATGTAGGGCGTCGCCGCCCCCGCGAAGTGGGGCAGCACCAGCAGGTTCGACGGCTCCTCACCATGCTCCTTCTGATACTCGGCCTCCAGCAGCTCGTTGACGGAGATGCCCTGCTCCTTCGCGGCCTTCTTCTCATCCTTCGCCAGGTTTGTGACGCACCAGTCGATCAGCGCGCCGCCGGTGTAGGAGAAGGCGTAGGCCACGTACTTCCCCGGCACCGCGTAGGGCACCACGGAGAAGTAGCCCTTATACATCTCTGCAATATCCGGCATGCTGTCGTAGATCGGCGTCAGGCACTCCACCGTGCCCGCGCCGTCCACGGCCACCTCGCCGTCGAAGGCCCCCGCGCCCACCGCCGCCGCCACCTGGTCGTGGCTGATGGACACGATGGTCACGCTCTCCGGCAGCCCCACGGCCTCCGCGGCCCTGGCAGTCAGATGGCCCGCCGGGGTACCCGTGGGCACCGGCCTGGACATCAGGCTCACGTCGATGCCCGCCGCGTCGAACATGGCCCGGCTCCAATCCAGTTCCTGGATGTCCAGCGCCATGGTCCGCGTGGCCAGGGAGTAGTCGATCTGCGCCACCCCCGTCAGGTGATAGACCACATAGTCCTCCATCAGGAAGACGTGCTGCGCCCGGGCATAGATTTCCGGCCGGTTCGCCTTCATCCACATCAGCTTCGGCAGGCTGTACATCTCGTGGGGCCGCAGGCCGGTGATCTCGGCGATGCGCATCTCCCCCAGTGCCTCCGAAAGCTGTTTAACCTCGTCCCCGCCCCGGGGATCGGTGTACAGCATGGCGTTGTGCAGGGGCTTGCCGTCCCCGTCGGTCATGACGAAGGTCTCCCCGAAGGACGTGATGCCGATGCCCCCGATGTCCGGGTACCGGCCCGCCATCTCCCGGATGACCTCCACCACCCCGTCCATGATTGTCGACACATCGATCTCATGCCCCGTCACTTTCCTCCTGACGGGATAATCCCGGTACGCCTTCCCCAGATACTTCCCGTTCTCATCGAACACCGTGCACTTGCAGCCGGTGGTTCCGATGTCCAATCCCGCGATCTTCATAACAAGCCCTCCGATATTTGGAGGGAACAGGTATCAGGAACAGGGAACAGGGACAGCGGCTACCGCGCGGCAGCAGCAAATCCTGTTCCCTGTTCCCTGTTGACTGTTCCCTTAATCGATGTCCACCCACTCATAGCCGAGGTACGTGGTAAACGCCTCGTGCAGGATCTCCTTCATGTGGCCCACGCCCACGGAGGTGTGATGCTTGAACCCGCCCCGGGCCAGCTTGATCATCTTGTCCTGCATGTTGGGCACCTCGCACACGCCCGCGCAGCCGAAGTAGCCGTCCTCGATGGGATCGTCGGTGAACTTGGCCTCGGAGGCGTACACGATGATCTTGCCGTCCTTGGTCTGGCAGTTGGCGATGGTGGTCGGGAAGGCGCGGATGCGGCCCTCGTTGGTGCCCCAGCCGGAGCCCGGATCGCCCTTGGCGAACATCTTGTGCTCGGTCACGGTGCCGCGGCCGGTCATCAGCTGCTGTGCCACCGGGCCGCAGTGGAACAGGATCACCTTGTTCTCGTCCTCGCCGTAGTTGTTGTTCCAGTCGAGAACGGCGGTGGGCTGCTCGCTGGCCAGCGCCATGGCCCGCATGGTCAGCGCGGAGCACATGTCGATCTCGCAGCTGGCCGGGATGCCCCGGTCGTTGAGCTCACTCAGCAGCACGCAGGGACACACGCGCAGGATGGTCTCCATCTCGTTCCAGCAGCGAAGTGTCAGGGCGTCGAGGTGGTACTCCTCGATGTACTCGTCGATCACCACGGAAATCTTGGACAGGGTCAGCTTGTTCTTCTCCGGCACGCGGGTGAAGTCGGTGTACTTCTCGAGGTACGCCATCTTGGCCACGACCTTTTCGTCATCGTCCGCCAGCTTGCCCACCTTGTAGACCAGCTCGGACAGGTCGAAGGACTCCACGTTGATGCCGTACTTCTGCAGGGTGATCTCGTCGAAGCGCACGGTCTTGAAGGCCGTGGTGCGCGCGCCGATGCAGCCCACGTTGAACCGCTTCATGCCGTTGACTACGCGGCAAATGGCTGCGAAATCCCGCAGGTTTTGCTCGAACGCCTTGCTCAGCGGGTGCACCACATGGGGCTTCAATACCGTGAAGGGCACGCCGTACTGGGTGAACACGTCGGTGACGGAGAACTTGCCGCAGAAGGCGTCGCGGCGATGCTTGAAGTCCATCTTGCCGATCTCGTCCGGGTACGCCTGCATCAGGATCGGCACGCCCGCGTCCTGAAGAGCCGTGATGGCGCCGTTTTCGTCGGCAAAGATGGGCATGGAAAAGATCACGCCGTCGAACTGTCCCTCGTGCTCCTTCAGCCATTTGGCGTACATCAGGCCCTCGTCACGGGTCTCGATGCCGCCGTAGCGGGTCAACTCCGCGTCCATGGCGATGTAGTCATAGCCCGCGTCGGTCACGGCCTTGATCATGTCCTCCCGCGCCCCGTAGATCAGCTCGCCCGGCATGAAGCCGCGATTGGCGAACGCCAGCGCAAACGTCATTTTCTTTCCCATGGTGATTTCCTCCTGTCTCGCTTATCTGTTTTCGCGGAGCTGCTCTCAGCCCGCATGATATACACTTTTCATGGCACTTCGGCCGCGCGCCGCCCAGGTCCTCGGCGGCAGGGCAGACGATTTGCCCGGCTTTCCGCAAATACCCGAATCCTTTCCTGTATGATAACATATTATGGCGCCGCATGATAGCCCCTTTTGTACAAAAAACTTTGCGTTTTTCCGTTAAGCAATAGAATATTCGAGTATTCCATGCTATAATGGTTCAGAAAGCGTTCCTCCCCGCCTGCCGAATGTGGGCGCAGCACGGCGACACCCCGGGAAACCCGTCCCCAAGGAGGCGATTCGCGTGAATTCATCCTTCGACCTGGTCAAGCTGAACGCGCTGCTCAAGGACTTCCATCAGCTGACACACATGCGCATCACGGTCTACGACGATTCCATTCAGGAGATCACGGCCCATCCCCGGCGCATCGCTCCCATCTGCCGCTACATCCGCACGGACCCAAGGGCGGAGGCGGCTTGCCACGCCTGCGACGCCAGCGCCTGCCGGGAATCCCGACGCCTGCGTGCGCCGTACATCTACCGCTGTCACGCGGGACTGACCGAAGCGGTGACGCCGGTGTTCATGGGCAACATGGTCATTGCCTATCTCTCCTTCGGCCACCTGTTCTCCTATCCCACGCTCGAAGAGGGCCGGGAATCCATACGGTCATGCTGTTCCGGATACGCCCTCGACGAGGAGACCCTGGACGATTACATCAGCGAGCTCCACGAGACCAGCGAATCTTTTATTCTGTCCGCGGCGAACATTCTCGAAGCCGTCGCGTCGTTCCTGTGCCTCGACCATATGATACTGCTCAAGCAGCAGGCCGTGCAGTTCCAGGTGGACGAGTACATCAGCAAGCACTTCACCGAGGACATCAGCGTGGACACCCTGTGCAGGCTCTTCGGCATCGGGCGAACGACGCTGTATGTATTTGCAAAGCAAAACTACGGCATGGGCATCGCCCAGCACATCCGCGCGCTGCGCATTGCCCATGCCAGGAAGCTGCTGATCGAACGGCCTGATATGAATATCAGCGAGGTGGCCGAGGCCTGCGGCTTCAAGGATTACAACTACTTCATCACCGTGTTCGGCAGGATGGCCGGCGTAGCGCCGCGTCAGTATCGGCTGAACGCCGTCAACCCGGATACCGCTTCCAAAGACCGTCGATGAGGCCGGGCCAATGCCGGCGACGGCAGTCCCGAACGCCATCTGATGGCCATTCCCGTCGCAAGAGCGGCTTCGCCTCATGCCTTGTCGCAAGCGTGAGGCCGCGGATTCCGCGATTTGCGCGCCGCACGCGGAATTCACAGGCATCGGGAAAGGCCGGCTCAGGCGCGTGATTCCCCGTATAGCGCACCCTCTGCGATATCGCAGAGGGTGCGCGTCATCTGCCGCGTTGACGCGGACCCGCCCATCAGTTGATGGCTTTCTTGCCGCGCCCGCGCACATCCAGCGCCACGGCGCAGATGAATATGATGCCCTTGATCAGGTACTGGTAGGAGATTCCGACGCCGATCAGGTTCAGCCCGTTGGTCAGCGACATGATGACGAAGGAGCCGACCACCGAATTGACGACGCTGCCGATGCCGCCGGTGGTGGACACGCCCGCGATATAGCAGGACGCGATGGCGTCCAGCTCGAAGCCCATGCCGGCGGTGGGCGTCGCCGAGCCGATGCGCGAGCTGTACAGTATGCCGCCCAGCGCCGTCATGCAGCCCATGGACGCAAACACGCCGATCAGCGTGCGCTTGACGTTCACGCCGGAGAGCGCGGCCGCCTCCATGTTGCCGCCCATGCCATAGATGTAGCGCCCCGTGCGGGTGTTCTTCAGCACGAAGTTGTAGATCGTTACGATGACCACCACGATGATGATCGTCCAGGAAATGCCCTTGTAGCCCGCCAGCACGACAGTCAGCGCCCCGATCAGCACGCTGAAGAACGCCAGCTTGAAGATGAACAGCGGCAGCGAGCTGGTCTCGAAGTTGTAGCGGATCAGGTCACGGCGCTTGCGAATCTCCATGACGAAAATCAGCGTGATGGCAATGGCGCCTGCCAGCAGCGTCAGGCCGTGGTACTTGCCGATGGTGAACAGCTCCGGCACGAACCCGTTGGAGAGCGCATTGAACGCGTCATTGTTGATCGGTATTGTGCCGCTGGCTTCCGTCACCAGCGTCAGCAGACCGCGAAAGATGAACTCGCCGGCCAGCGTGGTGACGAACGCCGGCACGCCAATCCTGCCGATGATCAGGCCCTGGATCAGCCCGATCGTCACGCCCATGGCCAGCACGATCAGTATCACCAGCGGCATCGGCAGCTTCATGACCAGCAGGCGCGCCGCGCACGCCCCCAGGAAGCCCGCCGCGAAGCCGACGGAAAGGTCGATCTGGCAGATGATCAGAACCAGCGTCATGCCCACGGCCATCACGGCGATGTAACCCGTCTGGTTGATCAGATTCGTGATGTTGCGCGCCGTGAGGAACAGGCCCTTGCTGAGCATTTGGAATACGATAAAGATGACCGCCAGGGCGATGTACATGGCGTAATTCCGGATGTTCTTCCGGAGCATCTCCACGATCTCGCCGCCGAGACCGCGCCGCTTCACTGTGTTCTGATCCATATTACACTACCTCCGTATCGGTCGCCAGTTGCATGATGTTGTGTTCCGTCGCGTCGGCACCGGACACCTCGCCGGTGATCCTGCCCTCGCACATGACGTAGATGCGATCGCTCATGCCGATGACCTCCAGCAGCTCGGAGGAGATCATGATGATGGACATGCCCTGGCTGACCATCTCGTTCATCAGGCTGTAGATCTCATATTTCGCGCCCACGTCGATGCCGCGGGTCGGCTCATCCAGGATCATCAGCCGCGGATGGGCAAATATCCACTTCGCCAGCACCACCTTTTGCTGGTTGCCGCCGGAGAGGTTCAAGACCGTCTGCTGCACCGAGGTGGCCTTGATGTCGATGCTGTCTTTCAGCTTGTTGGCCTGGACGACCTCCTCGTTTTCGCTGATGACCCGTCCCCTGAGCAGCGCCTCCAGGTTGGCGAAGGTCGTGTTGAACTTGATATTCTGAATCAGGATCAGGCCGTTTTTCTTGCGATCCTCCGTCGCATAGGCGACGCCATGCTTGATAGCCTGCCTGGGCGAATCGAAGCGCACGCGCTCGCCGTCCATCACCAGCTCGCCGCTGGTGATCCTGTAGCCGGGGGTATTGCCGAAAATACTCAGCGCCAACTCCGTGCGCCCGGCGCCCATCAGCCCTGCCAGCCCTACGATCTCGCCCCGACGCACCTCCAGGTTGACGTTGTGCAGGATCTCCCGGTTCAGTTTCTGGTCCTGGACCGACCAGTTTTTCACCGAGAAGATCACGTCCCCGATGTTCTTCTCCTTGCGCTCGGGGTAGATTTTGGCCATATCTCGCCCCACCATGTAGCGGATGATCTGGCCCTCGGTGACTCCGCCCTCCGTTGCGTCCAGCGAGCAGATGGTCGAACCGTCTCTGAGCACGGTGACCGTATCCGCGATCTGAACCACCTCCTTCAGGCGGTGGGAGATCATGATGATCGTGACGCCCTGCTGCTTGAGCTCCCGCAGCAGGTTCAGCAGGTTCGCGCTGTCCTCCTCGTTCAGGGAGGAGGTCGGCTCATCCAGGATCATCAGCTTGGCGTGCTTGGACAGTGACTTTGCGATCTCCACCAGCTGCTGGCTGCCCACGCGCAGTTCGCGGATGGGCGTGCTTGGGCTGACGTTCAGGCGCACCTGCTTCAGGTACTTTTCCGCCTGGACCATCGTCTCATTCCAATCGATCAGGCGGCCCTTCATGATCTCATGCCCAAAGAATATATTCTCCGCCACGGAGAGCTCCGGAACCAGCGCCAGCTCCTGGTTGATGATGGAAATGCCCGCATTCTCACTCTCGCGGATGGAATGAAAGCGCATGACCTCCCCGTTGAATACGACGTCACCCTGATAGCTGCCATAGCGGTGGATACCGGAGAGGACCTTCATCAGCGTGGACTTGCCCGCGCCGTTTTCCCCCACAAGGCAGTGAATTTCACCCCTTTTGACGTTGAAATTCACATTATCCAGCGCCTTGACGCCGGGAAAGCTCTTGGATATGTTGCGCATTTCCAGTATGATGTCGCTCACAGTAACACCTCGAGTTGTTGAATCGTCGCTTCATGCCCCTCGTACAGCATATGAGGATGAGCGGCTGAGCACTCATCCTCATCGGTCATGGTGTTGGCCGGCGATTGCCCGGTTATTGCCAGCCAGTATAGTTGCTGCCGTCGTACACGCCGCCCTCGAAGAAGACTTCGGCGATGTTGTCGGCGGTGACCGTCACCACGTCGGCCTGGATCGTGGGCACGTCCATGGCGTCGTTGTTGTAGGTGGTGTCATAGGCGGGCTCCTCGCCCTTCTTCAGCGCTTCCACGATCTGCAGCGTGCCCTTGACCAGCGCCTGGGTGTCCTTGTAGACGGTCATGGACTGCTTGCCGTCGATGATGTACTGCACGGAGGCCTCGACGCCGTCGGCGCCGGTGATGACCAGCCGGGTGACCTCGGCATCGTCGCGGAAGGCGTCGGACAGCGCGCGGCAGCAGTCGTCGTCGGCGGGGCCCAATACGAAGACCTCTCCCTTGGCTTCGCTGCCCACCGCGGCCAGATGCGCCTCGGCCAGGGACTTGCAGGTCGCCATGTTCCACTCGGAGTCGATGGTCTGCATGATGGAAACCATCTCGTCGCGAGTCAGCTCGTTCTTGTCCTTGAACTCCACAGCCTTGTCGCAATTGCGCACGACAAAGGTTCCATCCGCGATGTAGGGCTGCAGCGCCTTCCAGGCGCCCTCGAAGAACAACACGGAGTTATTGTCGGTCAGCGCGCCGGAGTACATGTACAGGTTGACGCCGGACTTGCCCTCGGCCTGCTCGATCAGGTAATCCGCCTGGGCCTTGCCCACGGAGCAGCTGTCGAAGGTCACGTAGTAGTCCAGCTTGTCGGTGCCCATGATCAGGCGGTCGTAGGAGATGACCACGATGCCCTCTTCCTTGGCGGCGTTCACCGCGGCGGCAGCGCCGGCAGCGTCATAGGCGCACAGCACGATCACTTCCGCGCCGCGGCTGATGAAGGTCTCGACGTTCGTCTTCTCGGTGGCGGTATTGTTCTGGCTGAAGAGGATGTCGTAGTTCACATCCTTGAAATACTCCTCGAAGTACTTCTGGTCGTTCAGCCAGCGGGATTCCTCTTTCGTCGGGAGCACGATGCCGATCAGCGCGTTCTCGCTGATCTGCTTCGCTTCAGCGGCTGCGCCGACGGCAAAGACTGACAGCAGCATGACTGTCATCAACACGAGCGCCAACAGTTTCTTCATGGTATTCCCTCCAAATCCATTATTGTGATGCCCCGCCTGTCCACCGCCTGGCCGATGTGAACAGGCGGTAATGGCGCTGCCGGAGCACCCTTTCCACCATATTATAACATGTTCTTAATGCAAAATAAAGTAAATCTTGCGCTGTACACCAGAAATAATCATGCAATTCATGCAAGAATCTTAACGTTCCGTCATGTGGTCGCCCGGACGATCAGCGACGGCTTGATCGCCACCTGCTGCGGCTGGCCGAAGGGCTGGCTGATGCGGTGCAGCAGTATGCGGACGACGATGGCCGCGATCTCGTCAAACGGCGTGCCAATGGTCGTCAGTCCGCCCGCAATGTACTGGGCAGTCGGGATGTTGTCAAAGCCGATCACGGCGATGTCCGTCGGCACCCGCAGGCCGGCTTCGCGGATGGCGTGGATCGCTCCGATGGCCATCTGGTCATAGCTGGCATAGATGGCATCCGGCAGGTCCACCAGCGAGAGGATCTCCTTCATCCTCAGGTATCCTCCCTCCTCGCCGCGGTTCTGGGCGATGCGCACAAAGGCGGGGTTAACGGGCATGCCGTATTGCTTCATGACCTTCAGGAAAAAGTCGCAGCGGTTCCGGGTGTTGTTCTCGCCGATAAAGCCGATCCGCCGATAACCCCGGTGCAGCAGGTGTTCCACGGCCATGGTATTGCCCCTTTCCTCGTCCACAAACAGGCAATCCACATCGAGGGAGGAGATGTATTTTGAAGTGATGAACATCGTCGGCAGGCCGATCAGCCGCACGGTGTCGATGAGCTTCTGGGAGATGACTTCGGTGTCGTCCATGACGATAAGCAGGCAGGAGACGCGGTTCTGGGCGATCTGCTTCACCGCCTTTACCGTCTGCTCGGGATCGAAATTGGTAATCGCACACAGCACCGAAAAGTCCTTCTGCTGAAAGCGCACATTGATGGTGTGCAGCATCCGCGCATAGTAATCGGAGGTCATGTCCGGTATGATGACCCCCGCCACCTTCTGTGCGCGCAGCGTGTTTGACGTATAGGCGCGCTTGCGGTACTGCAGCTTCTCCGCCACGAGCAGCACGCGCTGCCGCGTCTCCTCGCTGATGGAGGCCCGATCGTTCAGCACCCGCGATACAGTGGAAGCGCTTACGCCCGCCTCCCGCGCGATATCGTCCAGGTTTGCCATCCTTGGTGCGCCTCCCCCGTCTTTTTTCGTGCCCTACAGCGCTATTATAGCAGAAGTCCCAATGGAATGTAAAGATATTTTAAGAGGCGTTCTGCCATAAGGCACGCATTATTTATAAACAGTCCCGCGTATTCATTGACCTTTCGATGATTCTGTGCTACAATGTTTACGCAATACTCTGCAATTCAGCGCGGCTGTTTGCACGATTCTTTGCACCAGTCAAACGGAGGAGACCGTGTCTTTCCTCCAGGCCAATTCACGGGGAGGATGAGCTCATGGAAAAGGTAATTAAAGTGGGATTTGTCTGCTTTGGCGAGGTCAATACCCCCATCGAGCGCCTGCAGATGAAGCACGACGAGGCGCTGGGGGTGCTGCGCGGGCTGGGCTACGAGGTGCTGGACGGCGGCCTGGTGATTGACGACCCACAGTACGAGACCGCCGACGCGGCGCTGGCGAAGCTGCAGGGCTGTGACCCGAGCTGCCTGGTGGTGTGCGTTGCCGGCTGGGTGCCGACGCACGCGGTGATCCGCGTCACCGATCCGTGGCGCCACGTGCCGATGCTGCTGTGGGGGCTGTGCGGCTGGAAGGAAAACGGGCGACTGATCACCACGGCGGAGCAGGCGGGCACTACGGCGCTGCGGCCGACCTTCGAGGCCCTGGGCTACCGCTTCAAATACGTGTACAACATCGTCGGAAAGGATTATCCCATCGGAAAGATCCGCGCCTTCCTGGATGCCTGCGGCGCGAGAACCGCGCTGCGCAGCGCCCGGATCGGCACGATGGGCTATCGGGATATGCTGCTCTACGGCACCCAGTACGAGGGCAACTCCATGCGCGGCCAGATCGGCATCGAGGTGGAGCCCTTCGAGATGCTGGAAATGGTGCAGCGGATGGAAAAGCTGGACGAGGCGGAAGTGGCCGGGGGCATCCGCTTTGTACGGGAGAATTGGGTGTTCAAAAAGCCCTGCGACGATTCCGTGATCGAGCGTGGCGTTCGCTACGCGCTGGCCATCGCCGGTAAGATCCGGGAGCGGGGCTGGGAGGCCGTCACCCTCATCGATGTGGACGGCATGAAGAAGCTGCTGGGCTTCCCGCCCGCCATGGTATTCATGCTGCTGGAACACTACTGCGGCGTGCTGACCATCCCCGAAAACGACGTGATGGGCGCGGCGACCCAGCTGATCATGAAGCACCTGACGGGACAGATCGTGCCTTACCTGGAGTACTACGAGTTCTTCGAGGACAGTATGCTGATCGGCGTGCCCGATTTCGTGCCGAAAGCCTGCACCGACGGCGACGTAACGGTGCTGCCGGCGGCCTTCGGATTGCTGAGCGCCTCGCTGCTCAACGTATCCAAGGTCAAGACCGGCTACGTCACCTGCGCGAGGCTGGTCTACCTGCGGGGCAAATACCACATGCACGTCTATACCGCGGATGCCAGAGAGCCGCTCCCGTGGAATGAATTCGGCTGGGACGACCCTGCGCCACAGCTGCCGAGCCTGCAGGTGTTCCCGGACTCCTGCACCGTGGAAGACTTCGCGCAGAAGGTGTCCGGCCAGCACGTCATCGTCGCTTACGGCAATTATACCGAGGCAATCCGCGATTTCTGCGCCCTGATGGACATCGACCTGGTGATGTGACGTCGGATCCTCGCCCTGCAGCCACGCCGCGGCTGCCGGACATGTTTGTAATTGTACATAATTAGGATGGTCGGCGGGTTCTAAGGGAACACGCCGACCATCATTTCAGAAAATAAACCCTCCACTGCGAAAGGAAGTGCCCTTCTATGGCTTTTCTCGGCATCGATCTCGGAACCACCAACCTCAAGGCGGCGCTGTACGATGAAAATCTGAAGCTGCTCGACAGCGAGAGTTTCGCCGTGCCCTATCTGAGGGAAAACGGCTTTGTGGAATTTGACGTGGATACCTGCTTTGAGAACCTGCTCGACATGCTCGGGACGCTCTTCCGCCGGCAGGGCATCACCCGCCTGCACGCGATGGCACTGACCGGGCAGGCGGAGACGCTCATACTGCTGGACTCGCATGATCGTCCCATCGGAAACGCGATCTCCTGGATGGACGAGCGCTCCCAGGCGGAGTGCGCGGCGCTGGGCGAGCGCTTTGCGCCGGAAGATGTGGAAGGGGTCACCGGACAGCTCTCGGTGCTGCCAACCTGGCCTGCGACGAAGCTCATGTGGCTGCGCCGCAACCGCCCGGACGACTTCATGCGGGCGAAAACCTTCGTGCTGCTCAAGGACTACATCGCGCTGCGCCTGACGGGGCGGCTGATGGCCGACATGTCCATCGCCACCTTCTCGCTCTGGTTTGATATCTACAAGAAGCGCTATTGGCCGGAAATGCTCGAAGCGCTGGGCATCAACGAGAGCCGCCTGGCGCCGCTGTGCGAACCCTGCGCGCTCGCCGGCGAGCTGCTTCCCGGGCTTGCCGCCCGCGTCGGACTGGAGCCCGGCACGCTGGTCAGCGTCGGCACGCTGGATCACTTCGCCGGCATGATCGGCACCGGCGCCACCCGCGTGGGTCGGCTGACGCTGTCCACCGGCACCGTCATGGCTCTGGCAACGATGTCCACAGAGCCCGCGCCGCGCCACAGCGGCATCGCCATGCACTACGGCTTCCTTCCGGATACGCACGTGATGCTTCCCGTCGTGGAATCCGGCGGCGTCAGCCTGGAGTGGTTCAAGCGCTGCTGCCTGCCGGACACCGACTACGACACGCTCAACGCCGAACTGCTCCAGCGGAGCGACAGCGGGCTGTTGTTCCTGCCGAACATCGTGGGCACGAACGCGCCCGCCTTTGACCAGGACGCGACGGGCGTGTTTTGGGGCCTGCGCCAACACCACGACGCCATCGACATGGCCGGCGCGGTGATGGAAGGCGTTTCCTTCGTGCTGCGGGAAAACTGCGAGGCCCTGGCCGCCAGCGGGGCGACGGTTTCGGAGATCATCGCCACCGGCGGTGGCGCGAAGAGCCCCGTCTGGTGCCAGCTGCACGCCGACTGCACCGGCGTACCCGTTTCCGTGCCAAGGGAAAAGGACGCCGCCTGCCTCGGCGCGGCGATCATCGCCGCCACCTGCGCGGGACGCTTCGCAGACTTCGAAGGCGCGGCGAAGGAATGCATCCATATGGAGCGCACCTATGTGCCGGGTGACCGCCGCGAGGAGAAGTATCTCCGCTTCCGAAAGCTGTACCAGGCCTGCCTTTCCGTGGCCAGGCCTTCATGACGGACCCACAGGGGGACGTCGACCCGCTTCACGCCTCGGCGAACGCCTTCATGGCCTGCCGCAGGAACGCGCGCATTCCCGTCCCCCTCCATTCGTGTCCGCCCCCATGAATGGAATGCCGGACCCTCGCGTCCGCGTTGAACAGCCGGTAAGCCCTCAGGGTGGTCTCCAGCTGCTCTTTGACGTTTTCCATGCCCCGCCGGCCCGCCAATGGGTCGCTGGTTCCGCTTTCCACAAAGAAGGGGCGCGGCGCGATCAGCGCGCCAAGCTCGCCCATGTCGGCGGTCTCGAAGAAGTGAGGGATGTAATTGCAGGCGCAGTTCTGCGGCATCTCGATCAGCGAATCCCGCACGCCGTAGAAATACCCGCTGGTGATGGCGGCGTTCACGCGGTCGTCCAGGGCCGCAAACCACAGCGCCTGTTGTCCGCCGCCGGACATTCCCGCGCAGGCGAGGAAGCCGTTCGCCTCCGGCAGCGCCAGCAGCCAATCCGCCAATCGCATCAGGTCCCACACCGCGCCGCCGATGACGGTGCGGCCGAAGTTGACGCCCAGCTGCATCAATTCCCGGTGGGAGTTGCCGCGCACAGCGTCCTCGTCGTCGCCCATCACGGGAAACTCGCGGCGGTCGCCGCTGCCGCGCTCGTCCGGGCAGGCCACGATGAACCCGTCCTCCAGCGCTTCCCGGATGAAGCGCTCCTGATCGCACAGCACCTTGGATTTGCCGCCCCCGTGGCCATGGGGAACGATGAGGACGGGATGGCGTCCCGCGCTTGCCCCCATCGGGCGTATCAGGTAAAAAGGCATAATCACCCCCGGCTCTGTTTGCAGCGTGCGGTACTCCGCGGCAAAGCCGTTGACCTCCTCGACGCGCACGAGAGCGTTCTCCGGCGGGCAGGGCAGGCAGCGGTTCAAGCCGGTGATCTCCGCGAGTCGCGCCCGCAGGGACCGCTTCCAGTCGGCGTAGGCCTCCGGCGTTTCGGCCCGAAAGGCAAACTCCCGCTCTCCCTCGTCGAACAGCTTGAGATAGTAATCCAACATGCTATAGTTCATTTCTGCGCCTCCTCTGTATTCGACGACCGCTCCCGTCAAAAGCGCCGCATCGCGCGGCATGAATCAGCCTCCGGATCTATCTGGGCCGGAGGCTCATTCTCGACCGAAGGCTGTTCGACGCTTCACGCGCCCGAAGGTCAGTTCACGACATTTACGGGCCTGCCGGCCAAAAAGGCCCTGACGTTCTCCACCGTGCAGTCCATGATGCGCTGCCGGCTCTCCCTGGGCGCCCAGGAGATGTGGGGCGTGATGATGCAGTTCTTCGCCCGAAGCAGCGGGTTGTCCTCCCGGATGGGCTCGGTGTAGACCACGTCCAGGGCCGCGCCGCCCAGCTTGCCGCTGTTCAGCGCGTCCGCCACGTCCTGCTCCACGATCAGCTGGCCTCGGGCGTTGTTGATGAGCAGGGCGCCGTCCTTCATCCTCGCGATGCTCTCCCGGTTGATGAGGCCCGTGTTCTCCGGCGTCAGGTTGCAGTGCAGCGTGACCACGTCCGACTCCGCCAGCAGGCGGTCCAGCGGCACGTATTCCGCGATCTCCCGCCCGGCGTCGCTGGGATAGATGTCATGGGCCAGCACCTTCATGCCCAGGGCCTTCGCCACACGCCCCTCCGCCTGGCCGATCCTGCCGAAGCCGATGATGCCCATCGTCTTGCCGTCCAGTTCGATCAGCGGATAGTCCCAGTAGCACCAATCCACATTCGAGGCCCACTTGCCCGCGTGGACGCTCTCGCTGTGATGCCCGATGTGATGGCAGAGCTCCAGCAGCAGCGCGATGGAATACTGGCTGACGGACATGGTGCCGTAGGTGGGCACGTTCACCACAGGGATGCCCTTCTCCCTGGCGCAGCTGTAATCCACCACGTTATACCCGGTGGCCAGCACCGCGATCAGGCGGATATTGGGGCAGCGATCCAGGGTCTCGCGGCTGATGGGCGTCTTGTTCAGCACCACGATCTCCGCGTCGCCGATGCGCTCGGCGATCAACGGGGACTCCCGGTAGGACGTGCGGTCATAGACCGTCACCTCTCCCAATTCCCTGAGGCCGTCCCAGCTCAGGTCGCCGGGATTCTCGGTATAGCCGTCCAGCACGACAATCTTCATGTTTTCACTTCCATTTCTTGATATCATTGTATCACGGGCGGGGCTGCAGCACAAGCGCAGCCCCGCCCTGTATTTCGGTATTAAACGCGTCAGAAGCCGTAGGAATCCACGTCGTTGATCACGCGCCGCATGCGCTCGATGTTGTTCTTCATGGCCCGGTAGAGTCCCTCGGTGGTCTCCAGCGACGTGCGGTTGGAGGTCGTGTGCTCGTTCACGCTCATGGCGTCGTCCACCGTCTTGACCCACTCCATGGGCACGGCGTCGATGGTGGACAGCGCGCCGGCCAGGGAGCCTGCGGTGTGGGCCCGGCAGTCCGTGTCGCGGCCCGCGTTCACCGTGTAGACGATGGCCTTGCGCGGGTCGGCGTTGCTCATCTTCAGCAGGGCGTGGGCCGCGCTGAAGATCTCCACCGCGTTGGAGACCTGCCGGTTGTCGTACTTGGCCTGCATCTCCTTGCCGAACTTCTCCGGGTCCTCGCCGCACTTTTCGCCCAGCTCCTGTACGGACTGGTACTCCTTCAACGGCGTGGGGCTGAGGTACTTCATGGCGGTGTTGCGCACGCTGTCGATGGTGGCGTTGGGGCGCAGCGCCTCGGCGACGCCCGCGCAGTGGGCGCCGGCGACCTCCACGGCATAGTTGCCGGGCACGCCGCGCACGTCCTTCAGGTGCGCCAGCTCCATGCCGTCCTGGGCGGCCTGTTCGGGATAGCAGGCGTTGACCACGCCCACGGCGCCGATCATCTTGATGGTGCCGTAGAGCCCCGGCCAGGAGGCGTAGCGGCCCACATCCCAGGGGTTCACGCCCGCCAGGATGGAGTAGTAGATGCGCTGGTCCTGGGAGCCCAGCTGCCAGCCGAACTTGTCCGGCGTCACCAGGTTCTTCCAGGCCCTGGCGAGGTCCCAGATGTCGATGCGGCCGCCCTTGTCGATGATGGCGGTGGCCAGTATGCGGAAGCGCTCCTCGCCGTCCTCGGTGGTGCCGGGCACGCGGAACTGCTCGTGGCCGATGGGCGGATGGCCCAGGCCCGTGTCGAAGGGGTTGGAGGCCCGGTCGTTCACGCTGGGCTGGGGGCGCTCGGAGCCATAGCGCGTGCCGACGATCTTGTGCACCGGGGGCAGGTAGTCGATCCAGCCCCAGTACTTCTGCCGCTCCTCCACCGTGTAGCCCTCCATGAGCTCGCCCATGGAATTGCCGATGGAGCCCGCCGCGATGTAGCCATAGATCTTCTTAAAGAGCAGACTGTCGTGGTAATCCCGTGTTTCGACGTTGGACATCGTTTTTCCTCCTTTGCCGCTATAAAGAAATCATCCCTTGACCGCGCCGATCATGACGCCCTTCACGAAGTACTTTTGCAGGAACGGGTAGATGCACAGTATGGGCAGCGTGGACACGATGATGGCCGCATACTTGATGGACTCGCTCATCAGCTCGCTGTCGGTATTTTCATTGTCGTTGGCGATCAGGATCTCCCGCAGGACCAGCTGCAGCGGGAACAGCTTGCGCTTGCGCAGGTACAGCGAAGCGGTGAACCAGCTGTTCCAGTAGGACACGGCGTAGTACAGGCAGATGACCGCCAGGGACGCCTTGATCAGCGGCAGCGCGATGCGGGCATAGATCACCAGGTCGTTGGCGCCGTCGATGGCCGCGGACTCGATCACGCTGTCGGGAATGCCCGCAAAGGCCGTCCTGAGGATGATCAGGTTGGTGGTGTTCACCAGGACCGGTATGATCAGCGACCAGATGGTGTCGTACAGGCCCACGGTGCGCACGATGATGAACAGCGGGATCATGCCGCCGGAGAACATCATGGTGAAGGTGATCAGGATCATGATCACCCGGCCCGTGCGAAACTTTGGCCTGGAGAGCGCGTAGCCCGCCGCGGAGGTCACCAGCAGGCTGAGCACCGTGCCCACCCCCACGATGAACAGCGTGTTGCCGTAGCCGGACCAGATGTTCCCGTTACGCAGCACCAGGGCATACGCCGACACATTGGGCTTGAGCGGCGCGAACAGCAGGCCTGAATGGGCCAGCAGCGACCCGGAATTGGAGAAGGAGGCCATCAGGACATAGTACATCGGGTACAGGCAGAACAGGCTGAACAGGATCAGCAGCACCGCGTTGACGATGTGGAAGATCCGTTCTCCTCGACTTTCCTTCATCCTATCTCCCCTCCCCTCTCAGAACAGGCCCCGGTCGCCAAACTTGTTGCTGAGGAAGTTCGTCGCCAGCAGCAGCACCATGTTGATTACGGAGTTGAACAGGCCCACGGCCGTGGAAAAGCTGTACTCCGCGTTCAGGATGCCGCGCCGGTAGACGTAGGTCGAAATGATGTCCGCGGTGCTGTAGGTGCTCTCGTTGTAGAGCAGCAGGACCTTCTCATAGCCCAGGGACATCAGTCGGCCGACCCTCAGGATCAGGAGTATGATCATGGTATTGGTGATGCCGGGAATGGTGACGTGGATGATCTCGTGCCACAGGTTGCCGCCGTCCACGCGCAGGGCCTCATACTGCTCCTGGGGAATGGCGGAGATCGCAGACAGGTAGATGATCGAGCCCCAGCCTGCCTGCTGCCAGATGTCCGAGATGACATAGATGCCCCGGAAGCTGCCGGGGTCCTGCAGGAACAGCTTGCGCTCGCCGCCCAGGGCGACGATGATGTCGTTGATCAGGCCGTTGTTCTGCAGAAAGGAGATGACCAGGCCGCAGACCACCACGAGGGAGATGAAGTGCGGCAGGTAGGTTATCGTTTGAACGGTCTTTTTGAAGGGCACGTTCTTGACTTCGTTGATCAGTATCGCCAGTATGATCGGCACCGGAAAGCCGATCAGTATGTTCAGGCCGGACAGCAGCACGGTGTTGCCCACCACACGGGGAAAGTAGAACGACGTGAAGAAGTTCTTGAAGTGGGTCAGGCCCGCCCACTTGCTGCCCATGATGCCCTTGGTGACGTAGTAGTTCTTGAAGGCGATCTGGATGCCCCACATGGGCAGGTAGTGGAATATGATGTAATAGGCGATCGCGGGCAGCAGCAGCAGATACAGGTACCGGTTCGTGACCAGATCCCTGCGGATGCGCTCGCCCACGCTCAGCTTCGGGGATCGAAAGCCCGTCGCCGAAGCGCTCGTTGCTCTCTTGCTCATATGAATCCTCCCATGACCGGCCGTTGCATCCCGCCCGTTCTCCGTCACGAGGCGCGGGACGCGGGAAGGGAAGCGCAAGGTTGAGGGGTGAAACCGTCTCTTGGCAGAGCTCACGGAATACTGTGAACGTCGAAAGCCTGCCCGGTTCCCGGGGAACCGGGCGCGGCGGTCCTCCCCGGGGAGTTCGGCAGCGCCGCTCTCCCCGGGGAAAGGAGCCGGGCCGATGGCCGCCCAGGCTCCCGGTTTACTTCTGCAGATACGCCTCGTAGGAAGCCTGCATCAAGCCGATGGCCTCGTCCAGGTTCATCTGCTCGTGCAGCGTCTTGCGGAAGTCCTCCAGCTCGTCCAGGCTGCGCGTGCCCATGATGAAGGCATTGAGGTTCTCGCGGTAGTAGGTGCCGATGTCGCTCATTAGGCTGGTCAGCCGCGACGCGTCGTCCTGGGAGTAGGTCAGGTGCTGGGGCGTCTTGCGCTCCGTGGTGGAGACGCTCACGGTGGGGTACACCCGGCGCTGCTGCTCGGTGGCCATGACGCGGTTCCAGTAGTAGGTGTCGTTCAGCATCCTGGGAGCGATGCCGCCCAGGGAGTACTTCGCGATGGCCTGCACCAGGCTCAGGCCCTCGGCCTCGGTGATCATGCTGGTGTAGTCCGGCACGCCGTTCTCATCGAATTCAAAGGTCTCGCCCTCCACGCCGAAGCTGGCCATGATCTGGCCCTCGGGGCTGTAGAGGTAGTCCACCCAGCGCATGGCGGTCTCGACGTCCTTGCAGGAGGCGGAAATCGCGCAGCCCTCGCCGTCGTAGATCTCCTGGGAATAGAAGTCGTAGGACTTGCCGTCCTCGCAGGTCGCGTAGGGCACGGGGGTCAGGCTGAAGTTGGGATCGCCCGCCTCGTAGTCATAGGCGCCCAGCAGAGTGCCGATGCCGCCGTTCATCTTGCCGTAGAAGGCGCCGGTGCGGTCGGTCAGGGTCTTCTCCTTCCAGGCGGTGGCGTCGGTGGAGACGTACTCGGGGTCGATCAGGCCCTCGGCGTACCACTTGGCCATCTCGGTCACCCAGGCGTCGAACTCGGGCGCGTCCACCGCAAAGACGATCTTGCCGTCCCGCACGGAGGTGGCGTACTGCTTGTAGAAGCAGCCGTTGAAGCCCCACAGGGCGCTCAGGCGGTAGACGCCCATCTCCTCGTTGGTGTTGGCCACGAAGGGCAGCTCGTCGTCCTCGCCGTTGCCGTTGGGGTCCTGGGTCTTGAAGGCCTTCAGCACCTCATACCACTGTTCCGTGGTGGTGGGGTATTCCAGGCCCAGCTTCTCCAGCCAGTCCTCGCGGATGATGAAGGACTCGAAGTAGCGGGTGGGCTCGTCCAGGCGCATGCCGGGCATCAGGCCGATGTGGCCGTCGTAGGTGGTGATCTGGGAGCGGATCTCGGGGTGCTCCTCCAGCAGCGCGTTCAGGTTCGGCGCGTACTGCGGAATCAGGTCCGTCAGGTCCAGGATCATTTCGTTCTCGATCAGGGTGTCCAGGTTCTCGGAGCCGTAGGTGATGTTGAAGATCAGGTCCGGCAGCTCGCCGGAGGCCAGCAGCAGGTTCACGGCCTCGCCGAGGGTGTTGGCGCTGGAGGGATGCTGCCATTCGACGTCCACGCCGGACAGCTCCTCGTAGTACTGCATGGTCAGGTTCTCCTCCAGCGAGGACAGCGAGACGGAAGCCTTGCCGTCCAGCGTGACGAAGATGCTCAGGCTGGCGCCGTCCTCAGAGATCGGCATCGCCGTCTCCGCGAAGGCAGCGCAGCTCACCAGCAGCATCAGGGCCAGGATAGCGGAAATCAACCTCTTCATTGTGTGTACCTCCATTCCTCTGATGGCGTCGATCGGGTTGGGACGCCTTCGCCCGCGCGTCGCCGGGTGAAAGCGCCCCGTCGGGGTGCGTACAGGTTCCAGGGTGTCCACAGTATTCCTGCTCTGCCTTGCAGGTTGTGTTCAGCGGCAGTACTTGAACCGGTTCCCCAGCGGCAGCCGTTCATAGACGCCGTCGATGGCCTTCAGGGTTCCCTCGTCCAGGGGACCCGCGAGGATGGAAGCCAGGTTCTGCTGCAAATGGGTCGGCTTGCTGACGCCCAGCAGCACGCAGCTGACGGCAGGGCTGTTGGCCACAAACCGCATGGACATGTCGATCAGGGAGATGCCGGCCTCCCTGGCGATGGCCGCAAACTGCTCCGTGGCCGCCAGGTTGTCGTCGTTCCAGTAGCGGTCGGTGTACATCTTGTTGGTGGCCAGCCGGGTGCCCTCCAGCGGCGCCTCGCCCCGCTTGAACTTTCCCGTCAGCATGCCGGAGGCCAGGGGGTTGTACACCATGACTCCCATGCCGTGGGCCTGGGTCATGGGCAGCAGCTCGTCCTCGATGCCCCGGGTCAGCAGGTTGTACACCGTCTGCATGATCACCGGGCCGTTCAGCAGGTTTGCCCTGCACAGGTTCAGGATGTCCAGGGTCTGCCACACGGCAAAGTTGCTGATGCCGATGTAGCGCACCTTGCCCTGGTGAACCAGGTCGTCCATCGCCCGCATCGTCTCCTCGAAGGGCGTGCGGTGGTCGGGGCGGTGCAGGTAGTACACGTCGATGTAGTCCGTCTGCAGCCGCGTGAGGCTGTCCTCCACGGCCTTCATGATGTGGCGGCGGCTGAGGCCGTTGTCGTTCGGGCCCTCGCCCACCACGTTGCAGACCTTCGTCTCCAGCACCCATTGGTCGCGCTCGCCCTTGAGGGCCTTGCCGACGATGCGCTCGCTCTCGCCCTTGGTGTAGATGTTCGCGGTGTCGATGTAGTTGATGCCCTCATCCGCGGCGGCGCGCACGATGCCGACGGCATCCGCCTCGGACACCTGGCCGCCGAAGGTCATCGTGCCCAGGCAGGCCTTGGAGACCACCAGGCCGGTTCCCGGCATATTGATATACTTCATGTCCGCGCTCCTCCTAAAAATCCATCTTCACGCCGTAGCGCTCGCCCAGGGCAGCCAGCTCGTCGTACACCACATCGCTCAGCTCGATGCCGTTGGCCTTCCGCGCTTCCTTGCGATTGTGCTCGATCTCCCCGGGAACGAATATCTCCGAGACGCCCTCGCTCCTGGGCAGCGCCTTGATCTCACCCACCATCTGCTCCAGCCGCGTCTTGAAGGTCTCGAGGTCCGTCAGCTTGGAGATGTCCACGGCGATGAAGAAGTGCCCCACGTCCTGGGGATTGGTGAAGTCGTGCCACATGTTGCCCAGGTGCGGGCCGAACTTCGCGCCGCTGAGCACGCCGGAGAAGATGTCCATGAACAGGCTCAGGCCGTAGCCCTTGGGGCCGCCGATGGGCACCACCGTGCCCTTCATGCCCTCGTTGGGGTCCTCCGTGGGCTTGCCGTCCGCCGTCAGCGCCCAGCCCAGGGGGATGGACTTGCCCAGCTTGGCCGCCAGTATGACCTTGCCCATCGCCACCACGCTGGGGGCCATGTCCAGCACGATCGGCGCGCCGTGGGTCGGTGCGGACATGCAGACGGGGTTGGTGCCCACGTAGCTCTTGGAGCTTCCTGTCGGGGCGATGTTTGGCGGGGCATTCGTGCCGCAGATGCAGAGCATGTCCCGCTCCGCCGCGCTGCGGGCGTAATAGGAAGCCATGCCGAAGTGGTTGGAATTGCGGACCGTGACGATGCAGCAGCCGCTCTCCCGCGCCTTTTCGACGGCGAGGTCCACCGCGCGCTTCGCGGCGACCATGCCCATGGAATTGCACGCCGACAGCGCCGCCGAGGCGGGATGCTCCCGTTCCACCTCGATCTGCGTCTTCGCGTTCACCACGCCGGTCTCCAGCCGCTTCAGGTAGATCGTCATGCGGCTGACGCCGTGGGACTCTACGCCGCAGAGGTCGGCGTCCACCAGGCAGTCCGCCACGAGAAAGGCGTCCTCCGCGGACAGGCCCTGGGTCATCAGCAGCTTCTGGCAATAGCCCCTCAATGCCTCCCAGTTGATGTTGTGCATACCCCATTCCCCTTTCAAGACAGCGGTTCAAGCGCCTGCGCGACCCGTTCGATCAGCTCCCGCGTGGGCGCCTTGCGGTCCAGTTTGGACACCTCCACGATCAGCCTGTACAGGCTGACATTCCTCTCGGCGGCGACCGCCTCGAAGAGCCCGGAGAAGCTGGAGTGGGCCCCAGCCAGGCCGTAGACCAGGTCGTTGGGCGTCACCGGCGGGCGATAGTCGGAGACCTCCGCCATCGCGGGCATCAGTTCCCTGTCGATGAAGTCCAGCAGCGTGTACAGGTCGATATACTCCATGCCGCCCTTCTTCTGGAACGCCGCGGCTACCAGCTCCGTGGAGCAGTTGCCTGCGCTGCGGGCCATGCCCATCAGGCCGCAGTCGACGACCTTCGCCCCGCCCTTTTCCGCGGCGAGGGCGTTCCCCGTGGACAGGCCCAGGTTGTTGTGGCCGTGGAAGGCCAGCGGGATGCGCAGCTGTGAGGAGAGCGTGCGGCAGTAGTGTTCCACCTCGTCCGGAGTCATCGTTCCGGCGGAGTCCATGATGGTGATTTCGTCCAGCCCGCAGGCCTCCAGCGCCAGCGCCTCCTCGGCCAGCGCCTCCGCCGAGAGGATGTAGCCCTTCATCAGCGAATAGCGGCACTTCAGCCCCGCCGCCTTCACCATGCGGACTTTTTCATAGGCCATCTCGCCGTCGCCGGCGTTGGCGCCGATGCGCAGAAAGGCGATGCCGTACTTCTGCGCCAGGGCCACGTTCGCCTCGTTGACGTTCTTGTGGCCGATGAACATGCCGATCTCGGCGTCCTTCAGGTAGGGCTGGACCAGCTGCAGGTATTCCACGTCGGTCAGCGGCGCAACCGCGCCGTTCGCCTCATAGGCGCCGAGGCCCAGGGCGTTGCCCATCTCAATGGTTTTAATATTGCTCCGGATCAATCCTTCGATCATCAGGCGCGTGAGCTTCGCGTCAAAGCCCTTGCCGACCACATTCGCCCCGTCCCTCAGCGTACAGTCCAGTATCTGCATAACAAGCCCTCCTGTTCAATCGGTCGTTGCGACAGCCACCGGCGTCGGCTTCATATCGCTTTGATACGAATCACATACTATCCCTGGCACTTTCAGATAAAGTATAGTATTAATATTCTTGATTTTCCGCTGAAAATGTGCTATATTACCCCATAGAATACAGAATTATTATCCATTCGAGGTTAATATGACAGAGTCAAAATTAACAATAAAGGGCATTCGTGCCAATGGCATCCATTCCGACGCCAAGCTCCGCGGCTCGGACTTCGTCATGGCCGGCCACGATTGTCACAATTTCTATGAATTGTTCTACGTCGAAAGCGGCGTCTGCCGTTTCTTCATCGATGACAGCATACAGGACCTGCATTCCGGCACCTTCATCCTGATACCGCCCATGGCGCTGCACTACACGCGCTATCCTCAGGGCTCCTGCAAGCGCATCGTCACCACCTTCGGCAGCGAAGACCTGTCCGAAGAGACCATGGGCCTGATGCCCCAGGGCGGCGCGTTCTTCACCGAAAAGCGCGTCTTTCAGGTGCCCCTGGCCTATCAATCCCAGCTGATCAGCTGCCTGGCCCAGATCTCCGCCGAAGAAAAAATCGGCGATCACCGCTCGACGATGATGCAGAAGACCTGCCTGCAATGGCTGTTCATACTGTGCAGCCGCGTATGCATCTTCCTGAATGACTCGCCCACGGACATCCACACCACCGACCCCCAGATCGTTCACGCCGCGCGCTTCATCGCCGAGCAGTACATGAACGACATCACCCTGCAGGACATCGCCGACGCGGTCGGCTTCAGTCCCAACTACCTGAGCCGCAAATTCCGGGAAGCCACGGGTATACGCCTGCACGAATACCTTGTGTTCATGCGTTTGAACCACGCGGCTATGGAGCTGGTCTCCACGCAGGATTCCATCATCACCATCGCACTGCGCTGCGGATTTTCAGACAGCAACTACTTCAAGGATTGTTTCAAAAAAAAATACGGCTTGACGCCGCGCGAATACAGAAAACTGAGCTGACGACGCCCCGCCGGCCCTCAACATCGGCGCGGCGCCTTTAGGCGACCGCGCCAGCCTGGCTCAAAGGGCAAACACCCTTGAAAGGATACCCCCACGAATACCAAAACCTTCTGCCGGAAGCGTAAACGAACCCGCCCACACCCCCGTAAAGAGGGTGCGGCTTTAAAAGTATGTGACCGCGTTTGCAGGCGCAGCCAACACAGCAAGCAAGAATCTCTGCCTGATCTTTTTCGTCAGCAGAGATTCTTGTGTTTGCAGGCTTTGTCAGCGGTCTGCCACACCCCGTAAAGAGGGTGTGGCTTTAAAACCGACCGATAACAGTACGCTCCTTTTCAATTGTCGCTTTTGTTCTCACCGATCAAATTCTTCCCAGCGCCATTCGTTCCGCCAGTTTATATATGCCATCTCGCCTTCGAATCGGATCGGCAGCCAGACGTAGGTCGATTTGGAGGTATCCCGCCGCAGATCGTCGATCTGCGCCATATCCAGGTTCAGGGCGGCAATGCGCGCTTCCTTCTCCGCCTCGCTCAATCCGGCGTCAAAGCGAATCTCATAGAACTGTTTATAGCGCTCGTAGTCCAGGTCCATCAGGTCCGGGCACCAGCGGTCCGCCATGGCGATGAACAGATCTTTTCTCTCCGGCACCCGGAACACGCAGGAGACCTGCGTGTGGAAGGAAGTGTTGGAGGCGTCGCCGGGATGGGGATTGCCCAGCACCGTAAAGGGCCCGTGCCAGGTTTCGGCCACGGCCACCTCGGAGGGATTGGGCAGGTAGCCCGTCGTCCCCGAGGTGATCAGGTAGTGCTTCCCCCTCCGCGCGAAGTGGGAGGTCGCCTCCCGCACGTAGGGCGGCGCGACGTGGGGAAAGTGGGTGGTATAGTAGCCGGTCACGTCGGTGTAGTCCTCCGTGAGGTCGGCGCAGATGGTCTCGGAGTGCACCCGCTCAAAGTAGTAATACGCCTTGCCGTCCGGCGCGACCGCCAAGTCGAAATCGCCGGCGCTCATGCCCAGCGGCCGCAGCCCCGTGCGCACGATTGCATAGGGACCCAGGATGTCGTCCGCCGTCAACACGGTCTCGTGCTGCTCGCCGTTCTTCTGCATGATCTTGAGCCAGCAGACGTACTTCCCCGTGCGGCGATTGTAGAGGATGTGGGGCCGGTCGATCATCGCAGTGGGGTGAAGCGGCGAGTCCTCGTCATCCAGCACCGGCGGGATGATGAGCCCGCAGTCCTCCCAGTTGTACAGGTCCCGGGAGCGATAGCAGCGGATGCCCCAGGTCCACACGCCATTCTTGCCATCGGTATGCTCCTTGTTCTCGCCATACCAGTACCACATATCCCCCACCCGAAGGATGGAACCGCCATGGGCCTGGATGGGCTTCCCCTCGGTGTCCAGCCAGAGCTGGCCGGGATGAAAAGCATCGTATCTCATAATCATCCTACTCCTCAATCCAGCAAAATCCTGAACGGCAGCGCCGGTATGCCCGCCGCGTTGTACAGGTTGACCTCGTAGTATCCCTGCCAGGCAAATTCGATCTTCCAATGCTCCGCCATCGGCAGGTCGATCACAAGGCATTCGCCCTCGACCTTTGCCGGGCAAACCTGCCCGTTTACCCGCAGTGCGTTCAGCGCGTCGCCCCTGATATACAGCCCGTCACCATGCTCGAAATCGAGGATCGCCCGGCTCCCCTCGCGACGGACGGCTTTCAATGCCGGCGCGTCGCACAGGATGCTCTCGCCGTAGACATGTCCCCGCGCCAGCAGTGCCAGCCGCTCCCCGATGGGGCGCTTGTGCTTGGGATGAATGTCCCAGCGCATGCCTGCATCGCCGCTGGAGCACAGCCAGACCTGCGGCACGCGCTCCGCCACCCGCTGCTGGCAGGCGCGCAGCGTGGGATAGGCCTCCCCTGATTCACCGAACCACTCCCCAAACGGCGCCAGCTGCACCATCAGGAAGGGCAGTTCGTCATTCCACAGCCTGCGCCAGGCGCGAATCATGTTCTCAAGCACACCATCGTAGATGTCCGCGTGCGGCCGGTCGCTCTCCCCCTGATACCAGATCACGCCCCTGGCCGCGTATGGCGCGACCTTCTCCAGCATCAGGTGATACAGCCCGCAGGGGCGGCAGGGATGCAGCGGCCCGATAACGCCGTCGTAGCGGGACTTGGGGCCCTCCATCAACCTGCGCTGTTCCTCCCGGCTCAGGCCCGGAAAGAGGACCTCCGGACAATCGCCCGGGATGGGGTGGTTCTGGATGTTTGAGGGCTCCGACAGAAACCATTGTATGTAATCGTCCTGGTCCATCTCTTCGAGGCGCTTTTCGTGCTCGGTCAGCCAGACCTCCCCCGCGCTGCCGCGCAGATCGCTCTCATCCATCCAGCACGCGGCGTTGGTGCCGCCCCAATTGCAGCCGACGATACCCACCGGCACCCCCAGCGCCGCCTGCAGGCGCTCCGCGAAGTAGTAGCCCACCGCGGAGAACCAGGGCAGCTCCTCCGAATTGCAGCGCCGCCAGAAGCCGAAGTCTGAAAAGTCATGCTGTTCCAGTTCGCCCTCGAAGGAGACCTCAGGATAGTCGAAAAAGCGGATGTCCGGGTTTTCCGGCCTGTTGAGCGCCATCTCATTTTCTGCGTCAAAGTGCAGCCAGTATTCCATGTTCGACTGGCCTCCGGCGATCCACACCTCGCCGACTGAGACGTCATCCATTCGGACGCGCTCATCTCCAGCAGACAGCTCCAGCGTCAATCCCCGCGCAACCTCCAGCGCCGGAAGCGTCGCCTGCCAAGCGCCGGCATCATCCGCATGGGCCTCCGCTGCCGCGATAACGCCCTGCGCATCTGACAGGCGAACGGACACGGTCGTTCCCGCTTCCGCCTCTCCCCGGATGGCGATGGGCTTGCCGCGCTGCAACACCATGTGGTCCGAAAAGATCATCGGCAGCTTCATTTCTTCCGTTCACCTCAATCCTTTATTTCAAACACCGCCGTGCCGTAGGGCGGCAGCGCGACCCTGCCGGTCAGCTGTTCCCCCGTGTACAGCGACATCGCCGTCTTTTTCAGCAGGATCTCCTGCTCCGACGCCTGGTAGTTCAGGCAGAACAGGAACCTGCGTCCATCCTTTTCGCGCACGACGATTTCCACCTCCTTGGGAACCGCCATGAGGTCGCGGAAGGGTTCATGAATGCCGGCATGCATCAGCAGCTTCTCCACGAGTTCCCGTCCAAAGGCGCCGCCCACATGAATCATCCGGCCCTTTCCCAGCGCGCGCTCCGTGACCGCGGCCTCCCCGGCATATCCATTCGACGCATACCGCGCCAATACCAGCGTATCCTCCAGAGGCATCAGGCTCTCGTTGAAGACGGGCATCTTGATCATATCCCCGTTCCACTGGGCCAGGCTCGGCTCGCGGGCATCTTCGAAGGTGAATTCCCGGATGTCCGTGCCGGTAAAACCGGAGAGCAGCCCGGGCAGCGGCCGGGTGACGCAGTGGCCCTCCATATCCTTCAGTCCAGCCCGGCAGCCGACGATCAGCGTGCCGCCCTGCCGGACATAGGCCTCCAGCAGTTCAACGCGCTGTGGGTCGATGATGAAGGGATGGGGATAGATCAGCACGGGATAAGCCTTCAATACATCCAAGGACGTCTCGCCGTCCAGCCACACCGTGTCGTAGGGCGCATGGCCATACTGTGACGCGGCGAAGATCTCCCGCTCGCTGAACGCCTGCACCTTCGCGTGCCAGGAATCCAGCCGTGCGTCGCAGGTATTGTCGAAGTCCTTGACAACCGCGAACGCCGCGGCGCTCTTCGCCCCGCAAACCGGATCGAGGGCGCGCATGTGCTCGCAGAACGCCTGGACCTCTCTCAGCTTCCGGTTGTCCCGGTTGTCGTAGTCCAGGATGCCGTGCCAGTAGTGCTCCGCGCCAAAGGGGCAGGTGCGCCAGCGGAAAAAGGACACGAAGTCCGCCCCCTGGGCCACGCTCTGCGTCGCCCACAGCTCCAACTGGCCCGGCTTCGGCGCGGGCGAGGGCAGCAGCGTCATGCCCGATTCCTGCTCCATGATGCCGAAATGCGGGCAGATGCCCCGCACATCGGTGAGGTAGCGGCTGCTCTCCCGGTCCCGGAATTCGTTCGCGGAGGCGTCGCCGCTCTGGGCTTCGCCAAAACTGGGATAGGAGTCATAGGTGTACACGTCCAGGCACTCCCGGGTCATCCGGGCGTTGTCCAGGTTGCCAAACATGCCATTGGTGGTGATGAAGTCGCCGGGTTTTATGTATTTGCGCAGGATGTCCGCCTGCATGCGGCAGAAGCGGATGGCGCTCTGTGACACGAACCGGCTGTAGTCCAGCATCTGATGGGGATTATGCGCGTCCATCGGCACCCGGCGCGGCGGATAGACCTGGGCCCAGTCCGTGTAGGTCTGGTTCCAGAACACCGCGCCCCAGGCCCGGTTCAGCTCCTCCAGCGTCCCGTATTTGCTACGGAGGTATTCCCGAAACGCCTTGTGGTCCGCTTCGGAGTAGAACTCGTCCACCCCGCAGTTCAGCTCGTTGTCGATCTGCCAGCCGACCACCATGGGATGTCCGGCATAGTGCATGGCCAGCTGCTCCACGATCCGCGCGCACAGCTCCCGATACTTCGGGGAATTGTAATTGTAGTGCCGCCGCGCGCCGTGGCGATAGGTCACGCCGTCCCGGGTGACGTTCAGCACCTCGGGGTACTTCTCCGTCAGCCACGCGGGCGGCGTCGCCGTGGGCGTGCCCATTATGACGCGCATGTCCTTCTCCGCACAGAGGCTCAGAAAATCGCCAAAGAAGTCGAAGCGGAATGCGCCTTCCTCCGGCTCCACGAGGTTCCAGGCGAATTCCCCCACGCGGACGACGGAGATACCCGCCGCCTTCATGCGATCAAGATCCGTCTCCCACATCTCCCTGGGCCAGTGCTCGGGATAGTAGCACACGCCCACGGTTATCTTTTCCCATTGAAGCGGATATTCTGTCATCCTAAGTCCTCCCGTCTGTTCATACGGACCAATCCAAAGACCACGGGTCGGCATTAAAGCCCGGCATTCCCGAAGTTTTCATACTCAAACCAGTTGAACCGCGCTTTTCCATGGTTCTGCGCAAAGATGCCGATATATACCCCCGTGAAGCTGATGGGCGTTGCCTCCGTACTGACCAATGAAGTCAGGCCGGTACCCGCGGAGATTTGGTTTTCATCCGAATCTCCATAGAAGAACGCATAGCGCTTCCTGTCTGCACGCACAGTCAGTACACAGGGGCCACTCCAGGGTGCGCGGTATGCCGTGAAGGCGATGTCCCCAACCTGCTTTCTCAGCTGAATCTCGCCATTCTGAAGGAGCAAATCATAGTGGTGCTCCGCGTCATAGAACACCGTCAGGCCTGCCTCTCCCTGTTCGGGTTCCAGCCTCGTTCTACAGCGCACATCAAACTGCTCCTGTCGGCGTCCCAAAAATGTGGGGGCGCTTTCGCCAGACAGCGTCGTGCCGGAATCGGACAGCAATAGGCCCTTGTCATCGCGAACGTAGCAAGCATCGTCGGGGTTTCTGAGCCAATTCCACTCCGGTCCCAGCGGTTTTGCAAAATCACACAGTTTTGGGGGTTGGGGAACGCGCTTTTCCGGGGGCAACGGCCCGTCCATCTCGCCGAGAATCGGCTCTCCCGCGTTGACCACCGGCCAGCCATTCACCCAGGTAACCGGCGCCAGGAAGGTCTCGCGTCCAAGATGGTGAAAGTACAATTCACTCAGTCTGTGCCCTAGAAAAACCATCCACCAGTTTCCCAGGCCATCCTCAATCAGGTCTGCATGCCCGACGCCCTGGATTTCACAGTGCTCCTTCATGAGCCGATTCTGAGACAGGATCGGGTTGTGTGGACAGCTTTCATAGGGACCCCACACGCTGTCCGACCGGGCGATGGTTTCACAGTGTCCGTATTCCGTTCCGCCCTCCGCGATCATGAGGTAATAAACGCCGCCGATCTTATACAGGTGCGGGCCCTCCGGGCATCGTCCGCCGCTCCCGTGCCAGATAATTCTGACGTCGGACAGCTTCTCCCCGGTGCGGATGTCGATTTGGAATATGCCTATGCCCTGCAACCCGTCATCGGTGAAATGCGTTCCCGTATAATAAACGTTGCCGTCGTCGTCAAAGAAAAGCGACGGATCGATGCCGCCCTGGTCGATCCATTTGGGATCGCTCCACTCGCCACGAGGGTCTTCGGTATGCACCATGAAATTCCCTCCGGACGAGACATTGGTGACAATGACCCAGAACAGGCCGTCATAATAGCGTATGGTCGGCGCGTAAATGCCGCCGGAAACGCCTGCTTTGCTGAGATCCAACTGACTTCTGCGGGTCAAAACATGGCCGATCTGCTCCCAGTGGACGAGATCCTGACTGTGAAAGATCGGAATACCCGGAAAATACCCAAACGAGGAGGTGACCAGATAGAAATCCTTGCCGACCCGGCAGACAGACGGGTCCGGGTGAAAGCCGGGGATGATCGGGTTTTGATACTTCATATTTCCTCCTTCTTTCCCTCTGAGATCATGACGAAGCGAAACGCGCCTTCACCGCTCCTGTCCGTCCACCCGGGTCAGCTTGAGGGCCATGTACTGGCGGCCCGGCATGGGGATGTGAAAGCGCCCCTTGTGGACGCCCGCGTCCTCGACGGTCATGTTCCAGGTGTCGATCAGCTCCACCCGGTAGGGCGTCTCCCTGTCGATCTCCGCCACGCCCTCCCGGGGCTGCATGATGCCGTAGTAGATCAGATAGGCGGATTTCGCCTCGGCAAACTCCCCCTCCGGGGCGGCCATGGGCACGTTGAACATGTCCCGCTGGGGCTGCATGCCGTGGACGGGGAACTGCTTCATCACATCCAGCAGGAACCTCACCCGCTTCCAGCTCTCGCCGTACAGCCTGCCGCCGTGGGACCACCACAGCACGTCGGTCTCCCGGCCGTTCAGGTTCGCCTTGTGCCCGAGATAGGTCTCGCCGTGCCCGGGATAGCCGCCGCGCACGGCCACCTCCCAGAAGCGCCGCACCATCTCCTCGCCGGTGATGTTGCCCCAAGGCCAGGGGATGTCGCCCTCGTAGGTCATCTCGTCCAGCACCACGGGCTTGCCGAACTGTGTCCGGTAGTCGGCGGCCACCTGGGCGGGCCGCTGCAGGCTGCAGTGGGTGATCCAGGGGCGGGAATAGTCGTACTGGTACACGCAGTGGTGGATGGAGCGCAGGTGATGATAGGGGTCCTTCCGCACCAGCACGTCCGCGTAGAACTCCCAGTCGGAAAGCGTCTTGGCCTTGAGGATGTCGTACTCGTTGGCCAGCGACCACCACACGTTTCGGTAGGCGGCGAAGCGGGCCACGCAGTAGTTCCAGTACAGGGCATCCTCCTCGTGGGACATCTGCGAGAAGCCCCAGCGGTCATAGGGGTGCATCATGATGAGGTCGGCCTCGATGCCCAGCTCCTGCAGCGCCAGGATGCACTTCTCGATGTGGCGGAAGTGTTCGGGATTGAAGCGGGTCTTGTCGAAGCGGTTGCCGCCCCTGTCGCCGGTGTAGTCGTAGTAGTTGTCGTCGGTCAGCACCGAGGAATCCATGGGCGTGCCCTCGTAAGGGTAGCTTCTCGGCTCATGCAGGTTGTAGTCGAAGTGCTTGGGCAGCACGCAGAAGCGCAGCTTGTTGAAGCCCGCCGTCTCCAGCGATCTCAGCGTCTCCTCGATCAATTCATCCGACTGGTGGTTCCACACGTAGCAGGTGGTGCCCACGGAATAGTAGGGCGTGCCGTCCTCATAGGCGAAGTGGTACTGCTTCGCCACCCGCACCGGACCGTGATTGTTCCCGGTAGGCGCGACCACCATAAACGCGCCGCGCACCGGCTCCGGCAGGAAATCCGCCGCGACCTCATAGCGGTATTCCCCCTCAAACGAGGGCATGAAGCGCGCGCGGTAGATCCCCTCGCCATCGTAGAAGCCCTCCACTTTGACGCTTTCCTGCGCGCCCGTGAACGTGCCTTCAATGTGATGATCGGTAAAGGGATTCCCCGCCGACGGTCCCTTGACCTCGACCTCAAACAGACCCCATCTCTCAACGCTATTCATGCTTCATTCCTCCCTGTATTGACTGGCCATCAGCCTCAACATGCGCGTCGCGCTCAGGCGCAGCTCCTCCATGGTGAGCTCTCCTTCTTCAACAGACCGGATCAGGCCGTCGATGTCGTTCCGCGTGCCCGGCATGATCAGGTCGTTGCCCGCGCGGATGCAGCCGGGTATCGAGGAGCAGCCGTACTTGTGCCTTTCCCTGGGATCGGACACCGTGGTGCCCCAGTCGCACATCACGAGCCCGTCGAAGCCCCATTCCTGCCGGATCACCGTCGTCAGCAGATCCCGCTGGTTGGCCATGTGGATGCCGTTGACGAGGTTCAGCGAGGTCATCAGGCAGCGGGGTTTCCTGGCGCGGACCGCCATTTCAAAGCCGCGCATGTAGATCTCCCGCAGGGCCTGTTCGCTGACGTGGGCGTTGGTCGCGCCGCGGTTGTCCTCCTGGCTGTTGCAGGCGAAGTGCTTGACGCAGGGCGCGCTGTATCTGCACTGCTGGAAGCCCTCCAGCGCGGCGATGGCGCAGCTGCCGGTGATGAAGGGGTCCTCGGAGTAGTACTCATAGTTCCTGCCGCACAGGGGGCTGCGGTGAATGTTCATCGACGGGGCCATCCACACATCCGTGCCGAAGGCATCCGCTTCCCGGCCGATGACCTCGCCGCACTGCCTGAGCAATTCCCGGTTCCAGGTCTGGGCCATGACCATCGCCATGGGGAATGCCGTCGGATACTGCCAGAAGTGCTCGCCGCCGCCCTCCCTGCGCAGGATGTCCCCGGCGAACTTATCCACATTGCCGATGGAGAACAGGGGGCTTGTCGCCAGGTTGCCCTCCGCGTCCGTCTGGAACTCAGGCGCGAGGCGCAGCCCGGAGCCGCCGTCCGCGATGTTCAGCTTGGGGATCCCCCGGCTCCGCAGCAGGCTCACCGTCGTCTCCGTCGTTCCGGGAACGACGTACTCAACGGCATCCCCGGTATCCGCCCGGGAGACGGAGGTTCCCGCGGCGAACACCGATGCCCGGGTCGCCTCCCCGGCCTTCTCCGGCACATTGCCCACCAGCAGATGGGCCAATTCGTCAAGTGACATATCACAGGCCAAATCCTCCGCCGCATGCCTGCCGGAGAGGACGTCCCGGAAGGTGATCGCATCGCTCCCGCCTGGCTTCGGAGAGGGCTTCATTACTTCGCCTGAATAATCATGGGTCCGGGTTTCGATCTCGCTCGCGGAAACGCGCAGCACAGGCAGGCTTCGCCCATCCCCCAGGTTTTTCGCTTCGGCAGCCTTTGGCGCGAATTCCTCCAGCTTCCAATCGTCCTTGCAGACCGCCGTGCACTGTTCGGTCACTGCCAGGGCGTCCAGCCGCACGATGCCCACCGGGGCGATGTGTTCCGCGTCGCCGCCCGCGCAGAACAGATAATCTCCGGGCTCCAGCACCCAGGCGGACCGGGCGCTGTCATAGGACGCCAGATCTCTGAGGGACACGGTGATGACGACCGTCTCCTTTGCGCCGGGCGCGAGCAGTTCCGTCTTTGCATAGCCCGCCAGCACCTTCACGGCCTTTCTGACATTCCCAGCGGGCTGGGCGACGTACAGCTGCGCGACCGCCTTTCCGGCATGTATTTCGCCCCGGTTGCACACCTCGATGGCCACGCGCACCTCATCGCCATGCCGTTCAAAGCCCACCGGCTTCATGTCAAATTCTGTGTAGCTCAGGCCGTAGCCGAAGCAGTAGGCGGGTTTGATCTGAAAAGCGTCAAACCAGCGGTAACCGACGTAGATGCCCTCGCGGTATTCCTCGTCGTCCAGGTTCCCGTTGACGGCGGCATAGGTGTCCGCGGAGGGGTAGTCCAGGTAGTTCTCCGCCCAGGTCGAGGCCAGCCTGCCGGAGGGGCACACCTTCCCCGACAGCACCTCGGCGACCACCGTTCCGGTCTCCGCCGCCCCAAGACCGACGAAGAGCAGCGCCTTCATGTTATTAAGGCCACGGATGCGCTTTGTGTCGATCACGCCGCAGGTGTTCAAAACGACGATCAGGTTCTCATAGCCCGCCTCCAGCCGCTTCAAGTTGGCAAGCTCATCCTCGGACAACTCGTAATCGCCGGGAACGGGCTTGCGGTCCGCGCCTTCTCCCGAGCAGCGGGAGATGACGTACACCGCCGTATCGGCGTTGGAGCTGCGGATATCCTTCTCCGTGATCTCCAGCTGGGCCGAGGGCACAAAGGGTTCGGAATACATGATGAGCACGCCTTCGATGATCTTCTCGCCGCAGCGCTCCCGGATACCCCTGTAGTAGGCCGCCTCCTCCGCCTGCATCAGCGCCTGGTAGCGATCCAGATACGCCTTGGTGGTGACGGTGAAGCCCTCCCTTTCCAGGCCCTCCTCCACGCTCACGCCCCTTCGGATGTGAATGCTCGCCGCGCCCAGGCCTCCATAGACCGTGTTGCGCGCGCCATAGCCGTACAGCGCCAGCCTTTTCCCCGGCGCCATGGGCAGAAAGCCCTTGTTCTCCAGCAGCACGACGCCCTCGCGCAGCATCTCCAGCGCGACGCAAGCGCCCTTGTGCTCCATGTCCGTCACCTCAGCGGTGCGGTTGGCCAGATATCGTTTCATGGTCGCTCATCCTCTCGATCCATCTCATATCCCAGCGTCACCGGGCCAAGCAGTCCGCCCGGCGGCAGCGCGTTGTACACCGTTGCGCTCATGCTTCTTCCGAAGGCGGACGACGACTCGCGCCGCGTCTCCCTGGCGCGCCCGGTCCACACCGCCACGCGCAGCCGGTTTTCGCCGATCCGCGTCAAACCGCGTATGTCGTACTCGTAGGGCGTCCACTGGCAAATCCCGGCGCACTGTCCGTTGACGGAGACCTCTGCGACTTCCCATACCTCGCCAAGCCGCAGGATCTCGGGCTGCGCGTCGAGCGTCACTGCCGCTTCATACACGATCCTTCCCATGTACCTCGGGAAGAGGTCCGCCGTATTGACGCTGCGCAGCGCATCCATTTCCAGTTCAGCGCCGTCATCCAGCGTCACATGCCAGGCGGGCGAGATCGCCTCATGGCACAGTGCCGGGGAAAGCGCTTCACCCGCCTCGCCCGCGACCAGCAGCAGCGATTCCCACCGGTCCATGGACAGGCGGCACGTCAGCCCGCCGCCCCTTCGCTCTGCCGGCAGCCGTCGCGCAGCGCCCTCCATGATATCCACGGCTGTCAGCGCGCCGTCTCCCGCAACGTCCACCTCAAAGGTACAGGGATCTGCCTGATTCACCAGAAAATAGAAATCGACCTCGTCCCTTCGATAGTGCGCGTAGCGGATGTCCGGCAGCGCCCGGTCCAGTATCAAATCCCTGTGGATGATCTGCCGCAGGCGTTCGGCCAGCGCGTCCATGGGAACCACTTCTCCGCCTTTCCCGCGGAAGGGTTCGCCCGTCTCCGCGATCACGCCGGGGCGGCGCTCGCAGAAGATCACCGGGATGCGGGGCTCTCCCCGCTCCATGGCCCGGGCCAGCGCCGCGGGCAGCGCTTCCGCCTTCGGGACGATCAACGCCTCGTAGCGGTTGCCGTTCACCCGCAGGCCGTCCTTGCAATCCGTCTCAAAAAACGCCGCGTCCTCAAACACGTCCGCGGGAACGACGTCAAAGCTGATCTGCGCCTGGGCGAGCGCCTTCCCCACCGTTTGGAATCGGTCGAAGTCCCCTCCGTACCACTCCGCCTCGGCATGGTACAGCACCGCGGCTTTGATCACGGGCCGCGCCTCGTGCATCAGGCGGCACACGCGGTTGACATAGTCGTTTTCCCGCTTGCTGATGCCCGGTTCGGCGCCCGGCACGAAGGGCGGCGCGGGGATCATTTCATTGATCCCGTTGACCAGCAGGTGATCGTAGACGAACTTGCGAAGGCGCGTTCCGGCAATATCGCCGTATACCGCGAATACCTCGCAGAAGGCCCTGCCGCGCTTGTTGGGCATGATGTGCGCCGCGGAGGAGGCCAGCTTGGCCAGGCCATAGTGGTAATACGCCCCGTCGCCCTCCGGACACCCGTACCAGCTCTGCCGGAAGTCCTTGCCCGGCATCAGCTGCCCACCGATCAGGTCGATCCCCGCCGCGTCCTGATGCCTCTGCATCCGAAAGAAGTGGACCGGCCCGTTTCCCAGGCAGCAGTGGGTATTCTCATCCTCGCAGTTGTGTCCGATGTACTGAAGCCCGTGCTCCTGGCACCAGGCGTGCATCTGGCCGTTGTAGGTCTCCTGCATGACCCGCGAGACGATGTCCATGAACCGCGCGCGCACATGGGGCAGCTTCGCGCAGTCCTCCCACAGGAACGGAAGCGCCCGGTTGGCCTGGGAACCCATCACGGCCTCCCACCTGTCCCGCACGATGCGGCTCCACGGCAGGGCCATGCTCTCGCCCTCCGCGTTGCGCTTATCGCCGGGCAGCGTGGGCACGTTGTAGCGCCAAAGGTTTCCGATCTCCGCCTCGTCATAGAAGAAGCCCAGCCAGGTCTTGCCGACCTCATCCTTCAGGTGCGCGTAGTGGGATTCATAGATCGCCTGAATGTTCAGCGCCACAGACGCCGGATCCAGCAGATTGATGTAATGGAGTCTTCCCCCGTCGTTCATGGTCTCAAAGATCACGAACACGCGCCAAACGCCCTCCGGCACCGGCCAGAGCAGCAGGCCGTCTGAGACGCGGTCCGTCAGATCGACGGCGGTTTGGGGGCTGAGGCCATCCCCGTCATGCTCCACCGCGACCACCGCGTACAGGCTGTCCCCGGGGAATGGGCGGGCCTTGCCAAAGCCGCGTTCCTGGTCCGTTGAGCGAATGGAGCCCACCAGCTCTGAAACCAGAAATGCCCCGTCCGGGTTCGGCCCCTTCACATCCAGGTGGCGCTCGCCCAGGTACAGCTTGTTCCTGTCCAGATGCTCCGGCTGCATGAGCAGCCCGTCAGCCAGCCCCGTGGGAAAGGGGGCGGCATCCTGCATCATGAAGGTCATGCCCTCCTGGCGGCAGATTTCAGCCACCCAGCCGATTCGGGTCCAGTAGGCCTCCGAATTGAACGGCGTATAGCCGCCATCTTCATCCCCGCCGCTCCACAGCAGATTCATGGAGCGAATGCCCGCCGCCCGAAGCCCGGCCAGCCGCTGAGCCACATCCTCGCGGCTGTCGCGGATGGAGAGCGGCGTAAAGGGATGCAGGTAGTTCTCAGAGGCGTCGCCCGCCAGCAGGCGCTTCGTCACTTCAATCGTGTCCATATTGCTTTCGCCCCCGATCCTCCGTTTCCAGCCGTCCGGCGTCACCCAGGTATGTATTCAAATCAGATTCGTTTCAATTCCAGCCCAGAAGCCCCGTTTCCTGCCGTCGACGATCGCGCTCTCTGTCACCACATAACTGCCCGTCAGGCGGATGTCCTCGGAGGACGCGCCGACCTGCACGTCGAACCGGCCCCTTTCCACCTTCCAGTTCATGGCCTCATCCAGGAAGGCCAGCTGGTCCGCCCGCAGGGTGAAGGCGACGCGCCTGCTCTCCCCCGCCCTGAGATGGATCCGGCAGAAGCCCGCCAGCTCCTTCACGGGGCGGATCATGGTGGCATACGGGTCGCTGATGTACAGCTGGACCACCTCGTCGCCGTCCATATTGCCCGCATTGCGCACCGTGAAGCGGACCTCCACGCTGTCCCTCGGGCCGATTTCGTCCGGCGAGATCTCCAGGTCCGCGTATTCAAAGCGGGTGTAGGACAGCCCATGGCCGAAGACGTAGCGCGGCCTGTGGGAGCAGCTGGCGTAATCCTGGAAGCCAATGCTCTCGCCCTGGTGCCAGGAGGAGCCGTGGGGATGGTTGTAGTACACGGGGATCTGACCGGCGTTGCGGGCCACGCACACCGGCAGCCGGCCCGCGGGGTTGTAGTCCCCCAGCAGCACGTCCGCCACGGTCTGCGCCCCCATTTCACCGGGACACCAGGCCTCCAGAATGGCGTCCAGGTATTCATCCGCTACGTCGCTGGAGACGGGCCGCCCGTCGAAGTGCACCCCCGCCATGGAAATGCCCAGCGCCGCCGCCTGCTCGATCAGCCCGTCCTGGCAGGGCGGCAGGTTGATGCACACGTCGTCCACGCCCTCGCCGGTGGTGGAGATGGAGCCTGAGGTGTACTTACCGCCCAGCGTGAACAGGATCAGGTCCGCGCCATTCATGACCTCCAGCGCCTCGGCATAGTGGGACGCGTCGTCCCCCGCGCAGGGATAGCCGTAGGCCCAGACGACCTCGGTCTCCGGCAGCCGCCGCTTCAGCTCATCCAGCAGGCTGGGGCAGCCGGGGCACAGCTTGTCCAGCACGGCGTCGAACTCCGGGGTGTCGTTCACCTGGATCTGGGTGCCGGGAATGCGCTCGTAGTCCGTCACGGGACCGTCGACCTTCACCCCCGCCATGGAGCCCTCCACGGCCAGGATCGCCTCCACCATGCTCAGGTGGGTGTAGCCCGCGAAGAAGTACCGGGGATTGACCGCGTGGCAGCCGATCACGGCGATCTTCCTCGCCTTCTTCGAAATCGGAAGCGCGCCGCCGTTCCTCAGCAGCACCATGCCCTCCCGGGCGCTGCGCAGGGAGAGCGCCCTGTCGTTCTCCAAATAGAAGGCTTCCTTCAGCTTTCCGCCTTCCAGCGCGAAGGGATGCTCGAACAGCCCCATGCGGAACTTGGCCTCCAGCACCCGCAGCACGGCGCGGTCCAGCACCGCCACATCCGCCTTTCGAGAATCGAACCACTGAGCCAGTTCTTCGGTCAGCGTGTCCCTGGACGGCAGTTCCACGTCCATGCCCGCCTCCAGGCAGGCCAGGCCCGCTTCAGTCATGCTCTCGAACATGTGCTGGGAATTGTGGGCGTTGCCCATGGCCCCGTAGTCCGACACCGCCACGCCGTCGAAGCCCATCTCCTCCCGAAGCAGGTTCGTGAGAATGGCCTTGGACGCGGACACGGCCTTACCGTTCAGCGTGCAGTAGCAGGGCATGACGCCCCGCAGGCCGGCCTCCGTGATCGCCGCCTGGAAGGGCTTGGCGTAGACCTCCCGCAGCAGGCGCTCCGGCACCTCGGCATCCGCGCCGTGGATGCCGCCCTGGGAGTGGTGGAAGCCCAGGAAGTGCTTGGCCACGGATTCCGAGCGCAGGCCGTCGGTATCGTCCGCCTGGATGCCCGCCGTAAAGGCCGCGCCCATGGCGGCGGCGAGGGCCGGGTCCTCGCCGTAGGTCTCGCCCTGGCGGCCCATGCGGGAATCCCGGGAGACATCCAGCACCGGCGCGAAGGTCTGCGTCACGCCCACGGCCCGTTCCTGCCGTGCAACGGCGCGGCCGATCTCCCTTTCAATCTCCGGGTCGAAGCTGGAGCCCCGGGCGATGCCCGCGGGATAGCTGGTCGCGCCTTGTATGTAGGCCCCGCAGAGCCCCTCCATGTGGAACGCGGCCGGAATGCGGTGCGGACTTCCCGCCATCGCCTTCTCCTGGAGGGTCCGCTGCCACCGGGCCGTCTCCTCCAGCGAGTCGAGCCGCCGCATCTCCAGCGTGGAATACTGGCCGATGCCGCCGGCCACCGCCGCGTCCATATCATCCTCATGGCCGGGACGGGGAAAGGCCCCGATCAGCTGCTTGAGCTTTTCGTCGGTCGTCATCCTCGAAAGCAGGTCCTTTGCCCGCTCCTCGGCGGTGAGTTCTGGATTCATATATCGCTCCATGATCGCATCTCCTGTTCCTGTTTTTCACAGCCGCTCTTTCAGCCACACAATATCTCTTTGAAGCGCTGCAAATCGGCCGACACAATCGAACGCCGCCGTGTCGTACTCATTTTCCAGAACCACCCAGCCGCCATAGCCGATGTCCCTCATGGCGGCCAGGCATTCCTCCGCCTGCCCGTGACCTTCGCCCAGCGGCCTTGAACTCAGCGCTTCCGCCGTGCCGTCCTTCATGTGGACCTGGCATACCCTGTCCTCGAGCCTCCGCAGGTGCTCCGCCGGATCCTCGCCCCGGAAGAACACGGCGTTTTCATTGTCGAAATAGATTTTGAAGTTGGGGCGGTTCACCCGGTCGCACAGCAGCAGGTTTTCCTCAGTATTCAGCGTGTTCTCGCTGCCGACCACGATGTTTCGCGGCTCCGCCGCCTCGCAGGCCCATTGAAAGAACCGCGCCGCGGGTTCGATGTCCTCCAATCCGCGAATGGTGAACTCCGCGAAATTGGGGATCTGGAGGATGCCGATGCCGAGGGCCGACGCCGCTTCGATGGCCGCGGTGATGATCTCGCGGCACAGCGCCTCCTGCGACGCGTTCTTCGGGCGAAGGCTGCAGCACCCTCCCAGCGCGTTCACCGCCAGCGCCGGAAAAGCCACGGCGTACTTCTGCCGGGCATCCAGCCAGTATCTTTGCACGCCCGGGTCCGATAGCGGCAGGCAGCGCCGCAGTTCTCCCATATCCAGCTCCACGCCGTCCAGCCCGAGCTCCGCCGCCATGCGGCAGGCCATCGGGCCCTGGATGGGCGAGCACCACTCCGCGATGCCAATGTGTATCCCGTTCATATGTATCCCTCCCGTCATGCTCCCAATATATCAAAATAAAGGGATATTGTAAAAGCTGCCGTCCGAAACGGTACGCGTACCGCGGACGGCAGCTTCACGACAAAAACGCGATTGCTTGAAATTCTCTCTGTAATCAGCCCTTCACACCGCCGATGACGATGCCCTTGACGAAGTACTTCTGCAGGAAGGGGTAGATGACCAGCACCGGCAGCACCGCGACCACGGCGATGCCCATGCGGATGCCCACCTGCGGAATCCGCATCTGGGAGGCCGCGACGCCCAGGGAGCTGGCGTTTCGGGAGAGGAACTCGATGTTCTTGATCATATTGTTCAGGATCATCTGGATGGTGAACAGGCCCTGGTCGGTGACGTAGTACAGGCCGTTGGCCCAGTCGTTCCAGTAGTTCAGGCCCACCATCAGCACCAGCGTGACCACCATGGGCTTGGACAGCGGCACGATCACCGAGCTCAGGATGCGGAACTCCGTGGCCCCGTCCAGCTTGGCCGCCTCGATCAGCGCCACCGGGATGCTGCTCTGGAAGAAGGAGCGCATCATGATGACGTAGAAGGCGTTCATCATAAGTCCCGGCACGATCAGCGCCCAGATCGTGTTCTTGATGTGGAAGGTCTGGGCGTACATCATGTACGTGGGCACCAGGCCGCCGTTGAACAGCATCGTGAAGAACAGTATAAAGCTCAGCACCCCGCGATAGGGCAGGTCCTTTCGGGACAGCGGATAGGCGAACAGGATCGTCAGCAGCAGGTTGGCGGTGGTGCCGATGACCGTCACCACGATGGTCATCACATAGCCATGCAGGATGGTGCCCTGGCTGCGGACGATGTAGCGGTAGGTCTCAAGGCTGAACACCTGGGGGAAGAAGCTGTAGCCGTTGCGGGTCAGGGTGGCCTCCTCGGTGAGGGAGGACATCACCATCAGCAGGAACGGCGCGACGCACAGCACGACCAGGAGGATCATGAAGACGTGCATCAGGATTTGCTGAACTCTGTCATTTCGTACCATGGATGCTCTCCTCCTTTCTCAGAACAGCGCGCTGTCCTTGTCGAGCTTGGAGACGACCAGGTTGGCCGCCATGACCAGCAGGAAGCCGCAGATGGACTGGAAGAAGCCCGCGGCGGCGGAGCGGCCCACGTCGTTGAGAACGATCAACCCCTTGTAGACGTACACGTCGATGGTGGTGGTCACGTCGTACAGCAGGCCGGAATCCATGGGCACCTGGTAGAACAGGCCGAAGTCCGAGTAGAACACGCGGCCGATGGCCAGCAGCGTCAGCGTGATGATGGTGGGCCGCAGGCCCGGCAGGGTCACGTGCCACAGACTCTGCCAGCGGTTCGCGCCGTCGATCACCGCCGCCTCGTAGAGGCTGGTGTCGATGCCGATGACGGTGGCGTAGTAGATGATGGAGTTGTAGCCGAAGGTCTTCCACAGGTAGATGAAGGTGAGGATGAAGGGCCAGTACTTCGGCGTCATGTACCAGTTCAGCCGCTGGCCGCCCAGCAGGGACTTGTTGATGAAGCCCGCGTCGGTGGACAGGAAGGCGTAGCCGATGTAGCTGACGACCACCATGGAGATCAGGTACGGGATCAGGATGAAGATCTGGTAGAGCTTCTGGGCGCTCTTGTTGCGCAGCTCGTTCATGATGACCGCCACGGCGATGGCCAGCACGGTGCCCAGCACGATGAACACGGCGTTGTAGCCCAGGGTGTTGCGGATCATGATGGCGGCGTCCCGGGTGGCGAACAGGAATCTGAAGTTCTTGAGGCCGGCCCAGGGGCTTCCGAAGATGCCCTTGGAGTAGTCGAACTGCTTGAAGGCCATCACCAGGCCGCCGATGGGCAGGTAGTTGTTGATGATCAGGTAGACCAGGCCGGGCAGCAGCATCAGGTAGAGCTCGCGATGGCTCCACACGTTCCCCCAGCTGCCCTCGGGCTTGATCGCCACGGCGCCGCCGCGCTTTTTCTTGCTCATGTGCTCTCTCCCTTTCATGCGTTTGCTTCGTTTTCGGGTTCTCGTTGGCTTCGTGGAAGCGCTGATCCGCTGTCCGCCGTCGGGCGGGCGGCGCATCGCCGCCTCCACGGAGGGGCTTGTGGGAATCGGGGCTGCCGGGTGAGGGCAGCCCCGAGGAAGGGTCCTTGTCTTAGGCCTGCTCAGCCAGGTAGGCGTCCAGCTGGGCCTGCATGTCGGCGATGACATCGTAGAAGCCGATGGCGGTCAGCTCGGACTGGATGGCGGGCAGCACATCGTCCAGGGCCACGGTGCCGGTCAGCAGCACGTCGCGGTACTTCTCCTCGATGTTCTTGTAGGCGGCCACGAAGTCGCCCTTGTCGCTGGTGTCGTAGAAGAAGCCGAAGGCGGCGGGGACACGGACGGAGTCATCCCACTCGGCCACGGTGGCGGCGTAGTCATCCACGGTCGCGGTGGCGCGAACGGGGTTCAGCAGGTAGTTGGGATAGGTGGCGGAGGCGGTGAAGCCGCCGTAGGGCTCGTTCTCAGCGGTCATGCCCTCGGGATACTCGGCCTTGCCGTCGGCGTTCAGCACATAGTGCTCGCCCTCGATGCCGAAGGACAGCAGGGTGTGCAGCTTGGCGTCGGTGTACAGAGCGCACAGCAGGGTGAAGGCCTCGTCGGGATGGGCGCTGTTGCTGCTGATGCCGAACTGCAGGTTGCCGATGTCGGCGCAGTTGGCCATGGGATCCACGATGATGCCGCCGGTCACGGTGTTGGGATAGAACATCTCCAGGGGATCGATGTCGGCGTTGTGCAGGGTGGCGAAGGCCGCGCCGGCGGTGACCATGTCGGAACCCTCGCGGGTGTTGCTGATGGCGTCAGCCATGATCAGGCCGTCGTTGTACCACTTGTTGGTGTAGGCGCAGAAGTCGCGGAAGCTGTCGGTCTCGAACATGCTCTTGATCTGGGTATCGGTCAGCTCGCCGTGGTCGGCATTGTTCAGGAAGCCGAAGGTGGTCAGGCCGACGGAGCGGACATAGGGGCGAATCCAGGTCATGTCCTTGGAGGACTGGGGCACCAGGGTGTAGATCTCGGGATGGGCCTCGTGCACCTGATACAGCACCTCGCCCAGCTTCTCCATGGAGTCGATGGAGGCGGCGTCGATGCCCATCTCCTCGACGATGTCCTTGTTCATGACCACGGTCTCATAGCCGCCGTACTGGTACTTGCGCACGAAGCCGTACAGCTTGCCGTTCATGCTGGAGGCCTTCAGCTCGGCCTCGGTGAACACGCTCTTGACCTCGTCGGACGCGGCCTCGAAGCGGTCGGTCAGGTCGATCAGCTGGCCGTTGCGCACGTAGTTCGCCAGCTGGCCGCCGTCAGTGAAGTAGCAGGTGATGTCCAGCTCGGGGGTGGTCATGGCCAGGTTGGCGGCCTGCTCGAAGTTGCCAATCTCGATGTAGACCAGCTTGGTCTGGATGCCGTAGTTCTCCGCCAGGTGCTCGTTGAGGGCGGCCTGGACCTTCTGGATGGCCTCTTCGGTGTAGGGGGCCAGGGTCGGGATGTACAGGGAGACGGTCACCATGTCTTCAGCCATGGCGGCGGGGATCATCGCGCTGAGCATCATCAGGACGCACAGCAGAACGGCGACGAACTTCTTCATTGTGAAATCCTCCTGTCTTTTTTGTTCGGGAAGCCTGTTCCCATCTGACAATTAGATTATAAAAAATCAGGGCCGCAAATCATATCCATTTTGCGACCCCAATGATTGTTTTTCCGACTTTCTGATCGTTTTCTTGTGGGTTTTGCCGAAAAAGTGATCGTCAATTCCCGTTTTCCATTGACTTTCTGTAATCCGTGGGCGTCTTGCCGGTGAGCTTCCGGAACATCTGCGTAAAGTTGTTGTAGTTGTCGTAGCCCACCTTGGAGGCGATGACCGTGATGGGCAGGTCGGTGTTGGTCAACAGCTTGATGGCGTAGTCCGCCTTTTGCTTGAGCACGAACTCCTTGTAGCCCATGCCCGTCTCCTTTTTGAAGGCCCGGGAGAAGTAGTCCTCGTTCAGGCAGGCGTGCTGGGCGGCCTCGCTGCGGGAGATCATATGGTCCATGTTCTGGCTGAGGTAGTGGACCACCTCCCGGATGCGCTGCTCGGTGGTGTATTCCTGGCCGTTGCCCGCCCGGCGGGCGCGCAGATCAAAGGCGCGCAGGCAGCGGTCCGCGCTCGCGAGCATCTCCTGCCGGCTGCCGCTGCCCTTCGCCAGCGCTTCCTCGTCCTCGCCGGCGTCCGCCAACAGGGTCTTCAGGTCGGTTTTCAGCATGTGCGCCGCCAGGCGGCAGGCCTCCATGAAGATGTAGTGCAGCCGCTTGCAATAGCCCGCGGACAGCGAGCCCCGCGCCTCGGCCTCGTCCAGCATCGCCGCGACCCGGCTGCGCACCAGCTGGGTGTCCCCCTGCTCGATCCACCGGCTCCACTCGAGGGTGTATCGCTGTGCTTGGGACAGCGCCTCATCCACATTGCGGCTCACCTCTGCCATGTCCCTGCGCTCCGCCAGGCTGCCGACGGCCCGCTCCAGCACCTTTTCGATCTCGGGGATGGCCGCCGGCTGGAGGATGTAGTCATAGGCCCCGTTGCGCAGGGCCTCCCGCGCATAGGCGAAGTCGGCGTGGGAGGTCAGGAAGATGCACATCACCTCCGGGTGATGCTCCCGCTGCCAGCGCTGCAGGGCGATGCCGTCCTCCCCAGGCATTTCGATATCCGTCAGCAGGATGTCCACGTCTTCGCCGTCCAGTATGGTCCTGGCCTCGTCCGCGCTCTGCGCTGTCAGCACCCGATCGACGCCCAGCTTGTTCCAGTCCACCAGCCTTTTCGTCGCTTCCAGTATGCGCGCCTGGTCGTCCACCAGCAGCACCTTCACCGGTCGTCCCTCCCCTCGCTCCGTTCGTCTCTTCCCGCAGGGCCCAGCGGCAGGATCAGTTCGCTGACCGCGCCGTCGTCATTGTAGAAACCCCAGCTGGCCGCGTCGCCATAGTGAAAGCGGCAGCGCTTGAGCAGGTTGACGATGCCCACGCCCAGGCCCTCCCGGTCCGCGGGCACCCGGTTGTTCAGCATGTCCAGCACCTCCGGCGGATATCCGCCGCCCCGGTCGGCATAGGAGATGTTCAGCGCTTCCCCGCCCTCGCCCTTCAGCCGAAGCACCCTCAGCCAAATCTCCAGCCGCTCGCGCCCGCTGCGCTTGGCGTATTTGACGGAGTTCTCCACGAAGGTCTGCAAGGCCAGTATGGGGATCTGCAAATCGAGGTCCGCTTCGTCGATGTGGATCGCGCACTGGATCTCCCGCTGGGTCAGCTGACGCTGCAGCTCCACGTAGTTTTCGACGAACGCCTTCTCCTCCCGCAGCGTCACGAAGGGCTTGTCCGGCTGCAGCAGGTACCGCAGGTGCGTGGACAGGCAGAGCAGGAACCGCTCCAGCGTGTCGTATTCCTTCAGTTGCAGCATGTAATAGGCGTTTTTCAGGCAGTTCGTGTAGAAGTGAGGGGCCAGCTGCAGCTGGGCGTATTGCAGCTGGGTGCGCTGCCGCTCCATCTGCTCCTCGTAGGCCTGGTTCTTGTACTGCTCGATGCCCTTCAGCATGGTGTTGACCGCCTGGCGCACGTCCTCGATCTCCTGGATGCGGTTGGGCGCCTTGAAGTCGGCGTCCCACTGGCCGCCCTGGAGCTGGGTCATCGTCGCCCTCATGTCCTCGAGGGGTACGGACAGTTCCCGGATGGCGAAGCGCCGCACGGCAACGAACAGCACCAGCAGCAGCAGTATGGCCGCGGCGATGGCGATGTGCTGGCCGTTGAACCAGCGGCCCCAGGATTCGTCCACCACGCGCACCAGCGTCACCCCTGTGGAGAGGTTTCCCTGGGCGTAGGCCGTGTACTCCCACAGCCGGTTCGCGCCGCCCGTCAGCTTCCCGGCGTCGATCTCCAGTCCCTCCGCCGCGCAGCCGGGGATCCAGTGAAACGCGCCGCCGCTGACATAGCCCCAGTGGGCGTGGTCGCCGCCCGAGGGCAGCACCGATCCCAGGCTGACGAACCCGCAGATCTTCGCGCCGGGCTTCTGCATGGACAGGAAGTAATAGTCGCTGTCCGAGCCCTCCACGACCATGGAATCGACGGAGAAACTGTCCGTGCCGAGGTCCCTGCCGAGGGCGTTGAGCAGCTCCTGATCCCGATAGGAAATCGAACTGTCCATGTGGTAGAGCACCGGCTTGAGATCGCTGTAGACCATCATCAGCCCGCCGATGTTTCCGCTGGTCTGCATCTGCAGCTTCAGCATGTTCAGCGTGTTGTAGATGCGCGTGGTATTCTCCGTGCCGCTCTCATTCGCCGGGCTACCTTCAAAGAACGCGCCGGTGGAATAGATCGCGTTGACCGCCCTGCGCACATTGTCGTAGGCGCGGTTCAGCTCGCCGTTGGCGCTCTGCAGCAAATCCATGTCGCGCTCGTCCACCTGCCGGTGATACTGGCTCATGGTGAACACCAGCAGGGCCCCGGCAAGCAGCAGCAGCGCCGCCATGCCGATCACCAGGATCCGCAGCACGCTCTTTCGCAGGCTGAACATCGGCTGTCGTCGCTTCATCTTCCACGCCTCCATCCCTCGAAGCGTTTTCCCCGCCACCTGATTCAAACGGTGACCTCCGCGGCCTTCGCCGCGGGACTTGGCCGTTCTGTGTTTATAGTATTATAACATACGGAGAAAGCCGCTTCAACAAAAAAGCGCCGCCCACGAAGAAGAACATCTGCGACACCCAACGCCCCATACTCTTCGCCATGGAGATTATCGGCCAAAAGTGGATGCTGCCCATCCTGTGGTGCATCGCCGACGCCGAGAACCAGACGCTGCGCTACAAGGAGCTGGAGCGCAAGGTGGTGGGTATCACGCCCACCATGCTGACCAAGTGCCTGCGGGAGCTGGAAAAAGACCAGCTCATCCACCGGGAGCAGTACCCGACCATCCCCCCGACAGTGGAATACTCCCTCACAGAACGCGGCAGGGCGCTGATTCCCGCATTGGAAACGATATGATCAATCCGCTGGAGACAAAACAAATCCCCGGAACACCCCTGTTTTTGCAGGATTGTTCCGGGAATTCGGCGTCGGGCGATAATGGGTTCAGATGCCTTGACGCGGGTTATGGCGCCCGCTGTGGATTTCGCCGCCCCTGCCTTTGGGACTGGTAGCGGCATCTTTTCGAGGTATGCCTGAAAGCAATTCACGCTGCGCCCATTTCCAATAATGGCGACGCCGGCTTCGGTCCGTCGATTACAACCACGCCTCTTTTCGCCCTTGACCCCGATAGTGTCACAGCGCGTCCAGCCATGTCACAGTCTTCGGCCTGGCCTCTCTTCCCAGCCGCTTCACCGGTTTGACCTCGCAGGATTCCTGCTTCGCTCTCCTCCGGGTCCATCGTGCTGTCTTTCAATCAGGCGACGGGCCGATGGACCCAAAGGAGATAAACAAGAGCCTATTTCTTATGCACCCATCTTGCGATGCCATACATGCCGATGAAGCGCCAGTACGGGTTCGGCCCATGGTAGGTCGGCGGGTCGATCTCGGTGGCGACATAGATCGTCAGGCGCGAACCCGGCTCGAACTGTGAAAGATCCAGCGTATAGCGCTCCGCCCTGTTCTCGTCCCGCAGCTCCAGGACGCAGTCGCCGCTTTCGTCCACCACCTGGATGTGAATGCGCCCGACGAGGTGCTCGAAGAACAGGCCGGTATGCGGGCTCGCGGTCTCCGGCAGCCGCACCTCCAGCCGGTAGGGCAACACGTTGAAGCCCACGGGCATGTCTGTGAACAGCCGCTTGTCAAACCGCTTGGTCGTCCACTGGATCTCTCCGCGGGCATCCGCCCGGAAGGGATCCTCCAGCGCTTCAAAGTAGTTTCCGACCTTCACCGTTGAGATGAAGCAGGATTCCGCCGGCTCCACCCTCGGCACCGGCGCCGCCGCCGCTCTCGGTATGCGCCACTCCGCGTTCCCCAGCTGCGGGCTGGACGCCCGGATCACCAGGTCCCCGGGCTGGTCGTCCGAGCGAACGATCAGCTGGCAGCGTCCGTTCCACAGATAGGCGTCGCTGTCCGTGGGATGGCGGTGATCCGTCGGATCGCTGTTGGAGGCCGCCAGCAGCGTTCCATGCTCCGCAACGTCGAATCGCACCGGGACGCCGTCGGCGTCGGGCACGAACCTGCCCTCCGCATCGACCGCATAGGCTGTGATGACCGCGCAGTCCTCGCCATCCGCCAGCAGCCTGTCGTTGTGCAGCTCATACGCCAGCGAGACCGCCGGGCCGGTGGTGCGCAGCACATCCCGGGCGATCACATCCCCGTCGGCGTTCATGCCGACGGCGACCAGCTCGCCGGGCTCGTAGGGCACCTGCCAGCAGACCTGCTCAAAGGGATCGGCATACTTCACGCCGAGGCTGCGGCCGTTGAGGCACAGCTCCACGCGGGGCAGGTTGGTGTACACCCAGACGTCCACCGTCCGTCCCTCCAGCTGGCGGGGGTTCCAGCAATAGCTCATCCTGGACTTTTTCGCGTTCAGCCAGCAGGGGCTGACGGGCAGGATCTTCGGATAATCCAGCATGGGGACGATCTTGATCGACGGCCTGTCCGCCCAATAGGAATTCCGATAAAGCTCGTAGTGGGTCTTGGGGTAGCACATGCCGTCCATGATCCCCCACGGCGCGAACAGCCTGGGCCAATAGGTCTCGCCCCGGGTCTCCACGCCCCAGATGAAGATGCCCATCACGTAGGGCCTCAGCGCCGCCAGCCGCCAGCCGTCGTTGCCGCCGGCGTAGTTGCCCTGGTGCGTCTCCGTGTTGACGTGGGGCTTGTGCCAGCACTTGTAGAGCATGTCCACCTTTTCAAAATTGTAGTTGAAGCCCATCACGGGCGAACTGCGGATGTATTCCTCCGCGGCGACGTTCCGCACCGGCGCGCCGATGATCGCCCGGGTGTCGTCCAGCTTCGCAGCGCGCTCGTACATGGCCCGGAACATCTTCGCCCCGGCGGGCTTGTCGAGGATCGCGTCCTCGTTGAACACCGACCAGAAGATGATGGAGGGATGGTTGCGGTCCCGCCGGATCATGGCCTCCAGCTCTCCCATTCGCTGATCCGAGCTGACCAGCCAGCGGTTCTCCTCCATGACCAGCATGCCCTCCCGGTCGCAGGCGTCCAGAAGGCTCGGCGCCACCGGGTTGTGGGTCGTGCGCAGCGCATTCGCCCCGCAGCCCTTCAGCGCCCGCACGCGAAACACCTGGACGCTGTCCGGAACCGCCGCGCCGAGGCCGCCGTGGTCCTGATGGGCGCAGACGCCCTTCAGCTTGACCGGCTGGTCGTTCAGGAAGAAGCCCTCGTCGGGATCGTAGCGGAGGGTGCGGTATCCGAAGGGCGTTTCATAGTCGTCCGTCAGTTCGCCGTCCACGTATACCCGGGTGATCAGCCTGTGCATCCGCGGCGCTTCGAGGCTCCACAACCGCGGGGCGCTCACGGGAATCACCTGATCGACGGTCATCCCCTCCCGCGCCGGGATCTCGAAGGCCTGGCGGGCGCTGCCGATGGCCGTTCCCCCTTCGTCGCAGATCGTCGAAACCAGCTCGCCCCGCGCCGCCTCATACCGGTCGTTCCTCAGCCGCGTTTCGACGCGCGTCTTCCATTCATATTCCCCCGCGCGCTCCGTGCGCACAAAGGTGCCCCAGCTGTCCACGCGCACCTCGCCGGTGCTGGCCAGCCACACGTGGCGGTAGATCCCCGCGCCCTCATACCACCAGCCCTCGGACTCGTGGTTCTTGACGTAGACGGAGAGCACGTTCAACTCCTCGCCGGTGCGGATGAAGTCCGTGATGTCCACCTCAAAGCTGGTGTAGCCGCTGAAGCTGCGGTACAGCAGGTGCCCGTTCAGGTAGATGACGCTGTGGGTGGCGATCCCCTCGAAGACCAGCGCGTAGTGCCGCGCCTCCCCTGCTTCGATGCGGAAGTACCGCCGGTACCAGCCGTTGGGCCGGGCATAGGAGCCCTTGATGCCGTTCTCGCTTTCCGACGGCTCGCCCTCGATCAGGAAGTCGTGGGGCAGCCTGACCCGCTGCCAGTCCTCGTCCGGATAGCTGACCGCCGCCGGCCCATGGCCGCGGGTGGTCTTGCACAGGTCATAGGTGTACATGTGCTCGACGATTTTCTCATGGGGCACGTCGCCGCGATGAAAGCGCCAATCCGTGTCCATCAGCAACATCCTGCGTTTGATCGTCTCCATACCCTCGGCTCCTTTCTATTGATCTGCGAAGCGCCACCGCACGTTGTGGCAGATGGTCAGCTGATCCCGGCCCTGCCTGGGCGACATGCCCACGCGCAGCGTCACCTTCGTGCCCGGCACGAAGGCTTCGGGCAGCGTCACCGTCCTCGTATCCCCGGCTTTCACCTCGGTCTCAAAGCGCTCCGCGCCTTCCGCTTCCACCCGGAGGTGGAAGTCCACGTCGTTCTGTTCAAACACGATGACCGGCCGGCCCGCGCCGTCCGCGGGCACGGCGCTCTCGGCGTACAGCCCCACGCAGCCGTCCGTCAGGATCGCGTGGGTGGCCTCGCAATCCGACGTATAGAACGCGGTCCAGTCCGCCGGATCCTGATCGAGCATCTGCCGGGGATCCTTGATCTCCTCGTATACGGGCGAGCGCCTCCAAGCGGATATGAAGCGGTTCTCCGCGCTCTCGACCCTGTCCACGGGCGGCGCCTCGCACACCGTCAGCCACGCCTCGGCGCTGCCCAGATTTTCGGATCGCACCCGAAGGACGACCGTTCCGGGCTGCCTTTCCGTCCGAAGGATGATCTGACAGTGCCCGCGCCGCAGCCGGCAGTTCGCAGAGCCCCACGGCGCATAGTCCCGCACGTCGCCATCACCGACGCAGAGCAGGCGCGCTGGGCCCTCCAGGGAGACCTCGAGCAGCTCGCCCTGGGCACGGTCGCATACCTTGCCCGCCGCGTCCACCGCCCAGGCGTTGTAGATCGCCACATCCATGCCGTTTGCCAGCGGCAGCGGGATCTGCTCTTCCCTGCGCAGGACCAGGCTCGCGGGCACCTGCGGGTTGTCCAGCGTGCACCGGCACGTCTCCCGCCCTTCGGTGTCGAAACCCACCGCGGTGAGCGGCACCGCCCGATACCTGAAGTCCCACCTGGTTTGATACGCGGGGTCGACCTTCTGGCGTCCCAGGCTTTCCCCGCCGGCGAAGAGCTCCGCGCAGGCGGCGTTGGTATAGACGCGGACCTCCTGCCCGGATCCCTCCGGCGCGTCGTGCTTCCAGGTGGTCGCGATGTGAATGCGCGGCTCGTCACGCCAATAGGCCTGGTAGAGGTGATAGCCGTCCTTGGCGCACCCGGAGGGGTCCATGGCGCCGAAGCGGAAGTAGACGTCCGGCCAGTGCGCCTCGCCCCGGTAGTCAAAGCCGGTCCAGGCGAATATGCCGCCGTGATAGGGGTGCGTCAGCGCGGTGTGCCAGGTATCCATGACCTCGTTCAGCCTGCCGTTGATATAGCCGATGGTCTCCGAGCCGTAGAGCATCATGTCCGGATACATTTCATGCAGCTTCGGATACCAGTCGTTGTTGTAGTTGACGCCGATGACATCCCCCGTCCGGGCGACGCCGGGCAGCAGCAGGCCCGTGTTCTGGGCGTAGGTCACCGGGCGGGAGCCGTCCAGCTGGTGCGCCCGCGCCCGCATGGCGTTCATGATCCTGGGGCCGAAGGCGAACTCCATCGCGCCTTCCTCGTTGAACATGGACCACATGATGACGCAGGGGTGGTTCCTGTCCCGGCGGATCATGGCCTCCAGCTGGCGCATGCCCTCCGGCGCGCTGTCCAGCCAGCGGTTTTCCTCCATAATCAGCATGCCGAGCCGGTCGCAGATGTCCAGCAGCTGCGGCGCGGGCGGGTTGTGCGCGGTGCGGATGGCGTTGCAGCCCATCTCCTGCAGCCGACGGACGCGGTATTCCAGCACGCCGTCCGGGATGGCCACGCCCAGGCCGCCGTGCTCCTGGTGGACGCACATGCCGCGGAGGCGCACCGGCTTTCCATTGATCAGCATGCCCCGATCCGGGTCGAAGTCGACCTTCCGGACGCCGAAGCGCACGCTGTCCTCGTCTGTGACGGCGCCCGACGGGTCCTCGATGACAGCCCGGAGCGTGTACAGGCAGGGGCTTTCCGGCGACCACAGCGCGGGTCTTGCCAGCCAGATACACTGTTCAACCGTTCGGCTCTCCCGGGGCCCGATGCGCAGGTCCAGTTCGGAGACTCCCGCCGTCTCCCCCTTCGGATCCAGGACGCGCAGCGACAGGCGGGCGTCGGCGGCCTCGTAGCGGTCGTTCTGAATATCGATCTCAATGCGCGCCTGCCAGTCGCCGCCCTCCGTGGGCTCGGGCCGCGCGAACAGCCCCCAGGTCCCGAAGCCCAGGCGGTCCCGGGACAGCAGCCATACGTGGCGGTAGAGGCCGCCGCCCTCGTAATACCACCCCTCGAAGGTGGAATTGTCTATGTAGACGCTGACGACGTTGACCTCGTCCCCATAGCGCGCCACGTCGGTGAAATCCACCTCGAAGCTGGTGCCGGCCGTGAAGTTGCGGCGCAACTCCACGCCGTTGACCCAGACGATGCACTCCGTCGCCACGCCGTCGAACAGCAGCGACAGTCGCCTTCCTTCCTCCTCCGGCGGCAGATAGAAGTAGTTTCGATACCACCCGTTGTCCCGCCGCACATAGCCGTGGTCCTCGTTTTCGGAGGGATCCGGCTCAACGCCGATCACCATATCGTGGGGCAGATCCACGCGCTCCCAGTCAGAATCGTCGTATGCGGCCGCTGCGCCGCCGCGCCCGCTTTCGGCGCTGGCGTTGTGATAGGTGGCCATGTAGTTCATCAGTGGCGGCCTGTGAATATCTCCGCGGTGAAATCGCCATCCATAGTCAAACAGCAGTTTTTTGCGCACAGCCATATTCCACACCTCCGTCTGTGTCGGTAGCCCAAGTTCACTTCATCATTATTATACCGTGCGTCCGGCAGTTCTTCTAATAATATTCAGACATTTCATACCAAAATTGGCACATCCACCACTGCGCTGCCATTAAACATCAGAATACTGTTATTTTTGGTTGAAATATCCATAGACGCGACATACGCAAAATAGTATAATGAAATCAGTCAAAAGGGCGCATATTTACCCAAAATTGACAAAAATACATCAGAAAAGGAGAAGTCATCCACATGGATAGGGCCAGATCATTTCCGGCTGAATATCAGGATAGAAGCACCTATAACCCGCTGTTTCCACTGTTCATCTACTACGATCTGCTGCGCCCCTCCGGCAGCGTGGGCCTGCACTGGCACGACGAGATCGAGCTGGTCTCCGTGCTGCGCGGCCATGTGGACCTGCTCTATGAGAGCCAGGTCATCCAGCTGAAGAAAAACGACATCGCCTTCATCAACAGTTCCCGGATCCACGGCTACCATGCCAGCGACGATTCCGATGTCATTCCCCTGGTGCGCCCGATCCTGATCAACCCCAGCCTGCTGAGCAGCAACGGATATGACATCGTCCAGAACAAGTACATCAGTCCCCTGCTGACCGGCGAGCTGAACCTGCCCACCGTACTGCCGGCGGACGACCCCGCCACCGTCAGCATCCGAAAGCTGCTGGACCGCATCGCGGACATGTTCAGTGAGGGTGCCTACGGGCACGAGATCCAGATCAAGGCCTGCCTGTACGACCTGCTGTTCCAGCTGCTGCTGCCCTCCAAGGGCAACTGGACGGAGTGCTCCGTCGCCTCCGAGCGCAGCAAGGTCGATTCCGAGCGCTTCAAACAGGTGCTGACCTTCATCTACGGCCACTTCAACGAAAAGATCCGCATTCGGGACATGGCGGACTTCATGCACATGAGCGAGGGGCACTTCAGCCGCTATTTCAAGCGCATGACCCAAAAGACCCCCATCGAGTACATCAACGAGTACAAGATCAGCGAGGCCGCAAAGCTGCTGCGGGAAACAGATAAGAAGGAAATCGAGATCGCGCTGGACCTCGGGTTTGACAATTTCAGCTATTTCATCAGCATTTTCAAGCGCGTCGTCCACTGCACGCCCTCCCAGTATCGTAAAAACGAACAGCTCCAGGTTCAATAATCCTCACAATCCACATGTCATTATTTTATTATAAAATGCGATAAAATCACAAGATTATAACCTGGCATCAATATAAAATGTAAATGAAACTGAATGATGCTTCCTGCGATTCTCAAGGCAATCCTAGGCGGCCAAAGGCGCCGGAGGCATCGCCCCCAAGGACACAAAAACTAACGGAGGTGCCACATGAAGAAGATTCTTTGTTGTATTCTCGCTCTCCTGCTCTGCTGCTCATGCGCAGCGCTGGCCGAATTCGACATTTCGAGCGCGGCAGGCACTATCACCGTATGGTCTCCCGCTGAAGGCTTCAACTCCTTCGAAGGCAAGTCCTGGACCGATTTCATGGCCGAGTACCCCGACGTGAAGGTCGAGCTGATCTCCCTGGGTACCGACGACACCTTCTCCAAGATCAAGACCACGCTGGCCGCGGGCACGCCCGAGGATCTGCCAGTCCTGAACCTGATCTACGATCCCAACAACATCGAGGCCATGACCTGGGACGGCGTGTGGGAGGTCCTGAACGCCGAGCCCTATAACCTGGATACCAGCAAGCTGCTGGACTTCTCCCTGAGCCAGATCACCAACGGCAAGGGCGAAGTGGTGGCCCTGGCCAGCGGCAACACCACCATGTGCCTGCAGTTCAACCGCAACATCGCCCGTGAATACTTCGGCACCGACGACGTCGAGGAGATCGGCGCGATGTTCGCCACCCTGGACGACATCATGGCCAAGGGCAAGGAGCTCGCCGAGAAGAGCAATGGCGAAGTCTTCCTGTTCAACTGCCCCGAGCACGTTCTGCGCCTGGGCCTGGGCCTGACCAGCGATCCCTTCGTCGTGGACGGCAAGCTGAACATCGACGAGTCCTACGGCACCGCCCTGAAGCTGGTCGAGCAGGCCATCGCCGACAACTCCGTCTCCCTGCAGGAGTGCTGGAGTCCCTCCTGGTCCGCCGAGCTGCAGAGCGACACCTGCATGTTCTACCTCTGCCCCTCCTGGTGGCTGGGCGACATCAAGAACAACGATCCCGACGCCAAGGGCGCCAACAAGTACGGCCTGATCACCCTGCCCGACCACATGGTCGCTTCCTGGGGCGGCACCTTCTACTTCATCAACGCCGCTTCCGCGCCGGAAGACAAGGCCGCGGCCTACGCCTGGATGTACTGGCTGTGCTGCACGCCCGAGGGCAGCCAGAACTGGGTCAGCAACAACAGCCAGCTGACGCTGTGCAAGGCGCTGTATGACATCGACGAAGTCTTCGCCGCGGGCGACGACTGGTACGGCGGCCAGCCCGTCAGCGAGATGTTCCGCCAGACCGCGCTCGAGGCCACCGGCAGCCTGCGCCAGGGCACGATCTACGATTCCGCCATCTCCAACGCCGCCAACCAGGCGCTGCTGGAAATGATGGCCGGCGCGACTGCGGACGAGGCGCTGCAGCAGATCAAGGACACCGTACTGGCGACCTATCCCGAACTCGGCTGAGAATAAACAACGTCACTGCATGGAGGGGCCGCCGTTCTTCGGAAGCGGCCCCTCCGTTCCTACCATTGTGAAAAGAGGCGATATGCATGGTGGCATCCCAATCCTCACGTAAGGACAGGCGGCACATCAAGAGCACGGCCTTTCCCTACTTGATGACTCTGCCCTATTTCCTGATCTACGCGCTGTTTGGCCTGTTCCCCATCATATACACCTTCTTTCTGAGCTTCTATGACTGGAACGGCGTCGCTGCCAAGGCATTTATCGGCCTGAGCAATTACGTGCGGCTTGCGAAGGACCCCGTATTCTGGACGACCCTGCTCAACACGCTGATCCTGGCCATCTTCACGCTGCCCCTTCAGCTGCTGCTGGGCTTCGCCCTCGCGGCGGTGCTCTCCGGAAAGGCCATGCCGCTGAAAAAGACCTTCCGCTTCTTCAACTTCCTGCCCTACATCACCAACTCCGTCGCCATCGGCATGATCTTCTCGGTCCTCTTCACCTGGCGCGGCGGCGTGGTCAACCAGGCGCTTCGGCTGCTGGGGCTGATCTCGAAGGACATCTACTGGACCGGGAAACCCTGGCCCGCGCGCATCATGGTCGCCATCATGCTGATCTGGAAGAACACGGGCTACACCTCCCTGTTCTTCGCCGCAGGCATCACCAACATCAACCCCTCCCTCTACGAGGCTGCGGAGCTGGATGGCGCAAACGGTTTCCAGCGGCACGTCTACATCACCCTTCCGATGCTGAAGAACGTCATACGCTTCGTCGTGCTCACCTCCAGCATCGGCCTGCTGCAGCTGTTTGACGAGCTGTACAACCTGTTCAGCGGCACCGCGACGAACGCCCAGGTCCTGGTCGGCGGGCCCCGAAACGCCGCGTTGACCACCGTGTGGTACATGTACGACAAGGGCTTCGGCAGCGTCGTCGAGATGGGCTATGCCTCCGCCATCGCCTACGGCCTGTTCATCGTGATACTCGTGCTTACAGTCGTCATCAACAAGGCGCTGGAAGGGAGGCGGTCCATATGAAAAATCCGAACAAAAAGCCCCGCATCGCCCTGAGGCAGATCCCCGTGCTTCTGGTGGTCATCGTGCTCTCCTTCTTCGCGCTGTTCCCCTTCTGGTCCATGATGGTCATGGGCACCTACAGGACCGCGGACATCTACAAGGAGATCCACCTGTGGTTCGGAGACTACTTCCCGCAGAACTGGGCCCGGATCGTTGAGATCGACTTCTTCCGCTTCTTTGTCAACTCCATCGTCGTCGCACTGACCTCCTCGCTGCTCGCCATCACCACGTCGAGCATGGCCGGCTATGTGTTTGCCAAGTTCGAGTTCCGGGGCAGCAGGGTGATGTTCAACTTCATACTGGCCACCATGATGATCCCCGGTCAGCTTGGGTTGATCGCCTTCATCATACTGGTGCGCAGGATGGGCCTGATCAGCTCGTGGCTGCCGCTGATCATCCCGACGGGCGCCAGCGCGTTCGGCGTCTTCTGGATGCGGCAGTACATCGCGGGCGCCGTTTCGGGAGAGCTGATCGAAAGCGCACGCATCGACGGATGCAGCGAATTCGGCATCTTCCTCAGGATCGTGGTCCCGATGATCACCCCCGCCCTCATGACCCTCGGCCTGCTCAGCTTCCTCTGGTCCTGGAACGACTTCATGCGTCCCATGCTGATCCTGGAGAATGAGAACCTCTTCACGATCCCGCTGGGCATCAAGCGCATGAGCAGCTACATGCGCCAGGACATCGGCGCGACCATACTGGGTATCTCGGTGGGCACTATCCCGATCCTCATACTGTTCGCCTTCTTCAACAACACGCTGGTCAACGGCCTGACCGCCGGCGCGGTCAAGGAATAAACACAGACTTCTCATAGAATACATCCTGAGGCCGGAGCTCTTCATCGAAGCTCCGGCCTCATATTACTGTTATAAAACGACCGCCCGCAGCACAGTGGCCGCGAGCGGTCCAAAGGAGGTCAACCCTTAAAGCGGTGGCTGGCCGTGCCGGGAACCGGCAGCCGGGCGCAGTACACATTTCCCGCGAGGTCCGCCTCGCCCGGAAGCATGCCCTCTCTGGCCGTGGTGATGTACAGCGTGCGCATGTCATCGCCGCCAAAGCAGCAGGAGGAAACGGCGCGTACCGGCACGCGGACCTCTCCCAGGGGCGCGCCCGTGGCCGGGTCGTAGCAGCCCACCTTTCCGGCGCCCCACAGGGCAATCCAGAGGCGGCCTTCCGCATCGATGGTCATGCCGTCCGGCCAGACGTCGTCCTCTTCGATCCGAACGACGGTCCTGCGGTTTGCCAGCGTCGGCGTTCCATCTTCAGCCGTTCTGATGTCGAAGGCATCCACGCGCCGGGTGGGGGTGTCGATGTAGTAGAGGGTGCGGCCATCGGCGGAAAACGCCAGTCCGTTGGAATTGGTGACGCTCTCGAGCACGCGGCACACGCGCCGGTCCGGCAGCACGCAGTACAGCTGCGAGATACCGGTCTCCCCGGGAAACAGGTTGATGGTCCCGGCCCAGAAGCGGCCCTCGGCATCGCACTTTCCATCGTTGAAGCGCACTCTTGGAGAGAGCCCCGGGACCTCCAGGCGCTCGAATTCGCCTGCAGGCCCGGACAGGTAGATCCCCGCGGCCAGGCCCAGTATCATGCCGCCAGCCTCGCGCAGCGCCATGCAGCCGATGTTCTGCGCCATTTCGCACAGCACCTGTGGCTTGCCCGATCCATCGAGACGCCAGACCCGGCTGCCCTTGATGTCGAGCCACAGAAGTTCCCCTCGCTCGCGGTCCCACACCGGTCCCTCCGCCAACTCGCAGAGGGTGTGCGCGCAGCAGGCGGCGTCAATGGTGAACATGCCCTCGCCCCCCATCAGGCATCCCAGGGGAAGTTGTCGGGATCGTCCGTGTAGCGGGTGCCGTTGGACAGCGCGTCGATGGCCGCCATCTCATCCGCCGTGAGCTCGAAGTCCAGGATCTCCGCGTTGGAGATCATGCGTTCCCGCTTCAGCGTCTTGGGAATGATGATGTTGCCGTGCTGGATGTGCCAGCGCAGCACGACCTGCGCGGCGGACTTGCCATACTTCGCGCCGAGTTCCTCCAGCAGCGGCAGATCCAGGTTGCCGTGCATCAGCGGGCAATAGGCGGTCACCGCGATGTCGTGGGCATCGCAGAAGCTGTGCACCGCCGGCTGCACCAGGCGAGGATGCATCTCGATCTGGTCCACCATCGGCCAGACGCCGGAGTCCTTCACGATGTTCTCGATGTGGTGCGGGTGGAAGTTGCTGACGCCAATGGCCCGGACGCGCTTCTCCTCGTACAGGCGGATCAGCGCGCGCCAGGTCTCCACATAGGTGCTTCGCATCGGCCAGTGGATCAGATAGAGGTCCGCGTAGTCCATGCCCAGCTTCTTCATGCTGATGTCAAAGGCCCGCAGGCAGTTGTCATAGCCCTGGGAATCGTTGTGCACCTTCGTGGTCACGAACAGCTGGTCCCTGGGGATGCCGCTGTTGCGAATGCCCTCGCCGACGCCCGCCTCGTTGAAGTACACCTCGGCGGTATCGATGGCGCGATAGCCGACCTCGATGGCGGTGCGCACGGACTCCGCGGCCTGATTCTCCTCCGTCAGCCACACGCCGTAGCCCAGGATGGGCATTTCAACGCCGTTGGAAAGCCTTCTTGTCTTCTGGAAAATAGGATTCATGCTGTTGCCTCCTCACTTCAAATGGTCGCCGCGCAGAAAGCCGTCCAGGGAGAAGTTCGGGCTCTTGCAGTAGCTCACCACCCGGTCGTCCCCCGCCACGCACTCCGCCGCCTTGGCCAGCAGCTCGTCCAGCGGGATCTCCGCCGGGATGATGCCCACGCCGTGCTGGTCCGCGTGGATCAGGTCGCCGGGATGGATGACGAGCCCGCCGATGGTGACCGGCGTGTCGATGGAGATGTAGCGGTTGTAGGCATGGCCCACGATCTTGCTGGACGCGAACATGTGGAAGCCCAGCTCACGCACCTCATCCACGTCGCGCACACAGCCGTTGGTCACGCAGCCCACGCAGCCCAGGGCGCCGAACACGCTGGCGGAGTAGTCGCCCCAGGCACAGGCCATCTTCGGGAAGGCGTCGATGTCCTCCACCACCATGATGCCCGGCCGGGGCATGCGCTCCACATAGCGCCAAACGGTCTCCATCGGCAGGGTGTTGTCCCCGTCGCACTGGGGCAGGTTGCCGGTGATCTTGCCGGTCCGCGCGTAGCCGCACACGGCGCCGAGCTCCGGCGTGATCGCCTTGATGGTCGTGTCGCAGTAGCCCGCGGTGCGGCTGCGGACGTTGAACTTCTCCACCGCGTCGTAGACGATGGGACTTGTGAACTTGCACAGTTCCCGGATATACTTCATGTTCTTTTCAGAATCCATTCTTCATTCCTCCTCGCTTCAGGGATGCAGTATCGCCTTGATGATGCCCTCGCCCTTGGTCTCGGCCAGTTCAAAGCCCCGCTGCCACTGGGTCAGCGGCATGCGATGGGTGATCAGCCCGCCCACGTCGATGCGCCCGTTCTCGATCAGCGTCGCCGCGGTCTGGAAGTCCTCCGGCAGCCAGCCCTCCACGGTGATGATGCTGGCGTTGCCCGGCAGCATGCCCGGCGAGAAGGGCACCCTGTCGTCGGGATGGACGAGGCCCTCTATTATGATCTTGCCAAAGCGCGCCACCGTCGCCAGGCTGAGCGTGAAGCCGCTGGAGGTTCCGGAGCAGTCGAACACCAGGTCCGCGCCCCGGCCGCCCAGCAGCTGGTTTCGAATCGCGTCCGCAGCATCGCACTTGCGGACGTTCACCAGGTGGGACGCGCCGTAGCGCTTGCCCAGCGCGAGGCGCTCGTCCCGGGTGCCCGCCAGTATGATGTTGTCCAGGCCGTTCAGGCGCAGCATCGCCAGCACCAGCAGGCCGATGGGGCCGGGGCCGATCACCACGGCGCTGTGCAGCGGCTTCACGCCGGCGCGGCGCACGGCGGAGACCGCGTTGGCCAGCGGCTCGGACAGGCAGGCGCAGTCCGGGTCCGTCGCCGGGTCCAGCTTCACGAAGTTCTTTTCGGGAATGGTGCAGTATTCCGCGAAGCCGCCGTCCCGCTTCAGGCCCAGCTCGTCGAAGTGCTCGCAGTTATTGGTCAGTCCCAGGCGGCAGGGCACACAGCCGCCGCAGCCGATGATGGTCTGCAGCGCGCCGAAGTCCCCGGGCTTCAGGTGCTTCACGCCGCTGCCGCAGGCCTCCACGACCCCGGCGATCTCATGGCCGGGGATTCGGGGATAGACCACGGCGGGCGAGAGCCCGTTTTTGATGTTCAGGTCCGTATGGCAGATGGCAACGCTGCGCACGCGCACCAGCACCTCGTCGGATGCCGGCACGGGCTTCGGGCGTTCCGCCAGTTCAAAGAGCTTCGGGCCTGCGGTATACAATGCCTTCATGGCCGTTCCTCCTCACGGATTGACCAGCGTCTTCAGCTCGCGCCCCTCGAAGCGGTCGATCACGTTCTGGACCGCCGCGACGGCATTGGTGGACATAGCCTCCCCGCAGTTCCCCGCGACGTGGGGCGTGCAGATGAAGTTGTCCAGCGTGAACAGCGGGTTGTAGGGGCTCGTGGGCTCCTCCTCGAATACGTCGATGGCCGCCCGGGCGATCACGCCGTCCCGCAGCGCCTCATACAGCGCCTGCTCGTCCACCAGCGCGCCGCGCGCGGTGTTGATGAAGGTGGCCGTCGGCTTCATCTTCGCGAAGGTCTCGCGGTTCATGATGTGGCGCGTCTGGGCGTTGCTGGGCACGTGCAGGCTCACGATGTCGCTCTGGGACAGCACGGTGTCCATGTCCGTCAGCGTCACGCCCAGCGCCTCGGCGGCCTCCGCGTTCGGATACATGTCGTAGGCCAGTATGTTCACGTCAAATCCCTTCAGCCGCTTGGCCAGGGACCGCGCGATGCCGCCAAAGCCCAGCAGGCCCACCGTCTTGCCCTCCAGGATCGTGCCCTTGCTGGCCATCCAGTTGCGGTGCTTCGCCTCGGCGCACAGCCTGGGAATATCCCGCAGGGCACAGATGATAAAGCCCATGGCCAGCTCCGCGACGCCGTCGATGATCTCCTTCACCCGCGTGTTGGTCACGTCGATGCCCCGCTTCCGGGCCGCCTCGAGATCTACGGCATCGTAGCCGGTGCCGAAGCGGGAGACGATCTTCAGGTTCTTCGCCCGGGCCAGCTTCGCGTCGTCCCAGGGCTCGCTGGCGACAATCGCCGCCTCCACCTCGCCGATGCACGCGTTGAACTGTTCTTCGTTGTCCTCCCCCACCGGGCAGTAGACATATTCGATCCCCGCGTCCTTCAGCATCTGCCGGGCCTGTTCGCACTCCGGCAGGTGAAAGACCGGTACCGTTACCACTATCTTGCGCATACGCGTCCTCCTCCTGCAACGCGGCGCAGGATGAACGCCCCGTCCATCCCGCGCCGATTCCTCGAATCAGTTCTTATTATCGAACATCGCCCGGACCTTCTCCAGCGTATCCTTCGCGCCCTGGCAGATGTATTCCACATCCGCGCCGGCGGTGATCCACTTGATGCCCTTGTCGATCCAATAGCGGATCTTCTCGGGATTGTAGGACATCGATACGCCCAGCGGCACGTTGTGCCGGGCCGCCTTCTCGGCAATAGCGTCCATCAGCCCCACGACCTCGGGATCGTTGAGCTGTGCCAGCTTGTTCACGGAGCCGGAGAGGTCCATCATGCCCACCACGATGGCGTCCACGCCAGGCACCTCCAGGATCTCATCCAGGTTCTGCACCGCCTCCCAGTGCTCGATCTGAATGATCTTCCAGATGGAATCGTCCGCCTGGGCCAGGTATTCGGGGGTGGACATCAGGCCGAAGTTCATCGCCCGCTGGGGGCCGAAGCCGCGGATGCCCTTGGGGGGATACTGGCAGGCCTCCACCGCGCGCCGCGCCTCGTCGGCGGTGCGCACCATCGGGAATACGATGCCGTCCGGACCCATCTCCAGGATGGGCTTGACCAGCACCGGGTCGTTCCAGGGCACGCGGACGAACGCCGCCGCGCCCCGGGCCTGGGCGGCCATGATGTGCATCTTGAAATTCTGCTTGTCCAGGGACGAGTGCTCGCCCTCGATCCAGATAAAGTCATTGCCGCAGGCGGCCATCAGCTCCACCATCTCGCTGTCACAGCAGCGGCTGTGCACGCCGATGACGGGCTCGCCCCTGGCGATCTTTTCCTTAACGCGATTCAGGTTTCCCATTCGTGCATTCCTCCCTCAGCGAATCAGAATATCAGGACGGCGCAGCGTTCCGACGGAGGTCTCGACCTCGATCATCGGCCAGCCCGGGATCTCCGTCAGGATCTCCCGCCCACCGGCGGTCAGCAGGAACGTGTCCTCGACCTTCGTGCCGGTGATCGTCGGGTTCCAGGCGAACAGCTGGTTCTCAACGATGGTCTCGTCCGTCTCAAAGGTGCAGGTGTAATCCCGGGAGTCGTAGCCCGCGGAACCGCCCTGATGGTGGCACTTCCAGTCCTCGGGATATCCGAACTCCCCATAGGCCTCGATGCCGGCGCGGAACACGTCCCCCGCGTTGGCACCGATCGCCGTGCGCTCCATGTACCGCGCGTCCACCTTCGCGCACGCCAAATGCCGCCGGCGCAGGTCGTCGCTGATGGGGCCGAAGGAGACCAGGCGGGTCATCGACATGACCAGCCCATCCCGCACGCCGCAGATGACCACCATGCACATCTTCCCGACCTTCTTGAAGGTCGGGATCGGATGCCGGTAGAGCGCGATGCGCTCGTCCGCCGCCACCAGACAGCAGGGCGCGTTGATGCCCTTGCGCATCAGCTTTTCGGTGATGCGTGCGGACACCTCGTGCTCGGTGTCCCCGGGCTGGATCTCGCGGCAGGTCTCATCCATCGCCCTGGCACAGTCCGCGCCGAGCCTGCGGGCCCGCTCGATCTCCTCGGGCAGCAGGGAATACCGCAGCCTCAGCAGCTCGGCGGCGCGATTGTCCGTGCCGAAAGCGCCGGTATCGCTGCAGATCCGCTTGCCCGCCAGGGTCTTCAAAATGGATTCCGCCTTGTTCGCGTACCAGGGGTATTCTACGATCTCAAAATCAAGATCCTTCAGTTCCTCGTCGTGGGTGCGCGCGCGCTCGTTCGCCGCGGCAAACATGTAGCCGCGCCCGCCGATATAGGCCAGGTCCACGGACCCGTAGGGGCTGTCCTTGCCCACCCAGCAGGAGCCGCCGCAGGTCAGCCAGGCCTGGTTGGCCTTCAGGGAAAACAGCACGCCGTCAAACCCCGCCTGCGCCAGATAGCGGTCCAGCCGCTCCTTCTTCGCCTGGAATTCCCGATTCACGTCATTCGCCTCCCATGAAATTGGTCCGATAGAGCGCCACGCGGCGGTCGATATCGGCAAAGTCGATCTCTCCGGTCTCCATGAAGCGCGCCGTCACCGCGCTGTCCGGAATGCCGGCGCGGCCGCCCAGGCGCGTGCACTTGATCGCCGCCACGGCGTTCGCGAATTGGGCGGCGTCCCGCAGCGTCCAGTCCTGAGCCAGTCCATACAGCAGCGCCCCGTGGAACACGTCCCCCGCGCCGGTGGTATCCATCACCGGCACCTTGTAGCCCGGCGCGTGGAAGAACGGCTCGTCCTCCGACATGCCGACGCTTCCCTTGGGGCCCAGGGTAAACACGATCTGCTTGACGCCCAGCGCCAGCATCTCCCGGCAGGCGGCCTCATAGTCCTCGCTGTCGCCGAAGCGCTTCCGGTAGAATGCCTCGGAGGCGGCGACGATGTCCGTCAGCTGAAAATCCCCGTCGTCCTGGGGCATGAAGTCCAGATCGACGCTCACACGGGCGCCGTTGGCGCGGGCCAGCCGGGCCGCCGTGCGCATGACCTCCGCCATGTGGGGCACCTCGTCGGCGCTCATGTAGGGCAGGTGGACAAAGTCCGCCTGCGCGAAGAGCTCATCCTTCAGGTCGCCCACCGCGATGTCCCGGGCGCCGCCGCGCTTGTAGATCAGACAGCGGCTCATGTGGACGGGTTCGGAGATGCAGATGCAGAACTCGGTGCCCTTTCCGGGGTCCACGAAGACGCCCTGGGTATCGACGCCGTTGCGCTTCAGGTCCGCGACGCAGAATCGCCCGAAGGCATCCTCGCCCACGCCGCCGATCAGGGCCGCCTGTCCGCCGAGCCTTCCCACCGCCGCCATGGCCGTGGCCACCTTGCCGCCGCCCTGCCAGCCATACTCCTGCAGGTGCACCTGCTTGTCATAGCCGGGCAGTTCATCGGCGAAGGCCAGGAAGTCCATGCACGGGTCGCCGATGCCAAGTATTCTCTTCATCCGCGCGCGCCTCCGATCAATAGCTCAGGGCATGCAGCTTCCTGCGCAGGTATTCGATCATCACGGGCTTCAGCGCGCCCATGCACCACATCCAGTCCTCCCGCGGGGAGAGGCCCTCCTCCATGATCTTGCGCGTGTTCGTATACAGCAGGTGGCCGTATTCGGTGCCCACGTTCAGCTTGTTGACGCCGTTCTGGCCCGCGATGGTGATCTGGTCGTCGGGGATGCCCGATCCGCCGTGGAGCACCAGCGGCGTGTCGATGGCGTCGTTGATGGCCTTCAGGCGGTCCAGCGCCAGGTGCGGGGTCTCCACGTAGAAGCCGTGGGCGCTGCCGATGGCCACCGCCAGGGAATCCACCTGGGTGCGCTCCACGAAGGCCACCGCGTCCTCCACCTTGGTGTAGATGTCCTCGTTCAGGAAGTCCTCCCGGTTGGCGGCCTGTCCGATGCGGCCCAGCTCGCCCTCCACGCAGACGCCCATCGCGTGGGCCACGTCCACCACCTTGCGGGTGATGGCCACGTTCTCCTCGAAGGGCAGCTTGCTGCCGTCGATCATGACCGAGGTGAACCCGGCCTTGATCGCGTGCATGATCTCGTTGAAATCCTCGCAGTGGTCCAGGTGCAGGCCGATGGGCACCGATACGCGCTCGGCCAGCACCTTGGTCATCTGGGCGTGGGCCTCGAAGGAGATGTTGGAGAAATAGGCCATATCCGGGTGCAGCATGATGATGGCGGGAACCTGCTCCGCCTCCGCCGCCTCGATGATCCATTCCACCTCTTCATAATTGAAGGTGTTGAAGCCTACGATGCCCGCGTGCCGCTTGTCGGCCTCGCGCAGCATATCCGATACCAATGCCAGTGCCATAAACGTCTCCTCCTCGCTTTATCAGAATATTTCCCTGTCCGCGCAATCGTAGGTCACGCCGTTCAGGTATTTGCACGCTTCCTTCAGGATCGGCGCGTACTTGCCATAGATGCCCGCGACGTGATGGATGTACGGGCCCTCCACGAACTTGCGCTCCCACTTGATCCAGTCGTCCACCTCGACCCACACATAGGTGCCGTGGGTCACGGGGCCGTCCGTGGTGTGGCAGTGATCCGCGAACAGCGCGTATTTCCCGGTCTCCACCATGTCGAACCGGCAGAGGGTGATGTCGCCCTCCTTCAGCTCCCACTGTCCGTGCCAGCTGACGAGGGACGGATGGCTGGATTCCTTGGCCAGCGCCCGCGGGAACGGCCCGCAGTGCCACAGCAGCTCGGCGTTTTCGTTCGTCGGATGGCGCTGGGTGATGTCCGCCAGGAAGATGCAGGAATCGCCGCGCGCCGCCGCCGCGGCCATCGCCGCGCCGATCACGCCGTGGATGTCCGTCTCGCACACCACCGGGATGCCCATCTCGCTCAGGTTGCCCATGATCACACAGGTCCTGACGCCATAGTTCTTTTCAAACAGGTCCCAGCACTCGGTGGCGATGCCCGTCAGGTCGTATTTCCTGACCAGGTCCAGGAAGGCGATCTGCAGCGCCGCCATCTTCTCCATGGCGTCCTGGGTCTGGGCGCAGCAGTCGGAGCGGCAGGTGAAGTCCTTCACCACCTCCGCGATCTCTTCCTTCCGGCTGGCGAGCACATCGTCGATCATGCCGAGGATCTCCACCGCGTTGATCGGTTCGACCTCGATGCCGAACTTCTCCAGCAGTTCGCTCTCGTTCACCTTGACCGTGAGGAATTGCCAGGGCCGCACGCAGATTTGCCCGATGCGCATGCCCCGGAAGCACCGCACCACATTGGCCACCCGGATGAAGTCCTCGATGCCCTTGTCCAGCGCCGGGGAATCCAGCCAGCAGTTTTCAATATAGGTGAACGGCACGCCGTAGCGCCGCAGCGCCTTGCCGGAGGCGAACAGGCCGCACTGCGTGTCGGTCGGGCGCGGCAGGAAGTCCTTCGGCGCCACGTCCCTCGGTCCCCACAGCAGCACGGGCACGTTCAGCGCCTTGGCCAGCTGTCCCACGGCCTCCTCCTGGCCGAAGTTGCAGTGGGGAATGAACAGCGCGTCGACGCCCTCCTGCTGGAAGTGCTTCACGACCCGCTTCACATCCGAATGCTCCACCAGCAGCTTTTCCTCGTTCAGCCAGTCGATGTCCACGAGCCGGACATTCCCGATGCGATTGAGGATCTCCTCCACCCGCGTGCGGATGGGATCCCGCTGCGCGATGGCGTCCTTGGGGTCCGGGAAGACGTCCCGGCGCACCGGCGCGTACCCCAGTACAAGCTCTCTGTTGATGTTCACAGCGCACACCTGCCTTTCATGAATTGATCTTTTTTATTCTATCAGCGCCTTGCCGCAGGGATTGTACATCAGCGTCTTGATGCATCCCCCTATGTTCTCCGCCTGGTTGCGAATGGCCGCCTCCAGCTGGTCCATGGGCCTCACGTCGGTAATCAGCGGCTCGCAGTCGATCATCCCGCTGCGGATCAGATCCAGGCACCGCGGGAAGAACAGCGCCGGCGCCGCGTAGGAGGCGCGCAGCTGGAGCCTGCGCAGGTGAAACTCGTTGGCGTCGATGGTGATGTCCTTGCGGGGACCGTAGCCGAAGCCCAGATACGCGGCGATGCCGCCGAAGCGCAGCGTCTTCAGCGCGGTCGGGATCAGCCACGGCGGCGCGGTCACCAGCACGCGGTCCACGCCTCCCCGGGGAAAGGGGCATGCCTCCAGGCTGACCTTGTCGCTCCTGATGAGCTCCGTCGCGCCATAGGCCCTGGCGACCTCAAAGCGCTTCCCGGCCGCCTCGATGTCCGCGGCGTACAGGTTGCGCGCGCCCGCCAGCTTCGCCATGCGCAGCGCCATCAGGCCGATGGCGCCCAGACCGATGACCAGCACGTCGTCGTTCAGGTGAATGTCCGCCACCTTGAACAGGTCCATCGCGACGCCCATCGGCTCCACCAGCGCGGCGTGCTTTGGGTTGATCGCGGGGTCCAGGGGGATCGCCTGCTCCATCGCGGCGATAAAGTATTCGGAAAAGCCGCCCGGCTCCTCGGTGAAAAAGTTGTTCGGCCCGTCCTTGCACAGGTAGACATCCCCATTGCGGCAGTCGTCGCAGGTGCGGCAGAAGGTGGAGCTCTCCAGCACCACGCGGTCTCCCACCTTTACATTTACGACCGATCTGCCGATCTTCTCCACGACGCCCACGACCTCATGGCCGAAGGTCTCCCAATCGACCGCCTGGGAACGCGCGCTGTGAATGTCCGAGCCGCATATGCCGCACAGTTCCACCCGAACCAGCAGCTCGTTGTCCTTCAGTTCCCGAAGGGGTACCTCCCGGAACTCCACCTGAAACGGTGCCTTGATGTATGCCGTTTTCATGCCGCTCACTCCCTCCTCGTCCTTGGGCCTTGCAGATACTCCACTGACAATTTCATTTTAAATGAATTGCCAAAGCGCTTTCTTCCACAATAATGCCTATTAATAACAGAATATCAACATTTCCCAAGGTGCTTTTTTACAGGTTTGAATACCATTAATTGTTGTCTGGATATTCAAAGAATCCGCCCTGTGATCTGTGCTATAATGGCATTGGAAACCCTATATATGTACCTGTTTTAGCAGCTTCTGCGCTTACAGACTTCATTGCCTGAATTACCGCATATCACTTTTCTGACAGATGGAGGTAATGACATGAAATCTCAGTATTTTGACCGTACCGCCGAGATTGCCGCGCGATTCCAGGCAGCCCAGCCGCCCGCGGAGCCATCCGTCATCGCGCCTCTGGCAGAGCAGCCCCTCAAGGCGGTCTCCCTCAGCGACAATATGAACCGCTTCAACGCGGACAGCTGGACCGGCTGGACCGCGCAGAACATCTCCGCGAGGGCCCGCCAATACTGCACGGTGCGCGACGCCAACGGGAAGCTGAACCTCCTCCTGCGCGGCAGAGAGAACAAGTTCTGGCAATCGTCCGCCTGCAAAAACGCGCTTTGGACCGACTGGTACTCCCCCAACAACCTCACGACCACGCAGAACGACAGCACCTCCGGCCGCTTCTTTGCGGCCCGCTTCGGCAAGGACGGACAGGTGGTGCTCTTCGTACAGGGCATCGACGGCCGGCTGTGGGACTTCTGGTCGTCGCCGGACAGCATTCGCACGCAGCCCTGGTCCTTCAAGCCCCTGGACATGTACACCGATTCCGAGTTCTTCGCCATCGAGCGCCACTATGGCGGCCTTGAGGTGTTCGCCATCGGGCTCGACGGCTCGATCTGGCACAGCTGGACCATGGATTACGACAACGACCTGTGGTCCCAGTGGGAATCCATCGGCGGCGTCGGCAGCTATGGGCTCTGCCTGAGCAACAACAGCGAGGGCTATCCCGAGCTGCTGGTGTGCGACCCCGCCGGAGCGCTCTGGACGATCCGGCACTACACCAACGGCTGGCACGACTGGACGCGCCTCGGCAACGTGGTGCGCGGGCGCTGTGCCAGCGTTCAGAACGCCGGGGGCGGCATGGATGTCTACGCGCTGGGCTACGATCGCAAGCTGTACCGCATCACAAGGCCCACCTTGAACGGCGAATGGGCGGAATGGGAATGCCTGGGCGGACAGTTCAACCGGCTGGTCAACGCGCTGAAGCTGCCCGGCGGCGCCTTGAAGGTCGGCCTGATCGGCATCGACCACCGGCTGTGGCGGCTGAATGGCAAGGGCGGCTTCGACGATCTGGGGGGAAGCCTGGATTTTGCCTGCATGGATGAGGACTCCGACGGCGGCGCGATCGTCATCGGCAACTCCTTTGACGCGCGGATCTACTGCCGAAGCATATGAGTTGAGTCAGAAGGGAGAAATCATAGATGAAAGCACCCATAGAGCAGTACTTTCGCATGGGCGTGGTGCAGTGGATGCTCCATCCGCAGCCCCGGTATGCGCTGGAGGACTCGCTGGCCGCGTTAGCGAAGGACGACTTCTTCGAGGTCGTGGAGCTTCCGCCCATCGATGGCGCCGACGCCCGCGCTTCCGCGCGAAAGCTGTTTGAAACCGCCCACATGGGCGTCTGCGCCGGCATGCACCCGGTGATACTGGGCGGCGTCAACCCCAACGCCCTCGACGAGTCGGAGCGCGCCCGGGCGGAGCGGACGCTCATCGAGCTGACGGACCAGGCCCGCGAGCTCGGCGCGGAGGGCGTCTGCATCCTCTCCGGCCGCTGGACGGAGGAGACGAAGGAGGCGTGCCTTGAGCAGCTCCTCAAAACCGTGACGGCGCTGTGCCGCCACGCCCGGCAATACGGCATGATGGTTGAGATGGAAGTCTTCGACTACGACGTGGACAAGCGCGCGCTGATCGGGCCCGCGCCGCTGGCCGCCGCCTTTGCCGCGCAGGTGCGCAGCCAGTGTCCCAATTTCGGCCTCGTCGTGGACCTGAGCCACCTGCCCATCACCCACGAGACGCCGGAATTCGCGGTGCGCGCCATGCGGCCCTACATCACCCACTTCCACATCGGGAACGCCGTGATGACGCCCGGCTGTCCGGCCTACGGCGACAAGCACCCGCGCTTCGGCTTCCCAAACAGCGTCAACGGCGTGGCGGAGCTGACAGACTTTTTCCGCGTGCTCCGCGACGAGGGGTTCTTCCGCGCCGAAGCGCCTTACATCATGTCAATTGAGATCAAGCCCCAGGAGGACGAGGACGCCGACGTCGTGCTGGCAAACACCAAGCGCGTCATCCGGCGCGCCTGGGCGATGCTGGAGGACTGAAAGGATTATCACCATGAAGATTGTCATACTGGACGGCTACACGGAGAATCCCGGCGACCTCAGCTGGGAGGGCTTTGAGGCCCTGGGCGCGCTGACCGTGTACGACCGGACGCCTGAGGCGGAGATCGTCAGCCGCATCGGCGACGCCGAAATCGCCATCACCAACAAGACGCCCATCACCGCGGCGACCATCGCCTCCTGTCCCTGCCTGCGCTATATCGGGGTGCTCGCCACCGGCTACAACGTCGTCGACGTGAAGGCGGCCCGGGCAGCCGGTGTCGTCGTGACCAATATCCCCACCTACGGCACCCAGGCCGTCGCCCAGTTCGCCATCGGGCTGCTGCTGGAGATCTGCCACCACATCGGCCACCACGACCAGGCCGTCCACGCGGGCCGTTGGGCAAACAATGCGGACTGGTGCTTCTGGGACTACCCGCTGATCGAGCTGGCCGGCAAGACGATGGGCATCATCGGCTTCGGGAAGATCGGGCGCGCGGTGGGCCGCATCGCCCGGGCACTGGGAATGCGCGTCCTCGCCTATGACAGCTTGGAGTGCGAAGAGGGGCGGGAGATTGGCGAATACGTCTCCCTGGACGAGCTGCTCGCCCAAAGCGACGTCATCTCCCTGCACTGCCCGCTGTTCCCTGAGACCCGCGGTCTGATCCGCTCCGAGACCATCGCGAAGATGAAGGACGGCGTGATCCTGATCAACAACAGCCGCGGCCCGCTGATCGTGGAGGCCGACGTGGCGGAGGCGCTGGAGCGCGGCAAGATCTACTACGCGGGCGTGGACGTGGTGGAGACCGAGCCCATCCGCGAGAACAACCCGCTGCTCGGCGCGAGGAACTGCCTCATCACGCCCCACATCAGTTGGGCGCCCAGGGAGAGCCGCCAGCGGCTGATGGACATCGCCGTCGACAACCTCCGCGCCTTCCTCGAGGGCCGTCCCGTCAACACCGTTGGGTGATTCGCGCCGGATGAAAGCTCCATTGTGGGGCCACACCTGTTTGACATCCGTTTTTCTTGGCTCAGTATGAAGCAATTGGCGGCAATCGAACATGAAATAAAAATTCGAAGCACAACCTTTGGCCATAGGACATTATTTGCGCTTCTTCCTGCCCCTCACCATGCGGGGCTCCAAAGTGATTTCGCCGATTCTGTGGATCGTCAAAACCGGCTTGCCCCTTTGGGGCAAGCCGGAAAAGGCCATGTTCTCCCGGGGCGCCGTCCATATCCAGCGAGCGCCGTCCCTTCAGTCCTTCCGATTGGCTTCCCGGAATTTCAAAGGCGACGCGCCGCATTCCCGCGTGAAGGCCGTTGTGAAAAAGCTGCGTGAGACAAAGCCGCAGCGCACGGCGATATCGTCGATATTATCATCGGAATTGAGCAATAGCGTTTGCGACAGCTCGATTCTTTTTTTCTTGATATAGCTGTTGACGCTCATGCCCGTCTCCTCCCTGAACCTGCGGGACAGGTATTACTTGGCATAGTTCAGCCGGGCGGCGAGCACGCCAATGTTCAAGGGCTCGGACAGGTGCATCTGGATATAATCGCAGCTGCACTGCACCAGGGCGGAATAGCCCTGGTCGTGGCGCGCCTTATAGACCCTGTGAATAAGATCCTCGTACATCTGATTCTTGGTGTCGGTGATCGCCTCCATGGTATTGCACAGCAGGAGGCTGCGGATATAGGCGTCCTCCAGCGATATACACACGGCGTAGGTCAACCCGCCCTTCATGGCGGTGCGCGTACACAGCGCGGTGAATATGACACAGGCGATCCGCGCGTCCTGAAGCGGATTATCCGCATAGCTGCGCACAGGCAGCACGTTGTCCTCGTTGTAGAGGAACAGGCGGTAATTCATGTCGCCGTCCTCCAGCATCTTGAGCAGCACGTTCAGCTGGCGGTGGCTGAGCAGATGCTCCCGTGGCGGCTGGCCCTCGAGGGTTTCCGGCAGCAGCGCAAGCTCCTGACGGGTCGGATAGAGCAAGTCGCTGTCGTGCAGGCGCTCCCCGGTGACGCAGTAGTGAAGCATCAGCGCGTACCGGCTGTAGACCAGGGAGGGCAGCGCGGGCAGGTCGCTCATCGCCGCGTTGAAGCGCGCCTTCCAACGGGGCGAATCGATGCGCTCTTCGATGAAGTCCGGCAGGCCCGTGGACAGATCCGGAGAGGTCAGCGAGTTGAAAAACGGTCCCAGCACGTGGAAGAACTGGAGAACGTGCTCCTCGGAAAACTGGCGCACAATGATCCATGTCACATCCATCATGCCCTGCACGATGATCGGGGCGTCGCTCTGCGCATAGCTGTTTGCCAGGTCGAGGTACCCTGTGTGCTGGAACACCATCGTGAAAATGCGCTCGTGGGGAGAGGTGCTCTCCAGGAGCTGCTTTTTTGAATCATAGCACCAGTAGGCGATATCGTGGTCACAGGCGATCAGGTCCAGCAGCATTTCAATCCTGTCCGTGCGATCCAGCAGCATAAAAGCGCCCCCCTTATTCTTCCTATGGCAGCATTATAAACCATAAATTCGATTTATTGTTATTAAATTTGATGATATACGAAAATAAGCTAAATCAGAAACATAACATCAAATTCAAGCATTCCATTTTTACGATAGGAATGCTATATTTTTACCGATTAATAACACGGAGGAATCGCAAATGCCCGAAATCAAGGAATCCGTGCCGCTTTCCACCATCGTATGCGATTCAGATCCGGATTAATTTCATAATCGATCTGTGATTCCCAGTTCAGAAACACATGCTTTTAGGGCCAGCGCACCACTTTGCGCTGGCCCATTTATTGTACAACGAAAACCCTCGCATCGTGCGGGAGCGTTGTACAATTAATGGACGTCAACTTTGGATATCGCCTCCCCCATTTTTATAGCCCCGGTAACGGCAAGGCATGGTCAACAGTATTTCTTTGACGGACTTTTCATCCTCTGCACCAATTTTATTAATCGCGGTGACGCTACTGCTTGTAAAGGTACGGATAGCATACATATGGGTAAGCGATACGTCTCCATTGTCAGTACATAATCGTTATTATTATATCTGCGCCTATATTGATCTTCATTCTAGAAAGGTCGTGAGCAGTAATGTTGGAAGGAATAATAGTACACAACTTACTAAACGGACTTTTATGGACGCCTACAAGGATAGAAAGCCAAAAGAACTCATTATTCATACAGACAACGGCTCCTGCTTTTCGTCTTATAGTTTTAACCAGAAGCTCCAAGAACTCGGGGTAGAGCATTCTTATTCTCGCCCTCATACTCCTCACGACAATGCTGTCGCTGAATCGTTCTTCAATACTCTCAAGCGCGAAGCAATCTTCTTAAATGGTTATCCAAAGTCTCTAAGAGAGTTGAAACAACTAGTTTCAAAGTATATCGAAAAATACAATTCAACTCGCCCACATGAGCATTTACGGTATAGAGATCAAAAGTCAAGGGTACGAATGCAAAACATACACAGCAAAATCCTGCCGCTCTCTGGAATTTCTCCACAGCTTCCTTGGTTTTGTTGCCAAAGTCTCCATCAGCGCTTCCCGTCAAATAGTTCAACTCAATGAGTCTCTCTTGCAAGCGTTTAACCGCCTCACCCTTGCTACCCTTTTGCAATGTTTCATACCCAGGCTCAGGGGTCGGAGTAGCAGTTGGTTCAGGCGTTGGAGCAGGCGTTGCTTCCTGAACAGGTGTTACCTCGTTTTCTGCTACGTCATTTTCGCTGCGTTCAAGCGTCATATTGAAATCAATTCCAAAAGCGTCATTTGAATAGTGCATTAAAATAGTATTATCGTCCTTAAGTTCAAACCGCATGGTTGCCACGTCGTTCCTGCACATTATGACTCCGCTATTATACCTGGAATTGAATTCCATGTGATTATACCTAAAGTACTCACTTGTGATAATCACATTGATTCCAACTATTTCAGCCCTGAAATCAGCCCCTGTCTCATCCAGAGAAATCTCCTTACCATTTGATTCTGCGGCTGTTGCAACCCATACACCTTTGTAATCATCAAATGATACCGCAAAAGCATTTCCAATTGTTACAAACGCAATCACCAACAGCATTGCAATAAACTTCCTCATACTAACGCCTCCCATCCATTGTTGTACCATATTAAGCTCAAATCATAATGAGTATTATACACTTCATCGGCATGCACTTAATGTGATACATCAATTTTAGCACTACAATAACGGATTTGTCAACTTGATTATGAACCTTCTAAGTCATTTATAACTCTGCCCCTATTGTGGTACACTATTCAACATAGAGGTGGTTCTATGGGAGTATTTAGTGGAAGGCTACGTGAAGTTCGTGTGCTACGTGGTATCACGCAGGAAGAATTGGCAGAAATGGCCGATATCGCTCGCACGATGATCGGTCGCTATGAGACCACCGACCAGCTTCCCGCATTGGACACGCTGGTGCGCATCGCAGACGCGCTGGGCACCTCCACGGACTACCTGCTGGGCCGCACGGACACCCTGGACGCACCCTTTGTCCCGAACTACGTTGCCCCGCCCAAGCCTCCGCGGCGCATGCCCCGCAGCGCAGCGGAGCTGGAAAGCTTCATTCGAGAAATAACAACTGAGATTCTGAAAGACAACGACCTGCTTCAAGATTAATTAAATCCGATCTGAGGCAAGTCGTTGATCTATATAAAAGGATTGACGATAGGTTACTCATATTGTATAATCATTTCGCTGGATGATGGCCCGGAAGCACTCCCGCTGAACACATAAGGCGGGAGGTGATGGTATGACGAACCTTGATCTGTTCATGGCTCTGATTGCTGTTGCAAGTCTCGCATTGACGATCTACTTCGGCAAGCGTTAGATAAAAAGTGCCTCCGGGTAGTTAGCGGCTACTCGGAGGCGTTTTGATGTAGTTTTCACTACAGCGGGATGCTTCCCTGCTACAACACCATTGTACAGCATCGGCGGTAGCGTGTCAAGCGTTGCCGCCACTTTTCATATGAAAATCCCGAAGCTCTTCGGCTTCGGGAAATGGTCTGGGTGAGAGGATTCGAACCTCCGGCCTCTTGAACCCCATTCAAGCACGCTACCAAACTGCGCTACACCCAGA
>JAUMVG010000143.1 GCA_030530315.1 Clostridia bacterium | reverse complement strand
TCGTCGAGAAAAATAATCTCCATGATTTTGACACCTGGCTTTTCTGGAAGTGGATTTTCAAGACCTTCTGCGCGGTGCTGATCGTCACGAACACCTGGAATATCGTCATGGCAGTATTCGATGTAGCGCAGAACGTGGTCGATCAGAGCGCAGGCGTTATTATCTCAGACGCGGGGATCGACATTTCCGGCGTCATCGGTGATCTGGAAACGACGTTGGCGGATTGGAGCATCGGCTCGCTGCTGGGACTGTGGTTTCAGAGTATCGTGGTGGGGCTCTGCTCCCATATCCTCACCATTGCCATCTTCCTTGTGATCTATGGCAGGATGATTGAGGTATATTTGACCGTGTCTGTCGGCCCGATCCCATTTGCTACGATGGTCAACCGGGAATGGGGCCATACAGGGCAGAACTACCTGAAGTCCCTGTTGGCGCTGGGTTTCCAGGCATTTCTTATTATGGTATGCGTCGGCATCTATGCGGTGTTGGTTCAGAATATCGCCGTGGGAGATGATATCACGGTGGCGATCTGGGAGTGCATGGGCTACACGGTATTGCTGTGCTACACCCTATTCAAAACCGGCAGCCTCGCAAAAAGTCTGTTCGGAGCGCATTAAAGGAGGTATCAATTTTGGCATACGTAACGATCCCAAAGGATCTGACAAAAGTAAAAAGCAAGGTGCTGTTCGGCCTGACGAAGCGGCAGCTTGTGTGTTTCGGATCGGCGGCGCTGGTAGGAGTGCCGCTTTTCTTTTTGAGCAAAAGCAGCATGGGTACAACCTCGGCGGCGCTGTGCATGATCCTTGTCATGCTTCCGTTCTTCCTGTTCGCCCTGTATGAAAAGAACGGGCAAACGCTGGAAGTGATCCTGGGGCATCTGATTCAATGCAAGTTTATCCGCCCGAAGCGGCGCATCTATCAGACCAACAACGCTTATTCTGCCCTGGTACGGCAGGCACAACTGGAAAAGGAGGTACGGGCGATTGCTGAAAAAAGCGGCAAAATCGGGAAACGTACAGCCCACCGCAAGGCGTAAGCTCACGCGGGCGGAGCGAAAACAGATCGAGACTATCATCCGACAGGCCAAGGGCGACGGTAAGCCCCATACCGTGCAGGACAGCATCCCGTTTCGGAATCTGTACCCGGACGGTCTGTGCAGGCTGGATGACCGGCTTTTCTCCAAAACCATAGCCTATGAGGACGTCAACTACCGTCTGGCAGGGCCGGACGATCAGCGGGATATCTTTGAACGCCTCTGTGATTTCTATAACGGCTACGATCCCTCCATCGGCGTGCAAATGACGCTGTGCAGCCGCCATGAGGACCGGGACGGCAGTCTGTTCGGCATGGACGCCCAGGGCGACGCGCTGGATGATATGCGGGCGGAAGCGTCCGGCATCCTGCAAACGCAGTATGAGCGCGGCAACAACGGCTATGTGAAAAGCAAATATGTCACGCTGACCATTGAGGCGGAGAGCCTTCCGGCGGCGCGGGCAAGATTTTCCCGTATTGAGGCGGATACGCTGAATCGCTTTAAGGTCATGGGCGCAGGCGCAAGCGTACTGAACGGCAAGGAGCGGCTAGCGCTGCTGCATGGCCTTCTCCATCCGGAGGGCGGGAAGTTTGCCTTTGAATGGGATTGGCTCCCGGCAAGCGGCCTGTCCGTCAAGGATTTTATTGCGCCTTCCTCTTTCGAGTTTGGTGAGACACGCCGCTTCCGCATCGGTGAAATGTATGGCGCGGTATCCTTCCTGCAAATATTGGCTCCGGAGATTCAGGACCGTATCCTGACGGACTTTATGGATGTAGAGGGCAATCTTCTTGTCACCATGCACGTGCGCGGCATCAACCAGAATGAGGCCATCAAGATGGTCAAGCGCAAGATCACCGATC
>JAUMVG010000087.1 GCA_030530315.1 Clostridia bacterium | reverse complement strand
TAACCCTCAACTCTCATTCGCCGTTGGATTGATATTGGGGCAAACCTCTGCTAATTGAAGGAGTATTTCCTATGCATATGATCAATACCTCCGAGATCCTGGAGACCCTGAGCATGATCGACCACCAGAAGCTGGACGTGCGCACGATCACCATGGGCATCTCGCTGCTGTCCTGCGTGTCCGAGGACGAGGACAGGCTGTGCGCGAACATCTATGAGCTCATCACCCGCCGGGCGGAAAACCTTGTGAAGGTGGGGCGGGAGATCGAGCGGGATTACGGCGTGCCCATCGTGAACAAGCGCATCTCCGTGACCCCGGCGGCGCTGGTGACCGGCGCGATCCGGCACCCCGTGAAGGTGGCCCGGGCGCTGGACCGCGCGGCCAAGACCGCGGGCGTGGACTTCATCGGCGGCTATTCGGCGCTGGTGCAGAAGGGCATGACCGAGGCCGACCGCAGGCTGATCGAGTCCATCCCGGAGGCGCTGGCGACCACGGACCTGGTCTGCTCCTCCGTGAACGTGGGCTCCACCCGGGCCGGCATCAACATGGACGCCGTGCGCCTGATGGGCGAGGTGGTGAAGCAGACCGCGGCGAACACCGCCGCCAGCGGCGGCTTGGGCTGCGCGAAGCTGGTGGTGTTCTGCAACGCCGTGGAGGACAACCCCTTCATGGCGGGCGCGTTCCACGGCCCAGGAGAGGGTGATTGCGCGGTGAGCGTGGGCGTCAGCGGCCCGGGCGTCGTGAAGGTGGCCCTGGAGGGCGTGAAGGGTGCGAGCTTCGACGAGGTGGCCGAGACCATCAAGCGCACCGCCTTCCACATCACGCGCGTGGGCCAGCTGGTGGCCCGGGAGGCCAGCCGCCGCCTGAACGTGCCCTTCGGCATCGTGGACCTGTCCCTGGCCCCGACCCCGGCGGTGGGCGACTCCGTGGCCGCCATCCTGGAGGAGATGGGCCTGGAGGTGTGCGGCACCCACGGCACCACCGCGGCGCTGGCGCTGCTGAACGACGCGGTGAAGAAGGGCGGCGTGATGGCGTCCTCCCACGTGGGCGGGCTGTCTGGCGCGTTCATTCCCGTCAGCGAGGACATCGGCATGATCCAGGCCGCTGAGCGCGGCGCGCTGAGCCTGGAGAAGCTGGAAGCTATGGCCTGCGTCTGCTCTGTGGGCCTGGACATGATCGCCATCCCCGGCGATACCCCCGCGGAGACCGTCTCCGCCATCATCGCCGACGAGGCCGCCATCGGCATGGTCAACAACAAGACCACCGCCGTGCGCGTGATCCCCGCTCCCGGCAAGGTGGTGGGGGACAGCGTGGAGTTCGGCGGCCTGCTGGGCCACGCCCCGGTGATCCCCGTGCGCGGCTTCTCCGCGGCGGAGTTCATCCATCGCGGCGGCAGGATCCCCGCGCCGCTGCATAGTTTGAGAAATTGAGAATTGGGAATTGAGAATTGGAAATGCCGGGACGAGGACAAATCGAAGGAGGCGCTTCGCAGGGAAGCGGCCTCCTTTGGTTTGTCTTGCGCTCCACCAATGGGCGAGTCGACTCGAAAGCTGCGTTATTGAATTCCGGGAACCGGTTTCGTATAATGGGTTTGTAATCAAGAGCGATTTGCTTTGAGGAGGTTTTGCATATGGAACTGGGAAAGAAAATCAGGCAGCTGCGCTTCAAGGCCGGGCTGACGCAGGAGCAGCTGGCGGAAAAGCTGGGGATCGGCGCGCAGTCGGTGTCCAAGTGGGAAAACGCCGTGGCCATGCCGGACATCACCGCGCTTCCGCTGCTGGCGGAGGTCTTCGGCGTCACCATCGACGACCTGTTCGACCTGAGCACGGAGCAGCGCCTCAACCGCATCGAGAACCGTATGGACGCGGAGGAGGAGCTTCCCCAGGACGTGTTCTGGGAGTACGAGGAGTTCCTGAAGGGGCAGCTGACCTCCGAACAGCACGGGAAGCGGGCCACCGAGCTGATCGCCTACCTCTACTGGCACCGCATGAACGCGGAGGGGAAGAAGGCGGCGCGCTACGCGAAGGAGGCGATTCTGCGTGCGCCCGGTGAGAAGGGCTGCCAGTGGATACTGGACAAGGCGGAGAACCACGCCGTCTGGGACTGGAACATCGCCAACCACACCCGGGCCGTCAATTTCTACCGGGAGGTGGTGGAAGCCAATCCCGACACCCCGCTGCCCTACATGTATCTGCTGGATAACCTCATCGCCGACCACCGGGCCGACGAGGCGGACAAGTGGCTGGACCGCTACAGCGCGCTGGAAAAGGCGCACCCGGTCATGAAGCGGGTCTACCGCGCCTACATCGCGCTGGCGCGCTTCGACGAGCCCGCCGCGGACCGGATCATGGAGGAGCTGCTGGCGGAGAAGCCGGAGGACGATGCCGTACTGTTTGAGGCCGCGCAATACTATGCCGCCAAGTGCAGCTATGAAAAGGCCATTGACTGCTATGAGCGCGCCTTTGCCGCCGATCGCAGGCGGCCCCGCTTCCAGGACGCCCTGATGGGCATCGCGGACGTCCGCGAGATCATGGGCGACTATGCCGGCGCGGCGAAGACCTATGACCGGATCCTCGACCTGCTGGAAAACGAGTGGGGCCTGACGGAGGAGATGGATTCCTCGGTGACGGTGGCGCGGAAGGAAAAGGAGCGCTTGCTCGCCAAGGCGTGATTTGGCCTTGCCGTATGCGCCTTTGCGGGACGACGGATATATGCCGCCAGCTTCGAACAGAAATAAACCGGCGTGACCGCAATGGCCACGCCGGTTTTGTATCCCTTTGCCGGTTTTCGGCAAGGGGTTTGATATCTGTTTATTCGTCCTGTTGCTGCTCCGTGACGGTGTTGGTGACGGGGTCGTAGATCGGGGGCTTGCAGCGGCCGCAGGGACGGAAGCCCAGGTAGTAGGCCTCGTAGACCGTCAAGCGCTGGGAGCTGGCGAAGGCGAACTTGCACTTGTACTCGTGGTAGCACTCCGCGCCGTCAGCGGCGTAGACGTAGTGGACGTCGCTCTGCTCCGCGTTGACGATGACGGATTCCGTCTGGTCGTTGGTGTAGCCGGGCACGATGAACGTGGGCAGGTCGGGGCCGTAGACCTCCACCTCCGGGCGGTTGGTGACCAGCTCCACGCCGCCGTCCATGGCGGCGCGGGGGGTGGGGAAGGCCAGCACGGCGATGACCGCCGCGACCATGACGCCGGAAATGGCCGCCTTCACCCAGGGACGCCAGTGGCAGCTGGAGCGCCACATCATGGCCAGGCCCACCGGCGGCACCAGCAGCCACAGCGCCGTGCGAAGGGTGGCGCGCCTGCGCGCGATGGCCTGGGGCGACCTGACCCGGGCGGGCTTTGGATGGCGCGGCTTTGGTGCCTTTCTCAAATTATTCAATGCTTTCACAGCAATCACGACCTTTTATAGATAAAATATGACGGAAATTTCTCTTTTGTATGACTATTGTACCTGATTTCCGCAGAATAGTAAAGGGTTTTGAGCCATAAAAATCAATTCTGAAACAAATTTAACAATTTTGAAATAATGTTTCGTGTCTGATGCGTGCAGTCCGCCCGCCCGGGGAGGTATGTTAAGCGGCGAAATCTTGACAATAATCAGAAGGGAATGCTATAATGCGCATATTATAGAAGGATTATCGCATACGCTGCTGAGACGGCTGAAGGACGGGGTGAAGGCCTTGAACGCATACGAGCTGCTGAATGTGCCGGTAACGGCCACGCGGGAGGAGATTCGCGCGGCGTACCGGGATTTGGCGCGCCGCTGGCACCCGGATCGCTTCATGGCGGGGCCGGAGCGGGATTGGGCCAACGAGAAGATGGCCGCGATCAACACGGCTTACAAGCTGTGCCTGAGCGGCTTGAAGGACGCCCGCGCCGCCGTCGACAGCGACGAGGAGGCCCTGCGCCGGGTCCAGGCGCTGATCGACACCGGCAAATACCAGTCCGCCCGGAAGCTGCTGATGGGCTTCAACACCCGCTGCGCGGAGTGGAACTACCTGTTTGGCGCGGTGCTGATGTGCCAGGACGACGTCCAGAAGGCGCTGATCTACCTGACCGTCGCCGTCCACCAGGCCCCGGATTGCGTGAAGTACGCCCGGGCGCTGGAGGAGGCCCAGCGGGTGCGCAACACCCGCAAGCTGACGGCGCTGTTCGCAAGGCGGCGCTGAGGGAATGGAACAGATTTGAACGGAGCGCCTGCCGATGTGGCAGGCGCTCCGAACTTCTATAGCTGAAAAAGTGGAGTCCCGCGCGGTGGCGCGGGACTCCGTTTTGCAATGGATTCTGTTTAGCCAATGACCTTCTTGGCGGTCTCGGCCACGTTCTCGGCGGTGAAGCCGTACTCCTTGAACAGGAACTTGTAGGGAGCGGAGGCGCCGAAGTGATCCAGGCCGATCACCGCGCCGTCCAGGCCCACGTACTTGTGCCAGCCGAAGGTGGCGGCGGCCTCCACGGCCACGCGGGCGCGCACGGCCTTGGGCATGACGGACTCCTTGTACTCGTCGGACTGCTGGTCAAACAGCTCGAAGCTGGGCATGGAGATCACGCGCGCGGCGATGCCCTCCTCCTTGAGCAGCTTCTGGGCCTCGACGCAGGGCTCGACCTCGGAACCGGAGGCCATCAGCAGCACGTCGGGGGTCGCCTTGTCGCAGTCGGAGATGACGTAGCCGCCCTTGAGCGCGTCCAGGCCGCTCTTCTCGTAGAGGGGCAGGTCCTGACGGGTCAGCACCAGCGCCACGGGATGCTTCTCGGTCATAGCGGCGATCCAGCCGGCGGCGACTTCCTTGCTGTCCGCGGGGCGATACACCACCAGGCCAGGCACGGCACGCAGGCCGGCCAGCTGCTCGATGGGCTGATGGGTCGGGCCGTCCTCGCCGACGCCGATGGAGTCGTGGGTGAGGATGTAGGGGATGCCCAGGTTCATGATGGAGCTCATGCGCATGGCGTTCTTCATGTAATCGGAGAACACGAAGAAGGTGGCGCAGTAGGGGCGCAGGCCGCCGTGCAGCTTGATGCCGTTGCAGATGGCCGCCATGGCGTGCTCGCGGACGCCGAAGTGGATGTTCTGGCCGTCCGGGGTCTCGGCGGAGAAGTCGCCCTTGCCCTTCATGTTGGACTTGTTGGAGGGCGCCAGGTCGGCGGAGCCGCCGAACAGGTTCGGGATGCGCTCGGCCAGGCGGTTCAGGGTCACGCCGCTAGAGTTGCGGGTGGCGGACTTGCCCTCGAAGGCGAACAGCTCCTCGTCCTTGCACAGGTCGACGGGTAGCTCGTCGGAGAACCAGACGTCCCACTCCTTCTTCAGCTCGGGATACTGCTTGGCGTACTCGGCGAACAGGGCCTCCCAGTCGGCCTGGGCCTTGGCGCCGGCCGCGCGGGTCTCGGCGGTGCAGTCATAGACCTCCTGGGGCACGGCGAAGGGCTCTTCGCAGGGCCAGCCCAGGTTCTTCTTGGTGATGGCAATGTTCTCCTCGCCGAGGGGCTCGCCGTGGGCGGAATTCATGCCGGCCTTGGGGGAGCCGTAGCCGATGGTGGTGTGGGTGACCACCAGGGTGGGCTTGTCGGACTTCTTGGCCAGCTTCAGGGCGGCGTCCACCTGGCACCAGGTGTTGCCGTCGGTCACGTCGATCACGTTCCAGCCGTAGGCGCGGAAACGGGCGGGCACGTCCTCACGGAAGGCCAGGTCGGTGCTGCCCTCGATGGAGATCTCGTTGTCGTCATAGACGGCGATCAGCTTGTTCAGCTTCAGGGTGCCGGCCAGAGAGCAGGCCTCGTGGGAGATGCCCTCCATCATGCAGCCGTCGCCCAGGATGCAGTAGGTGTAGTGGTCCACCACGTTGAAGCCCTCGCGGTTGAACTTGGCCGCCAGGTGCTTTTCCGCCATGGCCATGCCCACCGCGTTGGCGATGCCCTGGCCCAGGGGGCCGGTGGTGGTCTCGACGCCGACGGTGTGGCCGTACTCGGGATGGCCGGGGGTCAGGGAGCCGAACTGGCGGAACTGCTTCAGGTCATCGATGGTCAGGCCGTAGCCGAACAGGTGCAGCAGGCTGTAGATCAGCATGGAGCCGTGGCCGGAGGACAGCACGAAGCGGTCGCGGTTGACCCACTTGGGGTCGGCGGGGTTGTGCTTCATCTCCTTGCCCCAGATGGCATAGGCCGCGGGGGCGGCGCCCATGGGCATGCCGGGATGGCCGGACTTGGCCTTCTGCACGCCCTCGGCGGTCAGGATGCGAATCGCGTTGACGACCAGGCATTCTTTGTTCATGGGAATACACTCCTATCTGTATAAAATAAATAGTCGGTTTTTAATGACGACAGACTTCCACACACCATTATAACATACAAACCGCCGCGCGGACAAGGCTCGTCGGCCGATTTTGGCAACAAAATGGGGGATCATTCCAGCTCCCGGCGCAGCGGCTCCAGGTCCAGCAGCTCCGTGCCCCGGATCAGCTCGTAGAGCTGGGCCAGGATGCGCTTCACGCCGCCGGGCACGTCGCTCTCGGCGTTCAGGGGCATCACCGGGTCGTGCACGGACATGCGCAGCTGGAACCAGGCGTTGTTGATGCCGCCGTCCAGGTTGAAGGTGATGCGCACGCCCTCGCGGCTGTCCGGCGCGGCCTGCCAGGCGGGGTTTTCCAGCGTGTGGGACAGTATGATCTCCACGATCTCCTGGGCCTCCTCCTCGGGCTCCCAGTCCTGGTATTCCAGGATGGGCAGGCGGATCTCCACGGTCTCCACCGGCTCCTTCAGGCCCTCGATGAGGTGCGACAGGGTCTGGCCCTCCCGCTTGCGGTTCAGCGCCTCGCAGAGGATGCGGGTGGCCAGGTAGATGCCGTCGTTCAGGAACCCGTTTTCCCGGAAGGCGGCGTGGCCGCTGGTCTCGATGGCCAGGGGGCAGTCGATACCCTCGGCGTTCAGGCGGACGGCCTCCTCGATCACGTTGCGGTAGCCGCGCTTGAAGCGGTAGTGGATGCCGCCCCACTCCGCGATGAAGGCGGACAGGCCGGAGCTGGTGACGCTGTCGGTGACGAAGGTGGAGCCGGGCTTCTGGTCCAGCAGCATGGCGGCGGTGAGGGCGATCAGCCGGTTGTGGTCGATGGCGCGGCCGTTCTGGTCCACCAGGGCGGCGCGCTCGCCGTCGGCGTCGAAGATCACGCCCAGATCGGCGCGCCGGTCCAGCACGGCCTGCTTCAGCGCGGCCAGGGCGGCGGGGTCGTCGGGGTTGGTGATGATCTCCCCGGAGCCCTCTTCTGGCAGGAGGCTGCCCTCGGTGTCCGCGCCCAGCGAATCCAGCAGGCGGGCGTAGTCGCGGCCCACGGCGCCGCGGGCGTCCACCACCACGCGCAGGCCCAGCAGCGGCTTGAGGGCGTCGTCCTCCAGGTATTGGGCGGCGACCCGGCGCAGGTGCTCCGCGTACTGCCCGGCGGCGTCCACCTTGACCACCAGCCGCTCCGGCACCTCGGCGCGGGCGGCGCGGGCGAGGATCTCGGCGGTGTCGGCGTCCCGCAGGCCACCCTCGCCGGTGAAGAACTTCAGGCCGTTCAGCGCCTCGGCGGCGCGTCCGGCCGTGACCATCACGGCGCCGTTGGCGGGGGAGGGGTCTCCGGTGCGGGTGGTCATGAACAGCGCCGGGGCGGCGCACATGCCGCAGTCCCACACGTCGCTGTCCGCGGCGGTGATGCCGCGCACCAGCGCCGCCATGATGCGCTCGCCTGAGGGCCGGGAATCCCGGGCCACGGCCAGCCTCAGGGTGTCGGGGGTGGTGCCTTGGCGCTCCGCCAGCCAGCAGGCGAAGGCGTAGCCGATCTTTTCCACGCGGGAGTCGGTGAGCAGGTGCTCGGCGGCGCGGATCTCGCTGCCGCTCCTGAGCTTGAGCAGTCTCGTACTGTCGGTATCCATACAAAATCCTTTCTGCTTTTATCGCATCCGCCGCGGCGCGGCGGGAAAGTGCGGGGGATATAGAGTGTGTTTCTAAAATCCCGAACATGCATTTTCGGCACCTCGAACTGCATTTCTGCGTTGATTTCCCTTGATTTGCCGCCAGCAAACCTTCAAGGCGACAAACCTTCAGGTTTGTCGGTCGGCCTGTGGCCGACTGCCGACGTCACAATCTCGTGGATTGGGACGCGGCACCGCGAAAATCGCCTTGAACTGCAGCCCGATGCACTCGAAACTGCACATCCTCGACTTTAGAAACACACTCTAAGGTCACTTCTTCTTTTTCTTCCCTGTGGAGGCCTTGACGGGGGTGAAGGGGTTGGTCTTGCCCAGCTCCTCGTGGATGCGCTTCTTTTCAGCGGCGATGCGCTGCCTGCGCTCCCGGCGGGCCTGTACGGAGGCGATGACCAGTATGGTGATCATCACCGTAAGCGCCGCGCCGGCAATGATCAGCAGCACCACGAAGGTGGAACTGCTGCTGCCGGGCTTGACAGACTGGCCCTCGAGCGCCATTCCGGCGGCCTCGGTGCGCTCCGGGGCCACGCCGTCGGCGGCGACGCGCACCTCGATGGGCGCGGTGGAGACCGTGCGCTGGCGGCCCTGGGCGTCGGTGTAGTTCAGGCAGAATATGAACTGGCTGTTGCCGTCCACCCGGTAGCTGGCGGCGAAGCGGGTGGGCTCGCCGGTGGGCAGCACGGCCAGGCGGCGGATCTCGCCCTGGTTGACCTCATAGAGCAGCGCGTCGCTGGCCACCACGCTGCCGGCGTTGGTGATGGCGAAGTCAAAGGAGACCTGGCCGGGGCGGTTGATGCGCGGCGTGCGGGCCGAGGCGTCCAGCCGGATGTCCACGGTCTGTTCCTCAGGCGCGTTGGACACCGTCAGCGTGTCGGTGCGCAGGTCCAGGGCCTCGCCCGCGGAGCTGCTGCCGGTGATGCGCCAGCGGTACTGCCCCTCGCCCCGCAGAGGGTAGGTGCGGGAGATCTCCACCGGCGCGCCGCCGCCGGGCAGCGTGACCGCGTCGGCGATGACACCGCCGTAGACGTCGTCCAGCACGGTGATGTTCCGGTAGTCCACGTCGCCGTTGTTGGTGAGGATCAGCACGGCGTCGGCCGTGTCCTGGGAGAACACGGACCGGCCCACGGAAAAGGAGAGGTCCAGGGCGCTGTCCGCGATGCGGATGGAGGCCGGGTCCAGGCCGATGGAAGCCGTCTGGCCGGAGGGCGTGGCGTACTCCAGCACAGGCGCGGACTCCGCCGGCTCGTTGAGGGTGACCCGGCTGATGAAGGCGCGGGTCTCGCCGACCTCCAGCTGCTCCAGCCGCCCGGTGAAGTCGCCCAGGCTGTCCCGCAGGCGCAGCGCGCTGAGGGGCACGTTGCCGGTGTTCACCAGCCGATAGGTGACGGTGACCTGGCCGCCATGGATGACGCTGTTCGAGGACAGCTGGCGGGTGAAGTCCACGCTGGGGCGGGCGTCGCTGCGGGTGATGGGGGCGCTGAGGCTGTAGGAGACCTTCTCGCCCTGGGGGTCGCGGGCGTCGTGGCTGACGGTGTAGGTGATGGCCCCCGCGTCCAACTCCGCCTCGGTGACGGTGTGCGGGCGGACGAGGGTCTGGCTCTCCCGCGGGCCGATCTGGCCGATGGGCTCGGACAGCAGGCCGTCGGCGGAGGCGAGGTAGACGTTCTGGACGGGCAGGTCGGTCTGGTTGACGATGACGAAGGTCATCGTGACATCGCCAGGAGCCACCAGCACCCCGGGCCGGACGGTGAACTCGATGGCGAGGCTGGCGTCCTCCGCCGCCTCCGCGGCGGCGGGGGCCGCGATCCGCGCCGGGAAAAGGGCGCACAAAGCCAGCAGCGCCAGCAGCGCCGCCGCCATCCTGTGCCAGTTCCCGCGCGCGTGAACCATTGAAGCCTCGCTCCGTTTCGTCGAATCGTTCGCGGGCCACATTGCGCCCACTTCCCTTACTATATTTTATTTCATCGGGGCATGGCCTGTCAAGGCAAATCGAATGGGAATGCCGGGAAAGCGGCGCAGGCGTGGCAGGACTTGCGGCGCGGACGGGCGTGCTTCCGAAGGCCCGGCCGCCGACCTGTTCAAATTTTACATTCCCGGCTATTGCAATTCTGGGCCAATTATGCTATACTCTCTTTTGTTCGATGCGGTATGCGTCGGAAACATGGGGCATTAGCACAGTTGGCTAGCGCGCTACATTCGCATTGTAGAGGTCACCGGTTCGAATCCGGTATGCTCCACCAAAGCACGATGGTACGAACCATTTGTTGTAAAGAACTTGGCTTGTATCGTCGCTCCACTAAACAGAGACCGTCCATGAGGACGGCCTCTTGTTTTTTTACTGTCGCACTTTTGAATACCCTGCTTTCCTCGCCGCCCGATACAGCGAGGACTCGCTGATCCCGTGCCTTGCGGCAGCTTCCTTGTAGCTGTACTGTTCCAGATCCTCCAGAGCAGCCTGCACTTGCAGCCTCGGCAGGGGAGGACGACCTTCGCGGTATCCAGGATCCGTAGCACGTTTATAAGCCCTGCCGCCTTGCGTCCGCTCCACGATCATTTCGCGCTCCATCTCGGCAAAAGCTAACATAATTTGCAGTGTAGCCTTGCCCACAGGGGTCGATATATCGACGATCCCCATATTGAGGATATTCACGGTCACGCCCTTATCCACCAGCTGCTTGACAGTGGTATAACCTTCAATGGCTGTCCTGCCAAGCCGGTCCAGTTTGGTAACGATGATCGTGTCTCCTGCCTGCACCTTCGCGGCAAGGGCCTCGAAGCCCGGGCGATCCATTTCGGAACCGGTAAACACATCCTGGAATATCTCCTGGCATCCGTATCCCCGCAGGATCTCCTGTTGTTCTTCAAGTGAGTTGCCCCTGACTGCCTGCCGCCTTGTACTCACGCGAATGTAGCCGTATATCAAGCCGCTTCACCCCCTTTACTTTTGACACCTACTTTTGACAGTGCGAAAAGCCCTGATTTATCGATTTCGCACCTTGACTGTCAGAAGTTTCAACATCTGACAGCCATGCCCATATAGATTCCAACCCCGCATACACGGGGAAAACTCTGGCTTATGCCGTTCATGCGTTCAACTTGCGGCTCCAACCCCGCACATGCGGGGAAACTCAGTCCTTCTTCGCGTGCTCTTGCATGACGCGCATTATGGATGCGATCAGATCATCCTGATGTGTCCTGCGCTCCTCAGCCAGCTCATCCGCATGCCGATCACGCAGATCAGCCATTTCTTCGGCATGCTGCGCCATCTCGGTGGTGCGCAGCTCGCTGAGCTTCAGATATCCTATCAAGATATGGAAGATAAGCTGGAACACGATCCTGAGTATCAGCTTCCCGAACTGCAGGGACTCATGTCTGCCAAGTCCTACAAGGCCAAGTTTGCGGAGCCCCTTGTAAAACGGCTGAAAAAGCTCGTAAAAAGCCTCCTGGTGCGGTATTTCAAGGTGCAGGACAGCTATTATCGGCTCAATAAGACAAACGGAGAGCTGTACAAGGACAATGAAGGTCTGGCTCGGAGCAATGACCGGCTCAAAGAGGAAAACACCGTCCTGCGGGAGCAGAACAAGGACTATGCTCTCCTTCGGAAGGTATTCGGGAGCAGGCAGATCGACGATTTGGTGACACAGGCAAGAGAAGCACAACAGGCAAAACGGCGGCAAAAACAGAGAAACTATGAGAGATAGGATGACGGCGGCGAGGAGCAATCCCAATGTCACTAAAATAGCGACAAGGTAAAAGGACTGATGAAGGAGCCGGCAAT
>JAUMVG010000086.1 GCA_030530315.1 Clostridia bacterium | reverse complement strand
TGACCATGACGAGCACGAGCACCATCACGACCACGATCACGACGAGCACGAGCATCATCACGATCATGACCACTGCAGCTGCGGCCATGACCACGACCATCACGGCCATCACCATGCCGACGAGATCTTTGACAACATCGGCGTGGAGACGCCCAAGCGCTTCGAGGAGGCCGCCATCCGCAGCGCTCTGGAGGAGCTGGACGACGGCAACGGCGCCGAATACGGCCAGATCCTGCGCGCGAAGGGCATCCTGCCGCTGACCGACGGCCGCTGGCTGCACTTCGACTACGTGCCCGGCGAGTACGAGGTGCGCGAGGGTGGCGCGGATTACACCGGCCGCCTGTGCGTCATCGGCTGCAAGATCAACCAGGACGCCATCAAGGCCCTGTTCGGGATCTGATTGAAAACGGACGGCGGAAGACGGGGAACGCGCTTCGGCGCGCGGGACCCGTTTTCCGCGCTTCATTCCACCGATAACTGAGTCAGGAGATCATAGCGCTATGAATGTACCCGTATACATCGTCACCGGCTTTCTGGGCAGCGGAAAGACCAAATTCATCACCGACATGCTGACCGATGAGGGCTTCAGCGAGGGCGAGCGCACGCTGCTGCTCTGCTGCGAGGAGGGGGAGGAGGAGTACGACCCCGAGGCGCTGAAGCAGGGCAACGCGGTGCTGGTGAACCTGGACGATCCGAAGCAGATCGCCGGCAAGCGCCTGATGCGCATGAACCGGGAGCACCGGCCGGAGCGGGTGATCATCGAGTACAACGCCACCTGGTTGCTGGAGACCCTCTATGCCGCCGAGAAGCCCGACAGCTGGGCGCTGGCGCAGATCATCGATCTGGTGGACGCCTCCACCTTCGAGATGTACCTGAAGAACATGCGCAAGTACATGGCGGACGGGCTGAAGGAGGCCGACCTGGTCATCTTCAACCGCTGCGACGAGAACAGCCGCAAGAGCCCCTGGCGTCGCGCGGTCAAGGGCCTGAACAGTGGCACCCGCATTTTCTTCGAGAACCTGGACGGCACCACCGACGACGGCGTGTCCGACGAGGACCTGCCCTACGACGTGAAGGCCAACCCCGTGGTGATCGGCGACGAGGACTTCGGCACCTTCTACCTGGACGCGCTGGAGCATCCGGACCGCTACGACGGCAAGCACATCCACGCCCGGGGCCGCGCCTTCCGCATGGAGGACATGCCGAAGAACTGCTATGTGTTCGGCCGCCACGTGATGACCTGCTGCGCCGAAGACATCGGCGGCATCGGCTTTTTGTGCCAGTTCAGCGGCGAGGCCCCCAAGACCAACGACTGGATCTTCCTGGACGCCAAAGTGGAGAAGAGCTTCAGCCCGCTGCACAACACGGACGCGATCATACTGATCGAGGAGAAGGTTTCGCCCGCCTCAGCGCCCAAGGAAGAGCTGGTATATTTTAACTGAACGAAATTCGACAAATATCGTCGAATTTGGACAAAAATGTGATTTTACGTCTTGATTTTGACCGTGTATTATGATAAAATACCACCATGCACGGTTAGGGGGTAACGCTTATGAAGCGCAGGATTTTGACGGCACTGTTGTGTGTCATTCTGGTTGCAGCCACGCTGATCGCGCCGGTGAGCGCGTCGGCGGCTTCCAGCAGGAAAAAGATTGAGATTTTGCAGGTGACGGTGGACGGCGCGCGCGTGCGCAGCGGCCCTTCCTCCGCCTATGAGGTGCTGACCAGCGTCAAGAAGGGAAGCAAGGTCTTCTATCTTGACAAGCAGAAGAACTCCTTCTGCCGCGTGCGTACCGCCTATGGCACCGTGGGCTACATGTACAGGGGCTTCCTGAAATCCTATGGCGCGGCCTACAAGGACCAGATCTACTATTGCAAGAGCCGGAACATCAAGGTCTACAAGAAGGCCTCCACCGGCAGCAAGAGGGTCACCACGCTGTCCAAGGGCCAGCACGTCATCGTCTACCAGACGAAGGGCAGCTGGGCCTACATCAAGACGCTGGGCGGCAAGGGCGGCTACGTAAAGAAGAGCGCCCTGAAGAAGGCCAGCTGATCGGCACAGGATAAACAAAGAGAGAACCGTTCGAAGGAGCGGTTCTCTTTTTTCTTGGGTTGGATAGGATAGCGGAGGGTTTTCCGGGTCGGCGGGATCGGCAGGAGCACGTCGACACGCATTGTGCCTTCGACCTGAATTCATTCGGCGGGGCCCGCGTCCTCCGGGAACAGCGCCAGGTGGTTGTTCCACAGGATGTCGGCCCGCTCCCCGTCGGTCAGGTTCAGGGCTTCGAAGCGCTTCAGTTCGCCCACAGGGCTCCACATGGGGTAATCGGTGCCATAGAGCACCCGCTTGACGCCGTAGTCACGGATGATGCGCACCGCCTCGTCCGGCCGGAGGGCGAACAGCGCGCTGGAGGTGTCCACGTACAGGTTTTCGCCGGGCAGCTCCCGGGCCGCCCTGCGCCACACCGTCCAGCCGCCCAGGTGGGCGCAGATCAGCGTCAGCTTCGGGAAGGCGCGCAGCACGTGCTTGAGCCTCTCGGGGCTGGAGTTGTCCATGCGGTAGTCCCCGGCGTGCACCAGCAGCGGCAGCCTGCCCTCAAAGGGCGCGATCATGTCCAGCACCTCCGGGGCGTCGATGTTGAAGCCCTGGATCTCCGGGTGGAGCTTTACGCCCTTGAAGCCCCCGGCGATGACCGCCTCCGCCGTGGCCCGGGGGTCGGGCAGGGCGGGGTGCATGGCCGCAAAGGGGACGATGCGGTCGGGATACTGCCGCCAGGCGTTCATCACGAAGGCGTTGATGCTGTCCACCTGGTGGGGCGTGGTGGCTACGGAGTGGGCACAGAAGCGGGTGACGCCCGCGGCTTCCGTGACGCGGATGGCCGTCTCCAGCCGTCCGTCGCATTCCATGTGGAAGTTTTCGTAGAACCTCCCGATGGCGTTCGCGGCTTTTTGGGCGATGGCGTCCGGGAAGATGTGAACGTGTGTGTCGAAGATCTTCATATTTGGCATCCTTCGGATCTCTTGTCTCGGCCCTCCCCGTCCCACGACGGGTCCGGGGCCTCGTTTTTTATGGCTGCGTTTGGAAAGAGAGGATGTTTTCCGGATCGGCGGCGTCCGGGGATGGCGCCGACAACCACTATTATACGCCCAAAGGGGTTGATTTTCAGCAAATTACGGTAAAGATGTGTTATCGTCGGGCAAAAAAGACCGGAAATGGACCATCGGGACGGCGGTTGGACAAACTCCGTATATTTTAAGGAACACACTTTTATTTGAAATACTTTTGTAATATAATGAAATTAGATGATAAAGAATTTCAAAGAAAGGTGAAACAACCATGGCCAGCCGTATACAAAAGATAATCTGCATGGTGCTGCTCTCCCTGCTCGTCATTTCCATGCTTGCCCCCGCCATGGCCCAGAGCGCCGCGGCGAAGGTCAGCTCTTCCTCCGCGAAGATCTACAAAACGGCTTCCACTTCCGCCAAGAGCGCGAAGATCAGCAAAGGCACGTCCGTGACGGTGAAGGCCGTTTCCGGCAAGTGGGCCAAGGTCAAGGTCAACGGCAAGACCGGCTACATGCCGGTGAAGTATTTGAAGGCGGCATCGTCCTCATCCTCTTCAAAATCCAAGTCGTCCTCGTCCTCTGCCAAGCGGTATAAGGCCTATGCCAGCCGCAAGACCTATGTCTACAGCAAGGCGTCCTCCTCCGCGTCCCGGCGGTCCGTCGCCGTGAACACGAAGCTGTACGTGGTGGGAAAGAGCGGCAGCTACTACAAGGTGCAGAACTCCAGCGGCTCCGCCACCGGCTACATCAAGGCCAGCTGCGTGTCCAGGAGCAAGGTCTCCACCGCTTCCGCCAAGGCCAAGAGCGACACCTCCTGGAAGTCCAAGGTGGTGAAGATGGACTGGTTCAACGGCGGCAGCCACGTGCTCGAGAAGGGCCACTACGGCTATATCTACGACATTGACACCGGCATCACGGTGCGCATCAAGCGCATGGGCGGCCACTACCACGCCGATGTGGAGCCCGCCACCGCCGCCGATACCGCAAAGCTGAAGCGCATCGCCAAGGGCAAGTTCTCCTGGAAGTCCCACGCGGTCATCCTCAAGGCCGGCGGCAAGTACGTGGCCAGCGCCATCAACACGCTGCCCCACGGCGACCAGACCATTCGCAACAACAACTACGACGGCCAGTTCTGCCTGCACACCTCCAACAGCCTGACCCACGCCTCCAGCAAGGTGAATTCCAACCACCAGAGCGCCATCAACCGGGCCTACCGCTGGGCGCATAAGAAATAAGGCTTGTCTGAATGACCGCCCCCTGAACCGCCTTTAGGGTTCAGGGGGCGAGGCTTTTTGGAAGGGAGGAAGGGGATTGATTGGGAATTAGGAATTGGATATGGCCGGACACGAATAACGTGGTATACAGAGAATTTGGAGTATCCAACAAATGATTGTCGGCGTGTTCCTGAACGCTTCGATAGGCCTGCGGCAACAGAACCCGCCGCCCTGGAAAACCTTCCGTTTTCATGATCATGTACAATTCCAACGAAAATCCCGTGCGCTTGAATCAGTGGCGCACGGGATTGATAATAGAAGGGCGGCAGCAGATGGCAGCCGGCCCTGCCGGCTTACATAAGCACGTCCATCCAGATATCGTCGTACAGATAGGCGACGTCGGAGATGTCGTTGTAGTATTCGCAGCGGGCGACCATTTCCTCGGTGGGGTTCATGGCGGTGCTGGCAAGCTCCTCCTCGCCCAGGTTCTCGACGACCTGCCTGATCGGGGAGCTATAGTAGATGTACTCCATGTTCATCTGGGCGATGTCGGGGCGGCACATGAAGTTGATGAAGCACTCGGCGGCTTCCTTGTTCTGGCTGGCCTTGGGCACGCACATGCCGTCCACCCAGATGTTGGAGCCTTCGTCCGGGATGACGTAGGCCAGCTTGTCGTTCTTCTCCATGGCGTAGAGCGCGTCGCCGGAGTACATCACGGCCATGGCGGCCTCGTCGTTGGCCATCATGTCCTTGGCCTGGTCGAGGATATAGCCGCCCACGACGCCAGAATCGCGCTGGGCCATCAGCCATTCGCCGGCCTGCGCCAGCTCGTCCTCGTCGTGGCTGTTTACGGAGTAGCCCAGGGTCTTCAGGGCCAGGCCGATGGTATCGCGCACGGAGTCCATCATGAAGATGCTGCCGGCGTAGTTCTCATCCAACAGAGCGGTCCAGCTGGTGACGGGCTCAGATACCATCTCGGTGTTGTACACGATGCCCAGGGTGCCCCACATGTAGGGGATGGAGTGGGCGTTGCCGGGATCGTAGGTGGGGTCCAGCAGGCTGTCCAGCACGTTTTCCATGTTGGGGATGTTGGAAAGGTCCAGCTCCGCGATCAGGTCTTCCTTGATGAGGCGCTCGATCATGTAGTCAGAAGGTACGATCACGTCGTACACCTCCGCGCCGGTGGACACGCGGGTGTACAGGGCCTCATTGTCGATGTAGTTCAGATAGTTCACATGAATGCCGGTCTCCTCCTCGAAGATGCCCAGCACGGCCTCGTCGATGTAGTCGTAGCAGTTATACACCTTCAGCTCGGTGCCTGCGAAGGGCTTGTCCGCCTCGGCGAGGGCGGCGGTGGAGAGCGCGCCGACCAACAGCGCGACCAGCAGGATGATGGCGATCTTCTTCATGTGCGTCATTCCTTTCGTGGGTTTGATGTGCTATAGAACATGCTTGGCATGTCATATACGTCAAAACTTCAGCTTGCAACGGCTCGAAATCCGTGCCCTTAAGTCCCGGTTCCCGGCTTCCCTGGTTCCGGCTCTCTGTTCTAACCCATATCCTCCAGCTTCGTCCTCCGGTTGATCAGCACCAGCAGCAGAAGGATGCTCACGAACATCATCGTGGAGACCGCGTACATCGTGGGTTTCACGCCCAGCTTTGTGGAGGAGTAGACGATGCGCGACAGGTTCGGGTACATGTCGGAGGACGTGAAGTAGGAGATTACGAAGTCGTCCAGCGACATGGTGAAGGCCAGCAGTGTGCCGGTGAATATGCCGGGCATGATCTCCGGGATGATCACCTTGTACAGCGCCTTGAGCGGGTGGCAGCCCAGATCCAGCGCCGCCTCGTAGAGGTTCGGGTTCATCTGCCGCAGCTTCGGCATCACCGAGAACAGCACGTAGGGGATGTCGAAGGCGATGTGGGCCATGATCATTGTCCACTTGCCCAGGGGCACCTTGGCGAACAGGAACATCAGCATCAGCGATACGCCGGTGACGATGTCCGGGGTGGTCATGGGCAGGTAGGAGACGTTGATCAGCACATTGGCCATGTTGGTGTTCATGGCATGCATGCCGATGGCGCCCAGGGTGCCGATGACGGTGGAGACCACCGTGGCGATCACCGCGACCTCGACGGTGGTGCGCAGCGCGCCCAGGATCGAGGGATCATGGAACACCTTCACGTACCAGTCCAGCGTGAAGCCCGTCCACTGGCTGCGGGATACCGACGCGTTGAAGGACAGCGCGATCATCACCAGGATCGGCGCGTACAGGAAGATGAGCACCAGCGCCATCCACAGGGTTCGGAAGGTCCTGACTCCGCGGCTGTTTCTCACCAGAGGCCACCTCCCTCATTGTCCGGGTCCACCTTGCGCAGAAAGCCGATGGAGATCAGGATCAGCACCAGCATCATCAGCGAGAACGAACTGCCGATGTTCCAGCGGTTGGGGTTGGAGGACTGGTTGAAGATGTAGTCGATCAAATCGCCCGCCAGGCGCAGCTTGCCGTTGGACAGCAGCGTGGAGATGGCGAAGGAGGTTACCGCCGGCATGAACACCATGGTGATGCCCGACACGATGCCCGGCAGCGACATGGGGATCACCACCCGGGTGACGACCCGCAGGGGGTTGCAGCCCAGGTCCTCGGCGGCCTCGATGACGGAGTAGTCCATCTTCTTCAGGATCGTGTAGATGGGCAGCACCATGAAGGGCAGGTAGTTGTACACCAGGCCCATGACCACGGCGCCCTCGGTGCCGATGACCTTGACCTTGGGAAGCCCTATGGCCTGCAGCGCGGCGTTCAGCACGCCGTTGTCGTCCAGCAGGGTCATCATGGCGTAGGTGCGCAGCAGCAGGTTCATCCACATGGGCAGCAGGATCAGCACCACCAGGCTCTGGGTGTGGTTGAAGCCACGCCCGGCCAGGAAGTAGGCCGTGGGATAGCCGATCAGCAGGCACAGCACCGTGCAGTACAGCGCGTGCTTCAGGCTGCGCAGGATCACCGCGGCGTAGCGCGGCTTGGTGAACTCCTGGAAGTTGGCCAGCGTGAACGTGCCCTCCGGGGTGGTGAAGGCGTACCAGCACACGAACAGCAGCGGCACCACCGCGAACAGCAGCATCCACAGCGCGTAGGGGGAGGCATACCAGGAACGCTTCATCGCTTACGCCTCCTTGTTCTGGGATTCCGCGACGGGCTCGGCATCCGCCGTGCGGGCCTTGTGCATGATGTGGATGTTGTAGGGCACGATGGTCATGCCCACCCGGGTGCCCACCGGCTGCATGGTGGTGGAGTGCACCTTCCAGCGAATGCCGTCGGGGTCGTTGCCGCGGATCATCATCTCGTAGTGGACGCCCTTGAAGATCACGCTCTCCACCACGCCGGTCAGCATGCCCACGTCCTCGCCGACGATCATGATGTCCTCCGGGCGGATGACCACGTCTACGGGCTCGCGGGTGCCGAAGCCCTCGTCCACGCACTGGAACTCGACGCCGCAGAACTCCACCAGCTCGTCCTGGAGCATGACGCCGTCGATGATGTTGCTCTCGCCGATGAAGTCGGCCACGAAGGCGTTCTTCGGCTCGTCGTAGATGCGCTTGGGGTCGCCGATCTGCTGGATGCGCCCGCCGTTCATCACGGCGATGGTGTCCGACATGGTCAGCGCTTCCTCCTGATCGTGGGTGACGTAGATGAAGGTGATGCCCAGCTGCTGCTGCATGGCCTTCAATTCCAGCTGCATCTCCTTGCGCAGCTTCAGGTCCAGCGCGCCCAGGGGCTCGTCCAGCAGCAGGACCTCCGGCTCGTTCACCAGCGCGCGGGCGATGGCGATGCGCTGCTGCTGGCCGCCGGACAGGGCGTTGGTGGAGCGCTTCTCATAGCCCTCCATCTTTACCAGCTTCAGCATGCGGGTGACCCGGCGGTCGATCTCCGCCTTCTTTTCCTTCTTGGTCTTTACGCCCAGCTGCTCCGGCGTCTTCAGGTTCAGGCCGAAGGCGATGTTGTCAAACACGTTCAGGTGGTTGAACAGCGCGTACTTCTGGAAAACCGTGTTGATGCGGCGCTTGTAGGGGGGGATGCCGGTCATGTCCTTGCCCTCGAACAGCACCTCGCCGGAGGTGGGCATTTCAAACCCGCCCAGGATGCGCAGCAGGGTGGTCTTGCCGCAGCCCGACGGGCCCAGAAGGGTCACAAATTCGCACTTGCGGATATACAGGTCGACGTCGTGCAGCACCTGTGTGTCACCGAAGCTCTTCGAGACGCCCTTGATCTCGATCAGGCGGGTTTCATCTATCATTGCAATCACTCCTGTAGGGGGATGGAATCATTTGAATTGGGAATTGAGAATTGGGAATTGAGAATGGCGGTCCAAATCCTTGCGGATTTGCTTTGATTCAAACACACATTTAGGCATATCATCGACGATATACAGCCTTTTGTTCAAAGATATCCGTCAGGATTTCCCCGTAAATCCCCAATTCTCAATTCTCCATTCTCAATTCAGAAGCTGGGCGGCGTGGACACCCACAGCACCTTGCAGACGCCCTTGCCGGCGTTTTCCAGCCAGTGGGGGGCGCTGGGCCGGAAGTAGAAGCTCTCGTCCCGGCGCACGCGCTCGGCGCGGTTTCCCAGCACCACGCGGATGGTGCCCGACAGCACGTAGCCGAATTCCTCGCCCTCGTGGGGGTCGTCCTCGTCGGTGCGTCCGCCGGGGCCCATCTCCACCAGGATCGGCTCCATCTGGTTCTTCTGCGCGGAGGGGATCAGCCACTTGATCATGCCCTTCATGACCTCCGGCTCCTCCTTGACGAAGATGTCCTCCTCGCCGAAGACCAGCTTTTCGTCCCGCTCCCGGAAGAAGGTGGGCAGGTCACTGCCCAGGGTCTCCAGCAGGTCCGCCAGCGTGTCCAGGGAGGGGGAGGTCAGGTCCCGCTCCAGCAGGGATATAAAGCTCTTGGAGAGCTCGCAGCGGTTGGCGAGTTCCTCCTGGGTCAGGCCCCGCTGAAGGCGCAGCCTGCGAATCTTGTCTCCGATCTTCACGTTGATTCCGCCTCCAATCCGCGGCATGAAGTTTAAGATTACTGAACTTTCAGGCGAGATATATTAAACCACCTTTCTATTACTATGTCAATATGTGTGGCGTCTCCATACCGTTAAATGTATGTGATTAAATTATATCACCAAAAGTTGAGTAATGTTGAACCCGGCGGGCCCGTGAAAGGGCGGGCCGGCGGCGCATTTCGCCCTTGAAATGGTCCCCCGGGCTATGCTATAATTTTCCAAAAGGAAGCGGCCGCCGCGCCGGTGTCGGCGGCATGACGGCCGGTTACAGAGGAGACGCCTCGCCCGGGGCGCGGAAGGGAAGGTGCGGCAAATGCTGGTGATTGGCTCGATCTTTGTGGACGTGAAGGGCTTTGCCCGGGATCGGTACATGCCCGAGGAGCGCAATGTCGGTGACGTCCAGGTGGTGGCCGGGGGCGTGTGCCGGAACGTGGCGGAGAACCTGACCCGGCTGAACGTGCCGGTGCGCTTTGCCAGCATGGTGGACGACAACGCCATGGGCCGGGAGGTGCGCGACGGACTGGCGGCCTTGGGCGTGGACACGCGGCACGTGATCGCCGCGGAGAAGGGCATGGGCATGTGGCTGGCCATCCTGAACGAGAAGGGGGACCTGGCCGGGTCCATCTCCCGCCAGCCGGAGTTCGGCGCCCTGGAGGACTACCTGCGCCGGCGGGGCGACGAGATCATGGCCGATACCGACGGCGTGGTGCTGGACGTGGACATGAGCGCCGGCATTTCCGGGCTGGTGCTGGAGCTGGCGAAGCGCTATGGCAAGCCGGTCTACTCCATCGTGGGCAACATGGACGTGGTTTTGCAGCACCCGGAATACCTGCACGACGTGGCCTGCTTCATCTGCAACGAGATGGAGGCCGGACGGCTGTTCCGGGCCGACCTGGCCCACATTCCGCCGGAGAACATGCTGGAGGTGCTGCGGCGCGGCTCCGCCGTGGCGGGCGTTCCCGCCATGGTGATCACCATGGGGCCCCAGGGCTCGGTGTACGTGGACAACAATACCGGCGAGTTTGGCTACTGCCCGCCGCTGCCCGTGGACGTGGTGGACACCACCGGCGCGGGCGACGCCTTCTTCTCCGCCGCCGTGGCGGCGCTGATGCGGGGCGAGCCCCTCTCCCAGGCCGTGCTGGCCGGTACCCACCTGGCGGCGCAGACGCTGAAGGTGGCCGGGAGCTGCGCCGAAGACACGGAGGAATGAAAAAGAGATCAGGATCAGTGATTGCTGAATTTGAGCAGAGGCTGGTTCTCCACTCGAACCGTTGATTCTAATCAAATAAGTTCCATATTGGAAAGGACTTTTGCGTCGGGTTCCCGGCTGATTGTCGCCGTGCTGCGCCCGCTTGCACGGCGACAATCATACGCAAAACATGCCGCCAGGAAAAGCCGTTCTTCGGTTCTCGTCAACAGGTAAAAGATTTACTCGTCCGATTACAATTCAATCATCTCTCCCGCCAGGTCTGTTCAATGGCCTTGGCGGCTGTTTGCAGTTCCTCCGCGGTGGTGGCGCGCCCGATGCTGACGCGCAGCACGCAGGCAGCTTCGGCGTCCGTCAGCCCCATGGCCCGGTAGACGTGGCTGACGCCCTGTTCCCGGGAGGCGCAGGCCGCCCCGCCGGAGACCTGTATGCCCAGCAGGTCCAGCTTCGCGATGGCCCGCTCCGAGGCCAGCCCCGGCAGCAGCACCGCCGTCACCCCGGGCAGGCGGGGGGCGTCCTCGGCCAGGACGCGGCAGCCGGGGACATGTCGCTTCAATTCATCCTCAAAGGCCCGCAGCAGATCGGTCTCCCGGGCGGCCCGGACGGTCATGTCCTTCGCGGCAAGCTCTGCCGAGACCCGCAGTCCGCAGATCGCGGGCAGATTCTCCGTGCCGGGGCGCAGCCCGAATTCCTGGCCGCCGCCGCTCATCAGCGGGGGCAGTTCAAGCCCCTGGCGGACAAACAGCGCGCCGACGCCCCGGGGCCCGTACAGCTTGTGCCCGGACAGCGTGAGCAGGTCGACGTTCAACGCCGCGACGTCCACCGGGATGTGGCCAAAGGCCTGCACGGCGTCGCAGTGCAGGGGGATGCGCCGCGCTCGCGCCAGCGCGCCGATATCGGCCACGGGCTGGATTGCGCCGGTCTCGTTGTTGGCCAGCATCACCGAGATCAGCCGGGTGTCCGGGCGAAGGGCCCGCGCCACCGCCTCGGGCTGGATGATCCCCGAGGCGTCCGGGGGCACGAGGGTGACCTCCCGGCAGCGCAGGGCGGCGGCCCTCAGCACGGAGGGGTGCTCGATGGCCGAAATGACGGCGTGGCCGCCCCGGGCGAGGGTGAGGGCCATGTTGTTGCCTTCGGTGCCGCCGGAGGTGAACGCCACCGACTGCGGCTCGGCATTCAGCATGGCGGCCAGCGCCTGGCGGGCCAGCCGCAGCGCCCTGCGCGCGCCGCCTGCGGCGGCGTAGGCGGCGGAGGGATTCTGCCAGGTGTCCCGCATGCATTGCTCCATGGCGCGGATGACCGCCGCGTCCGGCGGCGTGGTGGCGGCGTGGTCGAGGTAGATCATGGGAGCGCCTCCCCGGTTTTTTTCCACTATATTATAGCAAATGCGGCCTTCCCG
>JAUMVG010000013.1 GCA_030530315.1 Clostridia bacterium | reverse complement strand
CGCCCGGGGTGTGCCCGCCGAGGCCCGGGGCTGCCCGCCCGGGGCACACTTCGCTCTGCGAAAGTGCGTCGTTTGCGATAAGGTGGCGCGTCGTTTTCGATACGGGAGGGGGGATCCGCATCTCTGGGTGTGCCCGCCGGAGACCGCGCCCCCCTCTCGCGTGAAATTCCGACAAATTCCGGGCCGGGGGTATCAGCAGCCCCCTGGACACAAAAAAGCCGTCCCGAAGGACGGCGAAGGAGGAGCCATGAATACGAATCTGAACATGCAGCGGATGCCGATTGACCGGCTGAAGCCCGCGAAGTACAACCCCAGGAAAGACCTGCAGCCCGGCGATCCGGCCTACGAGAAGATCAAGCGCAGCCTGCACGACTTTGGCTACGTTGACCCTATCGTCTGGAACGAAGTCACCGGCAACATCGTCGGCGGACACCAGCGCTACAAGGTGCTGGTGAACGAGGGTGCGACGGAAGTGGACTGCGTGGTCGTCCACATCGAGAACCTGCAGGATGAAAAGGCGCTGAACATCGCGCTCAACAAAGCCACCGGCGACTGGGAGCCCACAGCCCTGGCCGACCTTCTGCAGGATCTGCAGCTGTCCGGCTATGACCTGGGCGCGACCGGCTTTGATGCCGCCGAGGTGGATGACCTGTTTTCCAAGGTGCATGACAAGGAGACCAAAGAGGATGACTTTGACGTCGAGGAGGAGCTGAAGCAGCCCGCCTTCTCCCGCAAAGGGGACATCTGGCATCTCGGCAGGCATGTCGTTTTGTGCGGCGATTCCACCCTCCCTGAAAGCTATGAGCAGCTCCTGTCCGGTACGAAGGTCAACATGATCCTGAGCGACCTGCCGTACTTTGTGGCCTATCATGGCACCGCGGGGACGATCCAGAATGACAACCTGCCCGATGCGGAGGCCCTCGAATTCACGCTGAAGGCGATGCGCTGCATGTATAATGCCCTGGCCGATGACGGCAGCATCTACATCTTCCACGCCGACACGAAGGGGCTCATTTTCCGCAAGGCGTTTGATGAAGCCGGCTTCTACCTCTCCGGCTGCTGCATCTGGAAAAAGAACAGCCTTGTGCTCGGCAGGAGTCCCTATCAGTGGATGCACGAGCCGTGCCTGTTTGGCTGGAAGAAGGATGGGAAGCACAGATGGTATTCCGACCGGAAGCAGACGACGGTATGGGAATATGATCGCCCCAAGTCCAGCAAGGAGCACCCGACGATGAAGCCGGTGGGCCTCATGGCATACCCCATCCGAAACAGCACCATGACCAATGGCATCGTGCTCGACCCGTTCCTGGGCTCCGGCTCCACACTCATCGCGTGTGATGAGATGGACCGCGTCTGCATGGGTATTGAGATCGATGAAAAGTTCGTCGATGTCATCTGCAAGCGCTACATCGAAAGCCATGAAGGGCGAAGCGATGATGTGTATGTAATCCGCGATGGCAAGAAAATGCAATATGCTGATGTTGCAGAAGAGCCGTTGGAGGAAGCAGGCGCATGAGCAATATCAGTTATCGTTTCGACGGTTCCACAGGATATGGGCAGTTGCCGGATGGCACTGTCTTTATGTTTGACAGGGACAAGTTCGACGCAATCAGCGCGTTTAACTGGTATCGCAACTACAACGATCCTGAGAAGCCCCTCTACATCACAAACCGCTTTGGAAAGAAGCTCCATGATTATCTTGTGGATTGCCCGAAGGGACTTGAGGTCGATCATATCAACCTCGACACCCTGGACAACAGGATGTGTAATCTGAGGATTGTGACGCACCAGCAGAATCAGTGCAATCAGCCGGTGCAGAAGAACAACACATCCGGTGTCTCGGGAGTCAGCTATTATCCTCCAAGGAAGAAATACCGGGCGCGGATAAAGATCGGGCAGCATGAAATCCATCTCGGATATTATGAGGCTTTTGAACAGGCAGTCCAGGCGAGGAACGTCGGGATGGAATGTATGTTTGGAGAGTACGGACGGTATAATGATGTTCCCGACGCTCCGGACTGGCTCAGGAGAAACGTCACGGAAAGATGTTCACGCTTCGCGGAATTATCCATCTGCGAGGCGTTTTCTATTGGCAGGGTGCAAAGCGCATGACGGGGATGGTGATCAAGATGAGCACTGAGCAGAAAATCATGTGCGCAGTCGTCCAGGTGGACATGTTCCTGGTGGACTGCTGGAAATGGATGCTCGTTATTCTGATAATAATGGGAATCTCCATTGTGGTGATTCTCAATACGAGATGGAAATAAGAGCTATCAAAAAAGATTGGAGGTGATGACCGATGGCTACCAGAGGGAGAAAGCCTCTGCCCACGGCGCTGAAGGTGCTGGAAGGCGACCGGGGCAAGGGCCGCAGGCCGCTGAACACGGATGAACCGACACCGCCGCAGGTCAATGTGGAGTGCCCCGACTGGCTGATGCCCGAGGCGCAGCAGGAATGGCAGCGTCTGGCTCCTTCCCTGATCGCAATGGGTGTGCTGACTGAGCACGATTTGGAGGCGTTCGCCGGTTACTGCCAGGCATACGCGCGGTGGCGTGAAGCGGAGGAATTCCTGTCGAAGCACGGCACCATCTTCAAGACGCCCAGCGGCTATGTACAGCAGGTGCCCCAGGTCAGTATTGCCATGCAGAACCTGAAGATCATGCAGTCCTTTTGCTCGGAGTTCGGCCTGACGCCCTCCAGCCGGGCACGGCTGTATGCGAATACCGGCGAAAAGGGTAACGACGACGACCCGATGGAGTCGGTGCTGAAGGGCGGGTGGCAGGATGTTCAGTGAGGCGAAAGCCCGGAGGGTGACGCAGTTCATACAGTGCCTGCGACACACTAAGGGCGAGTTCCACGGCCAGCCCTTCAAGCTGTTGCCCTGGCAGGAGAAGGTTGTGAGGGATGTGTTCGGCACGGTGCGGGACGACGACCCCACTATGCGGCAGTACAACACGGCCTACATCGAAATACCAAAAAAGAATGGAAAGAGCGAGCTCGGCGCGGCCATCGCGCTGAATATGCTGTGCAACGATGACGAGTGGCGGGCGGAGGTCTACTCCTGCGCCAGTGACCGCCAGCAGGCGGCGATTGTGTTTGACGTGGCTGTGGACATGGTGAAGCAGTCCCCGGCGCTGTCGCGGCGCATCAAGATCATACCGTCCACCAAGCGCATGGTGTATCAGCCGACCGGTAGCATCTATCAGGTGTTGTCCTCGGAGGTGGCGACCAAGCACGGCCTGAACGTCAGCGCCTGCATCTTCGACGAGCTACACACCCAGCCGACCCGCGCATTGTATGACGTCATGACCCAGGGCTCCGGCGATGCCCGGAAGCAGCCTCTGTGGTTTCTGCTGACGACGGCGGGCACGGACAGGAACAGCATCTGCTGGGAAGTCCACCAGAAGGCGCTGGACATCATTGAGGGCAGGAAGGACGATCCCCGGTTTTACCCGGTGCTGTTCGGCCTGCCAGATGATGCCGACTGGACGGATGAGCGCAACTGGTATCGCGCCAATCCCTCTCTCGACAAGACCATCGCCATCGACAAGGTGCGCGACGCCTTCCGCAAGGCCCAGGAGACGCCCGCCGACGAGAACATGTTCCGTCAGCTGCGCCTGAACCAGTGGGTCAAGCAGTCCGTCCGCTGGATGCCAATGGACAAGTGGGACGAATGTGGCGGAGCGGTCAATGAGTATGAGCTTGAAGGCCGTGAATGCTACGCCGGCCTCGACCTTTCGAGCACCAGCGACCTGACAGCCATGGTGCTGGTGTTCCCGCCCAGGGACGAGGAAGAACAGTACATTGTACTGCCGTTTTTCTGGCTTCCGGAGGATACGCTGCAGCTGCGCGTCCGGCGCGATCACGTCATGTATGACAAATGGGAAAAACAGGGTTTCATCATGACGACGGAAGGCAATGTCGTTCACTACGGCTTCATCGAACAGTTCATCCTGAAGCTGGGCGAACGGTTCAACATCCGGGAGATCGCCTATGACCGGTGGAACGCTACGATGATGGTGCAGCAGCTGGAGGACGACGGTTTCACAATGGTACCTTTCGGTCAGGGCTTCCGCGACATGAGCCCGCCCACGAAGGAGCTGATGCGCATCGTACTGGAGCGCAAGCTCAACCACGGCGGGCACCCGGTACTCCGCTGGAACATGGACAATGCCTTTGTGCGCACCGATCCGGCGGGCAACCTGAAGATCGACAAGGAAAAGAGCACCGAGAAGGTGGATGGCGCGGTGGCGCTGGTGATGGCGCTGGATAGGGCTCTTAAGAATGCGAACCCAGGCACCTCCGTTTATGACGAGAGAGGCTTGCTTGTTCTGTGAATAGGAGGTATTCCCTGTGAGCAAGCATTACTCCAAGAAGCGGCGCAGGAGGGACGATAGGATCATCCTGTTCATCTATGGTCTGATCATCGCTGCCTTTCTGAGCATAATATTCAGCGCATGGTGGGTGGTGTTCAGAACAACGCGCTACTATAGCGTGCCCTACCCCGCCGATGCACCGGCTTATTCTGAATGCCGAATGAAATGAGGTGAGCTGCATGCCGATGAAACCGAGAAGACCTTGCCGCTATCCCGGATGTGTGGGTTTCTGCGAACAAGACCAGGTGTACTGTTCGGAGCACATAAAATGGAGTGCGGACCGTCTGCGCGGTGGGGCCGCTTTTCGCGGGTATGACCGCAAATGGCGCGAGGCGCGGGCAGCATACCTGCGACGGCATCCACTGTGCGTCCAATGCCAGAAGGAAGGCAGGCTGACCGCTGCGACGGTGGTGGACCACATCATTCCGCACCGGGGAGACCAGTATCTGTTCTGGGATCAGGATAACTGGCAGGCACTGTGCAAGGACTGCCATGACAAGAAAACCGGCAGCGGATTGTAATAGAACCCTGCCGGTATCAACTGACGTATTGGTTTTGGCTTTGCCAAAACTATAGTACATTCCAGCTCCATAATTCTACCAGAAAAGAGTGATTTTTGCATGAAGAATCCCTTCTCCGGCCTCTTCCGCGCTCGCGACAAGCCCGGCAGGCAACCTTCGCCCAAGGATGCCGTCAGCGGCGCACCGTCGTTCTTCTTTGGCAGCAGCGGTGCAGGAAAATCCGTCACGGTCCAGACGGCTATCCAGCTGTCCACTGTTTACGCCTGCGTGCGCGTCATCTCCGAGACCATTGCCAGTCTGCCGCTGGGCGTATACCAGGTGGTGGACGAGGGCACAAAGAAGGCAATGGATCATCCGCTGTATCGGTTGCTCCATGACGAGCCCAACAGTGAAATGACCTCTTTCGTGCTGCGGGAGGTCATGCTGGCGCACCTGTTGCTCTATGGGAACAGCTACTGCCAGATCATCCGGACGGGGCGGAACCGGATCACAGGCCTGTACCCCTTGCTTCCGGACAAGATGAATGTGGACCGGGACAAGAACGGCGTGCTGACATATGTGTACACCACCACCTCCGGTGAGGCGGTGACGCTGGTCCCCGAGGATGTGCTGCACATCCCCGGCCTGGGCTTCGACGGCATCATGGGCTACAGTCCCATCGCCATCGAGCGCAACGCCATCGGTCTGGGGATCGCTGCTGAAGAATACGGCGGGAAGTTCTTCTCCAATGGTGCCCGGCCCTCGGGTATCCTGACGCATCCGAACACGGTGAAGAACCCCAAGGCACTCCGTGAGAGCTGGAACGCGGCCTATGGCGGCTCTTCCAATGCCGGTCGTGTCTGCGTGCTGGAGGAAGGCATGCGCTTTGAGTCCATCGCCATGCCGAACAACGAGGCGCAGTTCCTTGAGACGCGTAAATTCCAGGTGGATGAAATCTGCCGAATCTTCCGTGTGCCGCCTCACCTGGTGGGCAACCTGGAGCACGCAACTTTCTCGAATATTGAGCATATGTCCATCGACTTCGCCGTCCACACCATCCGCCCCTGGCTGGTGCGCATTGAGCAGAGCATGAACCGAGCTCTTTTCACAGACCGTGAGAAGGGCGTTTATTATGTCCAGTTCAATATCGATGGCCTGATGCGCGGCGACTACAAGTCCCGCATGGAGGGCTACGCCATTGGCATCAACAACGGGTTTATGTCTCCGAACGACATCAGGACCCTCGAAAACCTGAATCCGATTCCTGCAGAAGAAGGTGGAGATTCCTATCTCGTGAATGGAAATATGATGCCTTTGAAGATGGCTGGAGCAGCTTATTCAGTTAAAGGTACTCAGGGCGGAGGTGTGAATGAGAAGAATTGATCTACAGGACATGCGGTTTGGTTCTCTGACAGTTATCGAACCTGCAGCAATGCAGAATGGGAAAAACTACAGATGGATTTGTAGATGTGACTGTGGAAATATAGTGGAAGTTACCACATCACACTTACGAAGTAACCATACAAGAAGCTGCGGTCGTTGTCAATCATTCGTTTTAGCAGATGGATGCATGCGCTGTATTCTTCCCAATGGCAGATCGTTCTTGTTCGACACTGACGACTACCCATTAATCAAGAGGTACAGCTGGAGTGTAGACGAGCATGGTTACGTTAGAAGCTGGTGTAAGGAATATGGCCATTTCAAACTCCATCGTCTGTTAATGGGATTTGAAACGACAAAATATGTTGATCACATCAACGGAGATCCAGCTGATAATAGACGAAGCAACCTACGCTTGGTGACGTGTGCACAAAATGCACAAAACTCTGCAATGCGGAAAAACAACAGGACAGGATTTAAGGGGGTGACGAGACATGTGTCTGGAAGATATCAGGCTCGTATCAGTGTAGAAAAGCACTGCATTTCGCTCGGCTATTTCAGTGATCCTGTAGCTGCAGCACATGCCTATGATGCTGCTGCTCGGCGGTACCACGGAGAATACGCGAGGCTCAATTTCGCGTAATGAATTATGAGATGAGGTGATATAATGCGCCATTTCTGGAACTGGGTCAAGAACGCGGACGAGACCCGCACCCTGTTCCTGGAGGGTGTCATTGCCGAGGAGAGCTGGTTCTCCGATGAAGTGACGCCCGCCATGTTCAAGGAGGAGCTCTTCGCGGGCAATGGCCCGATCCTCCTGCACATCAACTCGCCCGGCGGCGACTGCATCGCGGCCAGTCAGATCTACACGATGCTCATGGATTATCCCCACGACATCACCGTACAGATCGACGGCATGGCGGCGTCCGCTGCCAGCGTCATCGCTATGGCGGGCACGAAGGTGTGCATGAGTCCCACCAGCATGATGATGATCCACAATCCCTTCACCTGCGCCATGGGCGACAGCGACGAGATGCGCAAGGCCATCCAGCTGTTGGACGAGGTGAAGGAGAGCATCATCAACGCCTACGAGATCAAGACCGGTCTCAGCAGGACGAAGCTGTCGCATCTCATGGACAGCGAGACCTGGATGAACGCCATGAAGGCGAAGGAGCTGGGCTTCTGCGACGAGGTGCTCTACACCGGCAACGGCAAACCCGACGATGTGTCGGGCTTTTCTTTTGCCCGAAGGACGGCGGACGCATGCCTGATGAACCGGGTAATCGCGTCGATGCCCAGGCCTGCGCCGGTCGCGGTGGAGCCCGAACCAGCGCCGGTCGAGCTGGAGCCTGAACCCGCCGTCCCCGCGCCCGAACCTGAACCCGACAACCGAGTGAAAGCGGCAGACCTGGAAAAGCGTCTGGCGCTTTTGAAATGATGAAATGGAGGATATCGCTATGAATAAGATTCTTGCTCTGCGTGAAAAGCGCGCCAACCTGTGGAATGAAACCAAGGCTTTCCTGGACAGCCATCGCGGCGAGGACGGCATGATCTCCGCCGAGGACAACGCCACCTACGAGAAGATGGAGGCGGATGTGGTCGCCCTGGGCAAGGAGATCGAGCGTCTGGAGCGCCAGGCGGCGATTGACCGTGAACTGGACCAGCCCACTGCCGCTCCGCTGGTCTCCCGTCCCACCGCCCCGACCGACCGGAAGCAGGGCCGCGCCTCTGACGAGTACCGCAACGCCTTCTGGGGTATGATCCGCAACCGCACCGCCGCGCCCGGCGTGATGAACGCGCTGCAGATCGGCACCGACACCGAGGGCGGCTTCCTGGTGCCTGACGAGTACGAGCGCACCCTGGTGCAGGCGCTGGAGGAGGAGAACGTGCTCCGCTCCCTGTGCACCATCATCCAGACCAGTTCCGGCGACCGGAAGATCCCCGTCGTGGCGTCCCACGGCACTGCCTCCTGGGTGGATGAGGAAGGCGCGATCCCCGAGAGCGACGAGGTCTTCGGCCAGATCACCATCGGCGCTCACAAGGTGGCTACGATGATCAAGGTGTCCGACGAGCTGCTCCAGGACTCCGTGTTCAACATCGAGAGCTACATCGCCGCCGAGTTCGCTCGCCGCATCGGCGCTGCCGAGGAGGACGCCTTCATCAACGGCGACGGCACCGGCAAGCCCACCGGACTGCTCCACGCCACCAACGGCGCGGGCACCGGCGTGACCACCGCCGGGGCCACCATCGCCGCCGATGAGATCATCGACCTGGTGCATTCCATCAAGAGCGTGTACCGCAAGAAGGCTACCTTCCTGATGAACGACAGCACCATCAAGGCCATCCGGAAGCTCAAGAGCATCGAAGGCCAGTACCTGTGGCAGCCCGGACTGAAGGAAGGCCAGCCCGACATGCTGCTGAACTACCGCATCGTGACCTCTCCCTACATGCCGGAAATGGCTGCGGGCAAGAAGGTCATCCTGTTCGGCGACTTCAAGTCCTACTGGATCGCCGACCGTCAGGGCCGCTCCTTCCAGCGTCTGAACGAGCTGTTCGCCGTCACCGGCCAGGTCGGCTTCCGCGCCACCCAGCGCGTGGATGGCCGCCTGGTGCTGCCCGAGGCCATGAAGTGCCTGGCCGTCAAGGGCGCTTGATTGATCACCTATGGGAGCTGCCTGCTTAATGGCAGCTCCCGCTTCCAACGGAGGTGCTATTTATGCCTGATGTTCACAATACCAGAAACTACTTTGCCCACGGCGGCAGCGAGCTTGTCATCGGCGGGCGGCTGACCTTCCTGCCCGGCGCAAGCGTGGAGGGTGCGGACGGCTTGTTCGACCTGCCCGACCCACCCGCAGGCGGCGGTGTGGCGCAGCTTCCCGCGCTGCCTGACAGCGAGGCGTCCACCGTGACCGCGTTGCGGCAGGATTACAACAATCTGCTGGCGGCGCTGCGTATCGCCGGCCTCATGGCTTCCGCGTCTGCGGATGGGGGCGGTGATGGATAATGATCGTCACCGTCGATGAGGTAAAAACCCATCTGCGCATCCAGCACGATGAGGAGGACGAGTATATCGCCGGGTTGATCGCCCAGGCGCAGACGGCTGCGGAGGACTACTGCCGGGTACAGTTTGAGCCTGAACCCGACGAAGAGGGTCATGTACCCGACGTGCCCGAGCCCGTGCGCCTCGCTGTCATCCTCATGACCAGTTTCTACTACGAGAACCGTGACATTCCCGATATGACTACCTACAAGGCCACGCGCATGGCCTTTGACAGCCTGCTATACCCATACCGCGACCCTGAAAAGATGTTCTGACGGAGGTGATGCGCCTTGCGGGGATACAAGAACTTTGAAGGCAATCCACATCCGGGGGATCTGAAGCACATGATCGAGATCGGCTACACCGTAAATGAGGTAAACGCCAACGGCTACCCGGAGCCCAGGGACGTAGTTCTCTGTCGGGTGTGGGCTTCTGCCACAGACGCCGGTAACCAGCATTACCGCTCCGCCGATGTCATGAACACCGAAGCGGTGGTGAACTTCACGATCCGGTGGCGCTCTGATGTGAAGCCCGGCATGTGGGTACGGTTCGAAGATGAAAAGTGGGACATCTCCACGCTGGGCGTGTACGGATTTTCCCACAATTACCTTGGCCTGAAGGCCAGCATCGCAAAGGGTGTGAGCGGATGAGACAGGTACAGGAAGCCCTCGCCAACATCGGCATCCCGGTCATGGCCGGTATCTGGCGGGCGACATCCGAGAACCAGAACCCGCCGCCTCAATACGTCGTGTATTCTTCCACCACCACGGAGTCGGAGCACTACGACGATCATGTTCGCGCTCTGCGCACCTACGTCTACCTGAACCTGTGGAGCGACTTCGACCCTACGGAGATGGCAGAGACCATCCGGCAGGCGATGTTCGGCTACGGCTTCGGGATGCTGGAGGAGTCGGACAAGGGCTACAATCACCCCGCCTACGATCCGCCCACCAAGACCTACACGGTGCAGTGGACGTGGGTGTGGTTTGAAGAGGTGAACTATGGCACTTGACCTGCAGGGGTTCGCGGAACTGCAGAACGACCTGGCATCCATGGCCATGTCTCTTGAAAACGGCTCCGGAGTCGACCGGGCGCTGCAGGCCGGGGCCGCGCCTATCGAGCAGCAGATGCTGGCCAATGCGTCCAGCGACCCTAAGATCATCACCGGCGCGCTCCACGGCTCCATCCGCACGGACAGGGTCAAACAGCGCCGAGGTGGCAAGCAGATCTCCATCGGTGTCAAGCACAGCGAGGCAGGAGCCTACTATGCAAATCCTGTGGAATACGGCCACGGAGGCCCGGGGCCTGCGCCGCCACACCCCTTTGTGCGCCCGGCATTCGATGCCCGGGCGGAGGAAGCCTACGGCGAGATCAAGCGTGTTCTCGCCGATGAAATCATGAACCGATCATAAGAATGGAGGTAAACGACTATGCCTAATCCCGCTGCTTCCCCGACCGTATCTTCTACGGTCGGCCTGAAGAACATGGTCATCGCCGAGGTGGTGACCGATACCGAAGAGACCCTGACCTATGGTGACCTGCAGCTGGTGGCGGGCGCGATTGAAGCGTCCATCGAGCCGCAGAACGCTGACCCGGACGTCCAGTACGCGGATGACGTGGAATTCGACGTCCTGTATCCCGACCCCGAGCTCACCTTCAAGACGAAGATGGCGGACATCCCTCTGACCATCCAGGAGAAGGTGTTCGGCAACAAGCTGGACGACAACGGCGTCCTGATCCGCTCCTCCACCGACACGCCGCCCTACTTCGCGGTGGGCTTCATGTCCGAGAAGTCCAACCACAAGTTCCGTTACGTGTGGCTGTACAAGGTACGCGCCACGCCGCTGACGGAGAACTACGCCACGAAGGAGGGCACCAAGGTAACCCGCCAGACCGGCGAGATCCAATGGACGGCCATCAAGCGGACGCATGACGGCCAGTATCAGGCCGTCGCTGACGAGGATGAGAACGGTTTCACCGCTGCGAAAGCAGCGACGTTCCTCCAGTCTGTGTACGCGCCGACCTTCACACCCGCGCCTTGAGCCCCATGATCACTGACCATGCTGTCGCAGGCTTCGGCTTGCGGCAGCACATTTTAGGAGGATGAGTGCTTATGATTACCTGTAAGCTGGGTGATAAGACCTACACCGTGGACTATGTCACCGGACGCGCCCTCCGGGAGATTGAACCGGCGGCGAAGATGTACACCCGAATCAGCGAAATCTCCGAGGCTGCTGTGAAGGGCGAGACCGTAGAGAATCCTGACGGCCTGACCATTCCCGACGCGCTGGACGTCATGATCCGCTGGTTCTGCCTGCTGTTCAACAACCAGTTCACGCCGGATGATGTGCTGGACAACTATCCCGTGGACAGGCTGATGCACGACATCGTCATCGCACTGTTCGCGGTACAGGCCCAGACCACGGACGTACTCTCCAGTTTCCCTACGACAGCAGCGGAGGACTGACGCCCCCGGATGGCGACAGACTCACGCTGCAGGATTTCATTTATTCGACCTACAACTCCCTGCTGGACGCCGGTTGGCGCATGCAGGAGATCGACCAGATGGATATGCTCGGCTTTTTAAAGGTGCGGGCATGGAACTCCAACCGAGCGAAGGACAAGGCAGAATCGAAACAGCGATTCATCGACGAGGTGTGGCCAGGGCTGAAACCGTGAGAAAGGGCATTTCTTATGGAAAATGTCTTTTCTCATGGCTTTTCATGTGGTATACTGGATGCAGAAACAGGTGCTCAACTCGGAATTTGAAGAAGGGAAAAAATGAAAGCTGTAAATACGCCTTCCCGCGCCAGAAGGATCATTGGTGACATTCTGCTTGTGCTGGCCATTCTTCTCTTTGCTGACGTGGTTATCGTCATGCTCCATAAAATCAATGCCGTTGTCCTGAAAGCGGATTATCAGGATGTTTTTCAATACCAGGTCATCCTTTGCACGATCCTGCTGCTGTTCGCGCTTGATATCCGTTTCAGTCTCTTTACCCGGTGGAAACCCACTGCCGTTCGGATTGCCGGCTGGGCTTTGCGCGTTATCGTTGTTGTTCTCACCGTGGTGATCCTATTCTTCTGCGGAAAGGTGATCTGCGGCAGCATGATAAACAATGCGGGCCAGGCAGATCATGCAATCGTACTTGGACTGGCGCTGGAAAACGGAAAACCGACAGACGATCTGTTGGCAAGACTGAACACCGCCCAAACGTATCTGGAAAAATACCCGGAAGCACAGTTGATTCTGACCGGGGGCAACGCGGATGACGTTTCAGGTCGCACGGAAGCAGCCGTCATGTGCGATATTCTGATTGACCGTGGGGTGACGGAAGATCGGATGATTCTGGAGGATCAGGCGGCAAGCACCAAAGACAATTTCCGGAACACAGCGCAGATTATCGACCCCGATCGACCTGTCGTATTGATCAGCAGCAATTATCACATGGACAGGGCTGTTCAGACGGCAAAGCGCACGGGATTTTCAGATATCCTGCGACTGCCCGCACCGTCATCGTTCCTTAGCTATGGTGCCAATGTCATGTCCGAAGTCGTTCTGGAATTGAATGAGTTAACGCTCAAACAGTAAGGAAATCGTGCAAATTCCAGTTTTCCGAGATGTATAAATCGACCTGCGTCGCGTTAGCGGCGCATTTTTAATGCTCAAAATAGGTGGTGAATCCTCATGGCAGAAGTGCTGCGCGATCTTGTCGTCTCGCTGTCGCTGAGGACGGACAATTTCTCCCGAAACATCAATTCCATCAACCGTCAGATCCGCGAGGCGGCGAGCGCCTTCCGGCTGGCTGGAGCGGGTATTGACAATTTCGGCAACACGACGGCGGGCATGTCCAGTCGCCTGTCCATGCTTCAGACCAATCTGGGGCATCAGCGGGATGCTGTGGGTCAGTGGGAACGCGCTCTGGCCACCGCTAACGCCCGCCTTCAGGAGAGTCATGCCAGGTATGCTGATTATTCCGGCAGGCTGGAAGAAGCCCGGCAGAGACACCAGGCCCTGGGTGATGAGCTCAAGGTTCAGGAGGGCTATCTGCAGGAGATCGCCGACGCATGCGGTACGGACTGCAATGCGTACAAGGAAGCATCCGAGGCCCTGGAACCCCTGCGGGCAGAATACGCCGCCAGCGGTGAAGAGGTCAAAAAGCTGGAGGGCCAGGTCAATGCCCTGCAGAAGACCATGCAGCGCAACGCCGACGCTGTGTCCCGTGCCCAGACGGAGCTCAACAACGCGAGAGCTACCGTCAGGGAGACGGAGGCGGAGATCCGCCGTCTGACACAGCAGCTGAAGATCCAGCAGTCCGCGTGGACACAGGCTGGCGCGGCGCTGACGGCTTTTTCCACGAAGATGACGGCCATCGGCAAGAGCGCAACGGCTCTGGGGCGCAAGATGACCGTCATGCTCACCACGCCCATAGTGGCGCTGGGCAAGAAGGTCGTGCAGGCCAGTCTGGACTTCGAGTCCTCCTTTGCCTATGTGCGCAAGACCGTACAGGCCACGGAGGAACAGTACGGCCAGCTTGCGGAAGCCTCGAAGCGGATGTCCACCCAGATCGCCACCTCCACCAGCGACATCAACCACGTCATGGCGACCGGCGGTCAGCTGGGCATCGCCACTGAACACATCGAGGAATTCTCCCGCGTCATGATCGATCTGGCGAACAGCAGTACAGACCTGGACACTGACACTGCCGCGACGAACCTTGCCAAGTTCGCCAACATCATGAACACAGACCAGTCGCTGTTCAAGAATATCGGTTCCACGGTTGCCGAGCTGGGTAACAACTTCGCTACCACGGAGGAACCCATCGTCACGATGGCCATGCGCATCGCTGGTGCCGGTAAGCAGATCGGCCTGACGGAAGCACAGGTGCTCGGCCTTGCCGCCGCGCTGTCCTCGGTTGGCATCAAGGCCCAGGCTGGCGGTTCGTCGATGTCCAAGGCCCTCATCAACATGGAAGTTGCAGCAAAAACCGGCGGCGACGCCCTGAAGGACTTTGCCATGGTCAGCGGCCTGACGGAGAAGGAATTCGTCGAACAGTGGGAAAACGACCCGGTTCAGGTGTTCCAGAAATTCATCGAAGGCCTGGGCAAGATGGACGACGAAGGCGCGTCCGCCGTCAAGACCCTGAACGACATCGGCATCTCCGAGATACGTCTGCGCGATACACTGCTTCGCGCCACCAATGCCAGTGAGCTGTTTTCCAACGCCCAGAAGATGGCCACCCAGGCATGGAAAGACAACACCGCGCTGGAAACCATGGCGTCCAAGCGCTATGCCACGCTCCAGAGCAGACTCACCAACCTGAAGAACCGCGCTGTGCTGTTTGCCCAGACCCTGGGCGACGACCTCCGTCCCACTATCGAGCGGGTCATGGAGAGCGTCGGCAAGTTCATCGACCGGCTGCAAAACATGGATCAGGGGCAGCGGCTCCAGATTGCGCGTTTTGCGGCCCTCGCCGCTGCCGCCGGACCGGTGATCCTGATCTTCGGACGGCTGGCGACTGGCTTGGGTAAGCTTACCGGCTGGCTGGGCACCTTCTGTACAGCCGTCGGCAAGGCCGGTGGCGGGATGTCTGGTCTTCTCACCGTTCTGGCGAAGTCGCCTGCCGTGTGGCTTGCCGTCGGCGCTGCTGTCGTTTATGGCGTTGCAAAACTCTGGGACTGGGTTTCCGGGGCGAAGATGGCCCGGGAGGCCACGCAGGCGCTCATCGACACGGCAAATGAATGGAAGAACACAGCTGCTGACACCTTCTATGGGAGGAGTGGCGCGGGGCTTTCCTTCTTCGGCATGTCCGAGGACGACTTCAAGAACGACGACACCGCAAAGAGCGCCCGGGCATGGATGACCGGCCTGATCAAAGTCTGGACGGACGGCAAGGGCGAAACCAATGAAATCGTCAAGGATTGGACGGACTCCTGGAAAGCGCTCACCGAGTCCACCCGCACAGAGCTTCAGGCGCTTCAGGGCGCTGCGAAGGATGCCGGGTACACCGGTGTGTCCGATCAGATCCAGGCGGACATTGACAGCCTCGACAGTATGGACAGGGAGATCGAGTCCCTGCTGAAGAAGCGCCAGAACGGCTACCTGACCGATGATGAAAAGATTCGGCTTCAGGAGCTTATTGACGACCGTGAAGCCATCATCATCAAGTATAAGCTGCAGCCGGACAGCGAGACCGAGGGCTTCCAGACCATTCTCGACAAGGTGGAGGCGGAGGTCGCTCGTGCGCAGGCCCGTGGTCAACAGGATGCGGATGTGTCCGTGTACCAGAACGCCATGGTCGCCGCCGCCCAGGGTCTGTCTGCGATCAACAGCGAAATCGATGCACAGTATGACAGCGAGTACGCCCTGATCCAGCTCATGGAGGATGGCGCGGAGAAGCAGGCCGCACTGAACGATCTGAACACCAGCTATAATGAACGCCGTCTTGCCGCTACTCGGGAATACGCCCAGACGCTGGCGCAGCTGGTCAATCCTGTGTGGAACGATGAAGGCATGCAGCAGACCGGCGATACGCTGGCTGATCTTGCCGGGAAGCTCACCGCCTATGACGCCGCCGTCAAGACCTACGGCGAGGATTCCTATCAGGCCGCCCAGGCGCTGGACGCTGTGAAGAACGCGGCGACCGGACTGGATGAAGGAAGCCTCACCGAATACGCTGGTGTGCTCACGCAGATCTCCGAATTGCTCACCAGCGGGATGAGCATGGAAGAGGTGCAGGCGTTGTTCCCGGAGATCGATGTATCCACGGCGCTGGAGCAGCTGGCATCCATCCAGCAGTTCACCAGCCAATATTCATCTTCGCTCGAAGGTCTGGCTTCCATGTTCGGCGAAGGGCTCTCCGAGGAAGTCCTGAAGATCGCCACGGAGCTGGATATGACCGGCGCTCAGGCCAACTGGGACGAGTTCGCCGCCAACCCCGGCGCGATCACCACGGATGCCATCATCGCGGGCATACAGGAGCAGGAAAACGCCGCCCGGCAGCAGATCAAGGTGGATGCCGTCATTGAACGGTTCACCGAAAAGCCGGAAGGCGCGGACAAGACATCACTGACACCGGAGGGCATCATCGCGTATGTGGAGACCTACGCGGAAGCCACCACCGGCGCGGATGTGTCCGGCCTGACGCCCGAAAACGTCACTGCCATGGTCTCCGCCTATCAGGAGATGGCGGAGGGTGCTGACATGAGCACCCTCAAGCCGGATGAGATCGTGGCCTATGTCAACCAGTACCTCGAAAAAGAGGGTGTGGATACAAGCGGGCTCACACCGGAAGCCGTGACCGCATTTGTTTTGGCCTACCAGGAGATTGAAGGTGGTGCGCTCACCACGGCGCTGACGCCGGACGATGTGACCGCCATGGTCGTGAAGTACCTGGAGGCCGAAAGTGTGGATGTGTCCGCGTTGACGCCAGATCAGGTGGAGGCCTTGGTGAACAAGTTCTCTGAGGCGACCGGTTGCGACAAGTCCGCCCTGGCACAGTCCCTGACGGGCTACATTTCATCTTATGATGACAGCGGCGCAACCGTGCCAACGCCCACCAGCAAGCTGTCCATCTCCGGGTATGATCTGACGGCGCTGAATCAGGTGCTGGCCAGGAATCCCATCAAGGTGGACGGAATCCTGCGGCTCGGAGAGAAGTACGACAACCCCACAGATGTTCTCGGCGACGAGAACGCCCATTTCTATTATAACGGCGAGGAGATTCCTGTCAACGTCGTTCCCGCCGAAAAGCTGACCGCCGAAACGATCATCGCCTATGATACAGACGGCACGCTGCACGTCATCATCACACCCGAGGTCGGAACCCAGGAGGCTGTCGAGGAGACGAAGGTCGTCTATGAGGACAAGCCCCTGAAGGACACATCCTTCAGCTGGCTGACCACCAGCGTCCATGACAGCGTGACGGAGATCAACAACGCCGCTGCCGCGCTGGAGGAATACCGCCAAAAGGTCGAGGAGTTCAAGGAAGCGGGCACCGATACCAATATGAATGGCATGGATCAGGCGCTCAGGAACCAGCAGGGCGACCTGGTGCAGATGATAGACGACCTGTCCTATCGCGAGGACGACATGCAGGCGGTGGCCAATTACGCGCTGAACCTGTGGCAGGCGCTGAACAGTGGAGAGCTGGACGCGACGACGGCACAGGAATACGCCACGCAGCTTCAGGAAATCCTCGATCTGGTGAGCGCCGCCGATCAGTACCTTGGTGTGGGAAACGACGTGAGCTCCGCCATTGCCCAGGGTATGCAGGAGTATGGCTGGGAAGGCGACGCCTCAACACTGGCAACATCCCTGCAGACAGCGATTGCCGGTGTCATGCCGCAGGTCGGTAATGATGCCAGCGCCGGTGTCGGCCAGGGCGCAGCGGCGTATGACTTCTCCGGAGACACCGCCACAGCGGCAGGGAATCTGGAAGGCGCGTATCGCGGTTCCCTGCAGAGCCAGTCCCCGGCGCAGCGCATGGTGCCTCTTGGCAATGACGTCTCCGCCGGTGTTGGTCAGGGCATGACGCAATACAGCTTTGCGGGCGACAGTGCAACGGCAGCGTCCAATCTTATGGGGGCGCTGTCCGCTGCCCTCGCTGCGCAGGCAGCAACCGCCGCCAGCAGTGCCCGCGCAATCGGCACGGCCATCTCCTCCGGCATCGCTTCCGGTATCAGTGCCGGCCAGTCCGGGGTGATCTCTGCCGCTGTGCGTGTGGCGCAGGCCGCGATATCGGCAGCGAAGAGTGCGCTGGCCATCCACTCGCCATCCGCTGTCTTCCGGGACGAGGTGGGCCTCATGGCCATGAAGGGCATGGGCGAAGGCTTCCTCGAAGGCCAGAAGGAACAGGCGAAGATCATCCGCAACGCCGCCCGGTATCTCACCGAGGAGGCGCAGGGTGGCATCGTCCTTGGGAACACCCATAACGACAACAGGCAGACCATCCGGCAGGATAGCAGCGTCAACCTGACCGGGAACAGCTTCTATATCCGCAGCGACCGTGACATCCACGATCTGGCCGTGGAGATTGCAACGCTCACCCGGACGCAGCAGCGCGGACGCGGGCTGCGGATGGCATAGGAGGTATGCACATGAACGACTGGTTTGAATGGAATGGGGTGCGCTGCACGGAGTACGGCATCTTTGTCTCCGAGCAGCCGCCCATCACGATACCACAGGAGCGCTCCAAGCAGACGACCATCCCCGGCAGGCCGGGAAGTCTGACCACGCTGGAGGGTGACGACGTGTACGACGACCTGACGCTGACCGCCACCTGCTTCATCCGCGAACCCGCGCTCATACCGTCCATCGCGGCATGGCTGAAGGGCGGCGGAACGGTGACGTTTGCCAACCGTCCCGGCGGGTTCTACCATGCCCGCGTCAGCAACCGGATCCCGTTTGAGAAGATTCTCCGGGGCAATCCACATCGCTCCTTCGCCGTGAACTTCCGCTGCTCGCCGCCATTCTGGTATGTGAGCAATCCCGCCGAAGTGACGATCACGACGGGCAGCGCCGTGGTGGTGAACCCCGGCAGCGTGTATTCGGAACCTATCATCCACGTCTATGGCAGCGGCGACATCACGCTCATCATCAATGACGCCTTTGTGGAGCTTGAGGGCATTGTGGACAGCGTTGTGCTGAACAGCGTCATCCAGGAAGCCTATAAGGGCAAGATCCTGCTCAACGAGAAGATGGATGGAGATTTCCCTGTGTTGAAGCCAGGAAATAATCTGATCAGCTGGACAGGCGGTGTGAGCGAGGTGGTCATTGAGCCAAACTGGCGGTATTTGTAGCGGAATGGCCTTTCTTTGGATTCGCTAATATGGTATACTGGATGTCAGAACATGTGTGCAAATCGTAATTGTGTGGAGGAAAGCACATGACGATATGCTATTTTACTGCTTCTGGCAACTGCTTGTATGTGGCGAGGCGTATAGGCGGGAAGCTGCTATCTATCCCTCAGCTCATGCGGCAAGATAAGATTGAAATCGAGGATGATGCTGTCGGCATCGTATGCCCGGTCTACGCAGTAGAGCTGCCCTTCATGATCTTAGATTTCATGAAGAAGGCGGAGATCACGACAGACTACTTTTTTGTTATTATGACCTGTGGGTATGGCTATATGCCTTCCTTGGGTCATGCCGAAGTCCTTGCCCGTGAGCAGGGCTGGGATCTGAAATATGGCAGCGGTGTTCTTATGGTGGATAATTACATCCCATTCTTTGACATGCAGGAAGAGATTGACAAGCTGCCAGAGAAAGACGTAGAGGGTCAGCTCGATCGAATCTGCGCCGATATTGCAGCGAGAAAAGAGCAACGCGTTGAGCTGACTGATAAGCTGCTTGGACAGATGGAATGGTATCATAAGAACCATGCTCCCAAAGTCATCGACAAGAGGATGGCGCTGGATTACATCGTGAATGATGCCTGTATCCATTGCGGCATTTGCGCGAAGGTCTGCCCGGCGAACAACATCATCGTGACGAAGGATAAGGTGACCTTCTCCGACCACTGCGAGGTCTGCTATGCCTGCCTGCATAACTGCCCGCAGAACGCAATTCACTTGCCCGTGGAGAAGGCGACAAAACGCTTCCGCAACGAACACGTCAGCCTGAAGGACATCATCGCTGCCAATGCATGAAGCCCGGAGTAATCAACCATGAAGAAGAGAACCACGAAGGAAATATTCGCCGAGACATTGTTGGAACTGGCAAACCGAATGCCAGTCAGTAAGATCACGGTGACCTTGCTGGCCAAGGAAAGCGGTATGTCTGCAAAGACGTTTTACAACCACTTTCCCAATATCTACGCCCTGATGGCCTATATCGAAGAGGAACAGGCGAATCAAATCCAACAAAAGCGGCTGTCTGACAATTACAACTATATGGATTATCTCCGCGACGGTCTGAAGCTCTATGAATCGCTGAAGGTATTCCTGCGCAATGCCTTTGAAAACGTCTACGGCACTGAATCCTTCGAGCGTATTCACGCGGAAACCGCCTACAAGACAACGCTGGCGTTCCTCCTGCGTCGAAGCGGCCTATCGGAGGTATCGAAGGAGGTCGATTTCTCCCTGCGCATCTACGTGTTCGGCCTGGTGAAGGTACATTTCGATTATGTCTTTGGCCGGTGCGGCATGACCGAAGAAGAATTCCTGGAGAATTGCGAGGCCAACATGCCGCTGATCCTGCGACCTTATCTGCTGGATTAATTATATAAATTTACATATATGTGTAAATATTCATAAGTGTGCATTTTTGATAATTGCCATAGAGCATGGGAATTGGTATACTCCAGACATGGTGGTTTGGAACCACAAGATGAAAGGAGAATGACCATGAAACGCATCATCATTGCCGCGCTTCTGGTACTCGCGCTTAGCCTGACGCCCATCGTGAGCTTGGCCGAGTCCGCCTTCGATCCGTCTGGTCTGATCGATTGGTACAACGAGAGCGACCTGTGGGTGTCCGTCGAAAACGGCCACTGGTCCAGCGATCCCGCCGACAAGCCCACCCATGAGGACCTCGAGAAGATGTTCAGCATGGCCATGAAACAGCAGAGCGCCGGTTCCCGCACCGAGTGGTTCTTCATCGCCGTGGAGGATGTCGAAGAACAACGCAAGATCCTTGGCGATCAGGTCGCCCCGCCGGAGGACATGGCCACCGAGGGCACCGTCACCATCCTGGTGATGGCCGACCATCTGCTCACCGAGGAAGAGGGCCACGTCTCCCCCTATGGCAATGGCTATTACGGCTGGAGCTACCAGGCTCGCTATGATGCCGGCATGGCATGCGGTCTGCTGGAGATGGCCGCCGCGTCTCTGGGTTATTACACCCACTACTGTGGCGCGATCAACGGCGAGTATGCCCAGGTTGACCTGCCCAATGACACCCCGCCGAAGTTCGGCTGGCAGTCTATGAACCGCTATGTCAAGGAAGACTACAAGCGCGCCCTGAGCTGGTACAACCACTACGGCACTGAGCCTGACGACGAGTGGGTCTATCCCGTCTCCGGCAACTGCATCTTCGTGTGTGCCATCGTCGTGGGCAAGCCCGTGAAGGACGAATCCGTGGAAACCTGGGGCAGCCTGCACGGCCGTCCGGACAACTGGGCCATCTGGGATGGCGTGCCGAACGAGAATCCCACGCCTTCCATCGCTGCCCGCGAGGCCTATGCCGCCGAGCACGCCGCCGAGGCCGAGGCTGAGGAAACCGACATCGAGCTGGGTGAAAACGAGTATCTGGGCGTTGCCCAGGGCAACAATGGTCCCATCAAGGTGAAGGTCACCGTCGTTGACGGCGCGATCACCGATGTGAACATCGTCGAGCACAGCGAGACCGAGGGCGTGGCTGACGAGGCCATCAACACCCTGCCCGCCGCCATCGTAGAGGCGCAGTCCGTGGATGTGGACGGCATCGCCGGCGCTACTATGGCCTCCGACGCCATCAAGGCCGCCGTGCGCAGCGCCCTTGAGCAGGCTGGAAAGTAATCCGTTTCTGTATTCCTTAAAGCGTCGCTCCTCGTGGGCGGCGCTTTTCCCGCTGTCAATGGGGGTTGAAAAATGATCAAAAAGCTGTGTCTTTGTCTGCTGTGTACGGTACTGCTAGCCAACTGCGCGTGCGCGGAGACTGTCCGCATGTCCCACCAGACGATGGATTATTTTTCCACGGTCAGCGTTCTCTGCCTTTACGTCGAGGAAGATGAAAAGGAGGCCTTTGAACAGGTCTGGAGGCAGGTCAAGACGTTGCTGGGAGAAATCGAATCTGCGGTTTCAGTGTCCGAGCCCGATAGCGATATTGCGCGATTCAACGCCCTTCCCTGCGGCGGTGAATTGCCCGTGTCATCAATAACGGCGGAGCTCATGACCATCGCCCGCGAGGCCTATGTGCTGACGGAAGGGCTATATGACCCCACGATCTATCCCCTGGTGGATATCTGGGGTTTTACACCGCGCTTCAACAGCTATTTCTATCGCCCGACGCAGCCCTATGATCGCGAATATGTCAACGGAAAACTGCCCCTGCCCAATCCACGACACATCGAACAGCTCCTGCCGCTGGTGGGCATGGAGGGTATAGAGATGTTCGAGCGGGACGGCGAGACCTGGCTGTGTAAGAGAACCGATTCGGTGGAGATCGACGGCGCGACCATTCAGGCGCAGCTCGACCTGGGCGGCATCGCAAAGGGGTACGCCTGTGACCGGGTGATTGCGCTCCTTAGGGAAAATGGTTTTGCGCTGGGGCATTTTGTCTGCGGGGGAAGCTCGCTGAAGCTGATGGCACGCCCGACGGAGGATGGCCTCTACGAGTTGACGCTCACGAAGCCGCGTGCCACCGAAAACCGGGATGCGCACTACGCGACCCTGCCCGTTCGAGATATTGGCGTTTCCACCAGTGTAGACGTCAGCCAGGGCTTCACCGTCGATGGCGTGACCTATTGCCACATAATCGACCCGCGCATGGGCTGGCCCATCAACATGCCCGATGAAACGGGTGTGCAGAGTGGACTTGCCGGCGCGACGCTGCTGGGCGAAAGCGCGGCCCTATGCGACGCGCTTACGACTGCGCTGCTCGTGATGGGGCCCGGCGAGGCGGCGGACTGGCTGGAGGACAGGGGAGAGAAGAAGGCATCATTGGTCAGCTTCCGGGACGGCGTAGAAACCTACGAAGTCATCAGTTCACTACCCGGTTTGACGTTGACGGACCCGGACTATGTGTTATCACGCCGCTAATCCATTGAAGTGAACGAGTGAGGAAATATAAGCGCCATGAGATGGTATTTCCGCAGGAATGCAGGAAGGTATTTGAACTGGGAGCCTCCTTGGTCAATAGGTAAATTCCCGTTTTACGAGATGTTTTACGCAACTACGCGTCGCTTCGGCGGCGCTTTTCTTATACCCATCAGAGGAGGTGAACCTTCATGCTCTGCGTCTATGCCCCTGACTGCACTGATTTCTCCGGCAACGGTCTCGGCACGCTGTCCCCGTCTTCCGCGCTGGTGAAGGAGACGCTGAACGGCGAATTTGAGCTGGAGATCGTTCACCCTCTGGACGAGGTCGGCAAGTGGCGTCGGTTGGTGGAGGGTTACATTATCCGCGCCCCGGTGCCTTCCGGGGTGACGCCAAAGGTGGCCCTGTCCTACAAGGTGTACAGCGAGGGCAAGGCCGTCTACAAGATCAACACCAAGCGCAATCCGCTGGCGCTGCGCTCGTCCACGGCGAAAAAGTACAAGACGCTGGGCAAGTACAAGAAGGGCAAGCAGGTCATCGTCCTGGAGCAGACCACCAGCAGCCTGTGGGAAGTGGTGTGCCCGGACGGCAGGCGCGGCTACATGCCCTCCGCGTCTTTGGCCTTCGTGCGAAACACCTCCGATTACGCGGATGCCGCCGGGGAGGTCATCGAGGCCCGCCAGCTGCGAGACCAGCCCTTCCGCATCTATCGCGTCGTGCCGGAACTGGACAAGATTACCGCCTACGCCCGGCACATTTTTTATGACCTTGCAGAGAACATGGTCAAGAAACTGGAGGCGCTGGAGACGACCACCGGCAAGACCGTTGTGGACCAGCTCTCTGCGGCATGCCTCTCCGAGCACGATTTCACGTTCTATTCAGATCTTTCCTCTACGGCGAAGGAAGTCCTGTATGAGAATCAGAATCCCGTGGAGTGCCTGCTGGGCGACGAGGGCATTGCGGAGCTCTATGGAGGTGAGCTTCAGCGGGATTGGTTTGACGTCTTCGTCGTCGAGCGCGTGGGGAGCGATACCGGCATCCAGATCCGGCAGGGGAAGAACCTGACGGGCATCAAGTACGATGTGGATCTGTCCGACGTCGTCACGCGCATCATGCCCACCGGCGAGGACAAGGACGGCAAGGTGCTGTACCTGCCGGAGGTCTACATCGACAGTCCGAACGTCGCCAGTTATCCCGCGCCGAAATGGATTCATCTTGCCGTGTCCGACTGCAAAGAGGTCACCAAGGGAAAGAAGAAAAAGACGAAAGCTGCCTGTTACACACAGATGCGGGAAGCTGCGCAGGCGGAGTATGACAAGGGCTGCGACCTGCCTGCCGTAACCGTGACCGTGGAGTTCATCGATGTCACACAGACCGAGGAATACCGGCAGTACAGCTTCCTGCAGAGCATCTTCCTGGGGGACACAGTTCGTGTCATCGCAAAGCGCGTCGGCGTGGAAGTTTCCATGCGGATGACGGCCTACACCTACAACTGTCTGACGCGGCAGTATGAGAAGATGACGCTCGGCACCGTGGAGGATACCGTGGGAGCCAGCCTGATCTCCTCCCGGCAGCTTCCCTCCGGCATCATCTCCGGCAGCAAGCTGGCGCTCGGCTCCGTAGGCATCGGCCAGCTTCAGGAGGGTGCGGTCGGTGAGCTTCAGATACAGGAAGCGGCTATCGGAAACGCTCATATCCAGAACGCGGCTATCAGTGCGGCGAATATCCAGACGGCGGCGATTGAGTTTGCCCACATTGCAGCAGCGACCATCAACAGCCTGAACGCCGGGGCGATTGAGGCGGGCGCAATCAAGGTTGCCTCCCTGACCGCCGCCGACATCCAGACGGATTCGCTGGCAGCAGCGCTGGCGGCATTCACCGTCATCACCTGCGGTACGGCAACCTTCGACGCGGCGACGATCCGGCATCTGTTGGCGCAGTCCATGAACCTGGACTACGGCGCAGCCGGGCAGGTATTTATCCGAAACCTGGCGGTGGAGTATGCCCAGATGATCGGCGCGTCCATCGGTAACCTGTGTATCAAGGCCAGCAATGGCCAGTACTACAGCATCGACGTGGACAGCAGCGGCAACGTTACCGGCACGCTCACCACCGTCACCGAGCAGGAGATTGACGCCGGGCAGACGGACAGCGGGCGGGTCATATTGGAAACATCCATCACTGCCTCCAACATCAATACCAGCAGTCTGTTGGGCACCTTTGCGCTGATCAACCAGATCGATGCAGCCCGCATCGACGTGGATCAGCTGTTTGCCCGGCAGGCCTTCATCGACCAGCTGAACACGTCAGTCATTCAGTCCCAGGACTTCATTCAGCTGGTGGTCGGCACCGTAGATGATACCGTGGAAGATGCCATGCAAGACGCCACGCCTGCCGTGCTGCGCATCGACTCAAGCCGTGGCACGGTGTTCAAGGATAACAACGTCTCCACAGTACTATCAGTCTCCGTCCACTACGGCAAGAAGATCATTGAAAACCTGACCGCGCTCAGGGCGACCTTCGGGGTCAGCGCTCATCTGCAGTGGGAATGGCTGCGGATGGATGAGGACAGATACGGCGTCATCTCTGCCGATGACAGCCGGCTTTCGGACGGCGGGTTCAGGCTCACGCTCGGCCCGGCGGATGTGGACGTGAAGGTCACGTTCCGCTGCGCACTCATAACGGATTAAAAGGAGGACTTTTCATGGCCATCAGATCATCTGACCAGATCAGCATCGTCGACCTGACGGACGGTTATTCCGTCATGCTCACCAATGACAGCCACACCTTCCTGGGGGATACCACTAAGGCCATCGCGGCCAGTACCCAGACGACCGTCATCGCCATGTGCGGCGCTTCGCAGGTGGCGGCGTCCGTCAACCTGGACGATGTGGTGAAGCCCACCGGGGTGAACGTGACCAAGGATACCGACGCCACTCAGCCCACCCTGACCATCGCGGTTACGACCGCCGTCACCGCAGGCGGCGTCGTGGACATTCCCATTCAACTTGACAACGGGAACATCACGATCCACAAGCTGTTCACCTTCCAGATCGCGTTCAAGGGGCAAACTGGCGCGGCAGGCAGCTCCGCGCAGTGGTATACTGGCACGAAGATCACCGGCACCAGCACCACGGCAACCATCTTCAGTGACAGCGGCATCACGGCAGCGAAAGTCGGTGATATGTACCTGAACACATCCACCCAAAACACCTACCGCTGTACCGTGGCAGGCGCGGCTGATGTGGCGAAGTGGGTGTACGTCTCCAACATCAAAGGCGCGACCGGCGGAGCAGGCTCTTCAGCACAGTGGTATACGGGCACCGGAATCACGGGCACATCTACCACAGCCACGATCTTCAGCGGTTCTGGCGTCGCCAACGCGAAGGTCGGCGACATGTACCTGAACACCAGTACCCAGAATACCTACCGCTGCACCGTCGCTGGCGCGGCTGATGTGGCGAAGTGGGTCTACGTTTCCAATATCAAGGGCGCGACCGGGGGAACTGGGCCTGCCGGGGCGGACGCTATCACGATGAGCATCACGTCCTCCAACGGCACGATCTTCAAGAATACCGGCGTCTCGACCACGCTCACGGCCCATGTGTACAAAGCGGGCGTCGAGCTCAATGCTACGCAGATTGCAGCCCTGGGCACCATCAAGTGGTATAAGGACGGTTCCTCCACGGCCATGTCCACCACCGGCCCGACGCTGAACATCACACCGTCCGACGTGACGAATAAAGCTTCTTACATTGCACAGCTGGAAGGCTGATGGGAGGGATGAATCATGGCGATCAAGGCATCAGCGGCGATCACACTATCTTCCATCCGAGATCTGCAGTCCTGCACCCGGTACTATCTGCTGCAATCGTCCACTTCCGCCAAGCCTGCCAAGCCCACGGCAAAACCACCCGGCGGGAACTGGGTGACGGCGGAGCCCAGCTACACGGCAGGCAGCACCAACAGTCTGTACTTCTGCGACCTGAATGTTTTCTCCGATGGGGACTACGCCTACAGCGATGTGTCCCTTTCTTCATCTTATGAAGCGGCGAAGGCCGCATACAACAAGGCGCAGACCGCACAGTCCACAGCGGAACAAGCCCTGTCCAACGCAGAGTGTATCGTGGGCACCCAGACCGCGTCCACCAATGCCTGGACAGGCCGGGCCTCCTTCGCCAGTCTGCAGGACGGTCAGGTCATCATGTACTGGCTGCCCTATGCGGGCACCAGCACGGCGGCGACGCTCAACCTGACATTATCCGGCGGCGGCACAACCGGAGCAAAGGAAGTTTACATCAACGCCACCACGCGCTGCACCACTCACATTGCGGCAGGCAATATGGTACAGATGGTGTATCGTGTCGGCGTCACTATAGGCACAGGCACATATACCGGCTGGTGGATCAGTCGGGCGCTCAATGACAACACCTACGACCGCATCCGCTTCAACAACGCCATCAAGGCCAAGACCGCCATCAGCGCATCAAGAGTGATCGTCGGAGACTCCGGCGGCTTTTTCCATCTGGCGGCGGGATCAATCTTTGATGTGGACAAGCCCATCCTGTGGGCGGGCTCCGCGATCTCGGCGGCGGCCACGGGCACCAACAACTTTTTGAGCTTTCCCAGCTGCACACTGCGCAACAATGCGGGCAGCAGCTGGACGGCGACACAGTACGCCACACTGTACCTGGCGGGCACACTGGCAGGAAACGTGTTCACGGTCGCCAGTGAGAACTGGCTGACGACGGCCCCGGCGAACGAGAGCCTGACGTACATCTCCCTGGGCTACATGTACTCCACCTATCAGATGTACTTCTACCCAGAGCATCCCATGTACCGGCTGGTCAACGGCGTCCTGACCGCCATCAGCCAGATTGCCTATGAGGCTCAGGTTGCTGCGGATAGCGCCCAGGCGACAGCGGAGGCGGTTCAGACTGACTTCAAGCGCGTTGTGCGCATCGATGATGACGGCCTTCACGTTGGCGACAACCTGTCCAACGGCGAAGTGCTGATCGACAGCGAATCGGTCAACGTGGTCCTCGGTGGTAAGAAGTACTCGAAGTTCGCGGGTAGTTATGTCCAGTTTGGCAACTACCAGCTTCGTCGTTCCTCTGACGGTGGGCTGGTATTCAAACTTGCGTAGGAGGTTTGATTATGGCATTACCAACTTTTGATGAAGGGTTCTTTCAGGTTACCGCGTTGTCCTTTTCACCTTCCGTTGTGGCAGTCGGCGAAACTGCGACCATGTCGATCACGATCAAGAACGTGTCAGGTAAGAGCATCACCAAGTGTTATGTGTATCAGGATGGCAGGTATCCGTCGACGAACTATCAGTACGGAGGAGCTTTCCCGACACAGTTCCTGTACGGCGGCGGAGGCAGCTCCGGCTGGGATATGAAAACCATTTCCTGGGCAAACAATGCCTCCCATACGTTTACAGCAACGGTCTCATTCAAGGAAGGTTACTATCAACTGGACACATCGAATTACGTGCTCGATCCCACCAAGACCTACATTGCGATCAGTGTTGTAACGAATGCTACCTTCTCGAGTGGCGGGAACTATGACAACCTCTACATCAGGGCGGATGGCTCCTACCTGCGTATCCTGTCCGCTCGCGACAATCCCAAGCTGACGCTGGAAATCGAGCGGACGCCGAACGATGAGGCGACAGCTATCAAGACCACTGCAAAGCTGACGTCGGATGTCGCTTCTTCCGTACTGACGGCCCATGGCTACACCATCAAGCTCACCGCAACGAATACCCACAATCCGGCACTGCCCACAGACACGGCGGTTACCTTCAATGCGACGCTTTCCCAGCTGATCACCGGCATAACCAACAGCACCAGCGCGGTCACCGCGACATTCTCTGCTGCAACAGACTGGTACTTTCTCCTGACGGTGTCCAATGGATATGAAACGACGAACGCTTATGGCAGTATTCCCCGGGCGTTTGCGAACATTCATCTCGCCGGTCTGTCGACAGGCGGCGTGGCTTTCGGGAAGTTCAGCAGTTCGACCCAGGGAAATCCGTTATTCGAGTGTGAGTTTCCAGCGATCTTCAACGGGGGTATCAATAAGGGAGCCGTATCGATTGCGAATATCACCAGCATCAATTCCAATTTCAAACTGTACCATTCCGGCGAATATCCCCGCGTGATCCGGATGGGAAATGTGGTATTCCTGGAAGGCTGCCTTTCGCCGTCCAAAACGCTCACCATGAGCAGCACAAGCAACCAGTACACCATGTGTACTATTCCTGAAGGCTATCGTCCGCCCCGGGAGATGGCCATCCTGTGCCAGGGCAGTAGCCTGTGTACATGGCTGCTTCGTCTTTCAACGGCGGGCGCCTGCATCCTGGAACGTTATTCAAAGGGTGGCAGCTATGTCCAGCCCGCTTCAGGAAACTGGCTGCCCTTTTCGGCCGTTTGGATTCTCCCCTGACAACGAATAGGAGGTTTTATCATGAGGGATTTCTCTATCGACCTGATCTGGACGAAGGTTCAGATCGCCATCACCGCCATTGGCGGATGGGTGGGTTACTTCGTGGGAGGGATGGACGGCATGCTGATTGCGCTCATCGTGCTGATGAGCCTGGACTACATCAGCGGCGTCATGTGCGCCATTATAGACAAGCGTCTGTCTTCAGCCATCGGCTTCAGGGGCATCTGCAAGAAGGTGCTGATCCTGATGCTGGTGGGCGTGGCCAACATCGTCGACATCCATGTGGTGGGCACCGGCAGCGCGCTCAGGGGAGCCGTGATCTGTTTCTACATGAGCAATGAGGCGCTGTCCCTGTTCGAGAACGCCGCCCACATCGGCCTGCCCATCCCGGACAAGCTCCGGGAGGCGCTGGCGCAGCTGCATGGTAGGGATGACAAGGACAAAGACGACACGACCGACCAGGGCGACGGTGAATGACCGCCGCTTCTTTTATACCACAAATGGGCGGTGGCTTTCAACCATCGTCCTCAATTTATAAGGAGGAATTCATTATGGCAGTCAAGGTAGGAAGCGCGAGGATCGACGAGAACGGCAAGGCCCATGGTGGTCAGGCAGGCGACCAGACCGGCAAGGAAGTCTCCACCCAGAACTGGTATCTCCATTCCAAGGGCTGGCGCGTATTCAGGGCGAAGAATCCCTCTGTGGCAGAGAAGATCGCCCAGTGCATGGAACGCGCCTGCAAGAACAGCAAGATCGGTTACGATCAGTACCAGAGGAACACGCTCTACAAGGAAGCGTCGAAGGTTGGCTTCGATGTGTCCAAAGTAACCACTCCCTGCGAGACGGACTGCTCCGCGCTGGTGCGCGTGTGTGTCGCTTACGCGGGCATCACTGGCCTGCCCGAGGGCTTCCGCACGGGCAACATGCCCAGCAACCTAGCCAAGACCGGCGCGTTCACCGAGCTGACCGGGAGCAAGTATCAGTCCCAGTCCACGTATCTGGGCCGGGGCGACATCCTGGTCACCAAGACGAACGGGCACACCGTCGTTGTGCTCACCAACGGCAGCAAATACGAAGGCACCATCCGCCCCGTGGAGTATGCGCTTGGCGACCGCATCATCAAGTATGGCTGCGAGGGGCAGGACGTGAAGCTGATGCAGGAGATGCTGCTGAAGCTGGGCTACGACCTGGGTTCCTGGGGCTGCGACGGCGACTTCGGGGACTGCACCGATTTGGCACTGCGGGCCTTCCAGAAGGACGCCAAAGTGGATGTGGATGGCAAGTGTGGTCCTGCCACGCTGGTGGCGCTGGAGAAGGCTGTTGCTGCGCTGGAAGACGTAAAACCTACGGGACAGAACGTCCGTATCACCGGAGGCAATTGCTATATCCGCACCGCGCCGAATACCGATGGCAAGGTTTTGGGTGTGGCCCACATGGGCGACGAGCTCCCCTTTGGTGGGAAGGTATCCGACGCGGGCTGGTTGCTTGTTCAATACAAGGACCAGGACACATGGGTGTCCGGAAAGTATGGGAAGATTGACTAATCATTATTACCGCGATCCAGTCCTCTGGGTCGCGGCTTTTTTTGATGTGCCCAAATATAATCCATCGGAGTACAAATAGCTCACATTCAGACCACGTCGGACATGCTGGCTCTGGCAGACAAGGCATCAATCAAATCGTTATGATATTCCATTGGCATATCCCGGAATTCGCCTTCTTCGGTTTCTTCAACCCAAAGGCGCTTTGCTCGTATCACGGGATACTTGTCAAGTATGTCGCATATATAGTTGGCTGCTATTTTCGAGGCCCTTCCAGTTTCATGTGCACCATAGTATTCAAGAACATCCTGGCAATTCTTCGCTGCCTTATCCGGTGTAGTCTGACGAATCAGAGTCTCCAATTCTGTAGGCGTCCTGGCACACCAATACGGCGTGTCCAGCGGGTTGACATATAATTTCCGGCTGTATTTGGTGTATTCGTCAATGTCCGCCACATAGAGCCATATGGGCTTCCCGCGCAGCGCGAAGTCCCCTGCAGTGCAGGAATAATCCGAGATCAGCGCGTCGGAAACCCGGAGCAGTTCTGCCATCTCAGGATAATCTGTCACATCCATGAGTTGCGAGGATATGGGGATTTGATCCATATTCAACCCCAGAGACAGGTAATGCGCTCTGTACAGGCATACCCAGCGTTCTCGCGTGGTCTGCTCCAGAACATCAAGCACGTGACCGATGTCCAGCTTGACGATCTCCCGCGAGCTCTCCCTTCGGTTTAAGTCCCGGTAGGTCGGCGCGAAGAGGAGAATCTTCGTTTCGGCGTCGATGCCGAGGCACCTTCGGATGCGCGCCTCGTCCGCTGGATCGTCGCGCACCAGAATGTCATTGCGTGGCAGTCCGACATCCAGATACGGTCCCTTGAAGTGCGCAGCCATACGCAGAAAACGCTTGTTGAAATCCGATCCAACCGTAACCACCGACGCATGAGCTTCCACTAATCGATTGTACAGGCGATCCTTCTTCAAGAATCCACCGCTCTTCAGGCTGCGATCATGGTGCGGCGAGAAGAGATATACCTGTTCGCGCCCCAGCCGGAGCCAGTCCGGCTTTTGCCAGTTGTCCACGATGACTCTCGCGCGTCCCAGAAAGAAATTCGACATTGGCATTTTCCATTCCACACAACGAGCGTAGTCGGGAATCGCGTACTTCGCCTTTGCCGCCTCGACATCCTTGAACAGCCAGACTATTAATGTCTGTGGGCGCATCTTGTGCAGCGCTTCAGAGATGTACTTAGGATTGTCGTTGTAGGCGCGCATGTTGTACGAGCTGAACACCACCAGGTCGTTGTCGATACCCCATTGCTTCCGATTGTCCCGCAGGGCGCGGTTCGTCCGTCGCTCAAACCACTGCGAGAAGATGCGATAGAGGTGCTTATGCCGCTTGCAGTACAAGCGAAACGCCTGTTTCTGTTTATTTAGCATCAAACCCCTCCATTTCGTACCTTCGCAAGTGCCGGAAACGCTCGGTTGCCGAGGTCCTCAACACAGCTCTGCCACGCTTCGTAGCTTTCACGGTAACGCACGACGTTGTCCGGATTCGGTATATACCGATGCTTTATGTGGGTCATACCGCATACCGCGTCCTTCAAGCCGGGGTATAATCCCGCGCCACAGGCGGCGATCATGGCCGCGCCGAGGGCACTGGCCTCCTGTGAGGCGATGGTCTCCACTGGACAACCGTACACGTCCGCCTGCATCTGGTTCCACAGCTCAGAGCGCGCTGCGCCTCCCAGTAAACGTATGGAAGCAAACTTTTGCCCGCTCTCTTCCAGAACCTGGCGCATCTCGTAGCATATGCCTTCCAACGCGGCGCGTACCAACGCCGGGCGCTTCGTGCCCAGGGATGTGCCGATCCACCCGCCACGGATCGATTCATCCGCCTTCGGATAGGCGCTGCCTGCCATCAGCGGCAGAAAGCAAACGCCGTTTGAGCCGATGGGAACACCGGCGGCTTCCATGTCCATCCGTTGGTAGATGTCATTGCGGTTCAAGTCCTCTGAGGGATACAGCATATCCCGTACCCATCTGAAGGCGGAAGCCGCGACCCGAACGCCAATCTCGCTGACGTAGCCCCCGCCTGGAAAGCGTATGACAGGATAGCGGCCCAGGGGATCGAGAACCGGTACATCAGAATACGTCATGATGACGCCTGCTGTCCCCATGCACATCGTCCCTGTTTCTGGAGAGCCATAGTTTCCCGCGCCGAGAGCCGCGCAGCATTGATCCACCGCCCCTTGATAGATCGGTGTGCCTGCCTTCAATCCTGTCCTTTCCGCTACATCCAGCGTCACCTTGCCAACCTGTTCTCTGGGAGCGCAGAATCGGGGAAAGAAGTCGGTATTCAGGTCAAAAACTTCGACCAATTCAGGATCGATCTCCAGAGTCGCACTGTCATGGGAAAGCCACCAACCGCCATCCGTTGGGTCGATCGTCACTTCTTCCGCACCGAGCGCTCTTAGCAATATGGCTTGCGGGTTGACCAGCTTGTGGATATCCCCGTACAAGGCTGGTTCATGTTTGCGCAGCCACAGAAGCTTTGCGCCCGCCGATAGCGCGTTCAGTGGGCGGAAGGTGCGCCTGTAAAGCTCCGCCTCTGTCATGCCGTGCTCAGCCAGGCGCTGGCGGATCCAGGGGAACATCTCTATGCCGCGCATATCCTGCCAGAGGATGATGTTCGTCAGGAAATTGCCCTGCCGATCTACCGCTGCAAAGGTGGTCTGCGTACCGGTGGTAGTTATTCCCGCAATTCGCGCCGCATCGATATTACCCTTGACGATCGCACCACGCACCGCGTTCAGCGCGGCTCCAACGAGCTGAACGGGGTCCTGCTCCGCGTGGCCGTCCGGCGTATACACGGTCGGCATCTCCCGGTAATCCTGGCTGACCATGTTTCCCTTCACATCGAATATGACGCAGCGCACGCCGCCCGTTCCTGCGTCAATCGCCGCGAGATACTCCTTCATGCGTATCACCTCTTCGCACTCGCAATAACAGATAGCCTTCGAATAAATCCCGGTCGTGGGGCGTCGTGATCTTCATGCGTCCCGCCTCAGAGCCGCGAACATACCACGCCTTGCGTCCGTCTGCCAGCCAGAGGCTGAGCGTGCTGTCGGCATCGGTAAGGACACGGCCTTCCGCAGTCAAACGCTGATACAGCTTGAAAACGTCTGCGTATCGAAACGACCACGGCGCATTCAGTTCAATATACTTTTCCTTCGGCGCGTCCCGGTCGGTCCAGCCATCGTTGCCGCTCTGCGCCATGCAGATGCGAATGGGATGCATGGTGAAGCAGCAGCCCTTTTCCGCGCACATCGCAATGGAGGAGGCGATGTCTTCAGGGGATACCAGGGGGCTGACACCCACATGCACAACGATGATATCGTCATCATTCAGGCTTTGTCTCAATGCAAGGACAGCGTTCCGGAAGGATTCGGAGCGCGTGCTCCCACCCTCTGTGATCCATCGAATCTTATCGATCCTGTAGTTGCGGACAATCTCAATAATACGATCCTTATGCTCCGGCTGGCAGACGATCTGAATCGCGTCTATTTCCGATGAATTCTGGAACGTTTCCAGCGTATAGGCGAGTATGGGCTTTTCAAGTACCTCGACGAATTGCTTGGGCACATCCATACCGAATCGCTTCCCCTGCCCGGCGGCAAGTATGGTTGCAACGTTCATTTTGTTCTCCTCACTTCTGAAAGAAGCTGCAATAAAAGGGCGGTCCCCGTTGCCTTCTGTGATGCGTTCAGGAGACAATGAGGACCGTCCGTGATCATGCTATGGGAATTGCCGGTCAATCATCGTCGGGAAAGTAGAATTCGTTATTCATGATATCCACCTTTTCAGGCGCATTGGGTCCGCCGACACAGTCCGGGCAGGGCAGCTTTCCGTCCTTCACCGCGTCCTCGATGGCCCAGGGGAAGGCGTTTCGCATGCCGGAGCAGTCGATGTCCACATGGAAGTATTTGCCCTTCTCCGTCGCATAGACGGTGATGGTGGGGTCGCCTGCCTGCCAATTCGCGGCGGCGGTCTGACGCTCCAGTCGGGTCGTGACCTCGCCGTTCATGAAGCGGTCAAAGGCGGTTTGTTCCTCGGGGGAGAGGGTCTGAACCGGCTCGGCGGTACCTTGCGCCTTGCTGAGGATGGGCGTCAGTTCGACAGCCCAGTCCTTCAGGTAATCGTAGACGGGTTGGTCATGGTCGTCGTAGTGCATTCTGTAAGGCATCAGTACCAACTTTTCCAGCCCTTCCAGCGGGATGATGCTGTCAATATCGAGGTGGAACCCATAGCTCGCTCTGCCGTCAGGTGAGAGCCCGTAGCCTGCACCGCCAGACCATCCCTCCTCCAGCGCCAGCATGCTGCCGTCGGGGCGGAAGAGGCACCAGCTGTAGCCGTTCCCATGATCATCCTCCATCGGGGAAACGACGCTGTAAGCCATGCGCATGCCCTCCTCCTCAGTCATTCCCGCCGGGGCGGTCACACGCAGGCGAATGCTCGCGCCCAGGTGGGTCATATGGAAGTCCAGGATATTGACCTCGCAGCCGTTCATTTCAAACTTCGTTTCCTCGACGCCATCGTAGACTACCTGCTCCAGCTTCGAGGCGTCCAGCGCCATGCGAACCTCGCGGCGGGCAGCCTGCTCGATTCCATCCACGCCTGAAAGCTCCTCCGGAGTCAGTACGCCGTCCTCTCCCGCAGCATTGGCGATCGAGCGAAGCGCGTCAGACTCTGCAACCGGGAGCGACATCTGCTCGCTGTACTCCAACAAAGAATCCTCATCCCTGCCAATTGTCAGGTCGACGGTGGGTACGGCTCCCTTGAAACGGGTTTCAATGCCGCTTTCACTGCCGGTAAATCCGATGTCTGTTTTAAAGAAGTCACTCCGCAGGAACAGCGCATTCGCGGCCCTTTGACGCAGCGCCGGGTTGACCTTGAAGGTGAGCACTTGGCCGCAGGTCGCCGGCTGTGCTCCGCCCAGAGGAATGACCGTTTGGAATCGGTCGTCAAAGAATGCGCTGCTCTCCCAACCGGTGGCTTGAAACACCATCGGCTCGCCGTCCAGCAGCGGCGTGTACAGCGCCAGCAGGTAGCGGTTGCCGTCTTCGGGCACGCTGGCGGTGTAGGAGAAGTAGAGCTTGTCATCCTCCCAAATGATCTCGTCGATGGACAGCGCGAAGCCGTCCGCTTCGTCTCCCGTCGCAGGTATGTGCACCTCCTGCACAAGCTCCGCTACCTCGTCTGCGCCGCCGTCGGTCAGCGCCTGCTTGAACCTGGCGTTTCCGAGCACCACCGCCACGGCTACCGTGGCCGTCGCCAGGATAGCGATCAGCGCGGCGATCAGCGCGACGTTCAGTTTGCGGTAATTGTGATTGCGTCTCATATCCGTATCCTCCAGCCCGCCGAGCGTCTGCTCCACGCGGTCATGGAATCCCTTCGGAGTCTGGGGAAACGGGTCCTTCCAGCGCTTCATGTGCGGGCCTCCTCTCGATTCAATGATTCTTTGAGCAGTTCGCGTCCCCGCTTCAGCCGCCACTTCACCGTGCCCTCCGGCAGGCGCAGGATTCGGGCGGTCTCGGCGACGCTGTAGCCCTCGATGTAATGCAGCTCCAGCGTGACGCGTTGCTTTCGCGGCAAGGCCATCAGCGCTTCCAATAGAGGCGTCTCCTCCGAAGAAACCTGGACGATGTCCTCGGTGAGCTCGGCGGGCTCGGGCGGGCGGCGGCGATAAAAGGTCTTACACTGGTTGATCAGTATGCGGATCAGCCATGTGTCAAAGTACGCCTCCTGACGAAGCGTTTCCCGCCTGTCCCACGCCCGGAGCAGCGCCTCCTGGACCGCGTCCTCGCAGTCGCACTCCTGGGGGAGCATCGTGCGGGCGACGCGGTAGAGCCTGCGCTCACAGGCTCGCACGCGCTGAATAAAGTCGGCTTGCAGCATTGGTTTCATTCCTCCATTGTACCGGTACACTTGTTAGACGCTCTGGAGGTGCGAGAGGTTGGCTTGGATAATAAAAAGATTTATGAGATATCTTGTCTCCATTTTCATATTCAGAAAGCGTCAGTAATACCCAGCCGGTTGTGCGCATACCGTTGTACACGGTCAGTTTGCCTTTCGTTGCTATTGACATAGGAGAACGGAATCGTCTTCAGTACGGTGTCCAGATTTCCGACGGTATAGACAGTCATAACAACCCGAACGGTTATGTCGTTGAAGACAACCTGTTCGGGCTGTTTTTTATTCGCTTACATCAAAAGCATATTGCTTATTATAAGGCCATCAATCCGAGAACTCAACTTCGGCATCTACAACACGGCTGTTGGGCCCGCCGATGCAGACGGGACAAGCGGGTTTCCCGGCGGCAAGCGCATCCTCAATGGAAACGGCCTTCGAACCCATCATGCCACTGCAATCAGGCTTGTAGTGATAATAGCTGCCCTGCTCGGTGGCGTAGACGGTTTGTGCTGCATCTCCCTGCTTCCAGTCGCGAATGGCTTCAAACCGTTCCTGCTCTTCGAGCTCAGTCTCATGGACTTCCTCGCTGTACACAGGTGTCAGCGTGACAATGGGATCGTCTGTATCGGACACCAGTTCCTTCTCATAGTCTTCGTTCTCCACGGACACCCAATACTGCGGCAACAGTATGAACGGTCGCGGCTCATCAGGAAACAATGCCTCGGCAGTGATTTTCACGGTGTAGCCGCCCGTCGGCGCGTCCGAAATGCGGCAGTCCGTGCAGGTCTCACCGTAGATGCCCATGAGAGGACTGCCGTCGTCGTTCACCAGTTCAAACCTGGCGTTGTGCAGGCGTTCCGGGAATTGGAGCTCGGCATCATCCCTATCATCCCAAGAGGCGTTGTCCATGGCAATGCCGTTCTGCTCCGCATGCAGCACCAGCTCCATGCTGAAATGGGTCATGCGGAAGCGCTCAACGGTGAAAGCTACGTCTTTCCAGGTAAAATCACGGACATCCAAGTTGTTCATCACGGTGCCCGAAAGCATATCCTTGCTCAAAGGCACCTGCAATTCCCTGGTGGACAGAAGATCGATCAGCCCGGTTGCTGCGATTTTCTCCGGTTCCGCGCCGCTGGACAGCCAGCCATCCACGTTGCCCTGCCAGTCCATATCGGCTACCTCCCGATAAGCAGTCAGTTGAATGCCGGGGTTGCTGCCTTCAGCGTAATAGAGGACGTCGGAGGATTTGTAGACGAGGGCGTCCCGCGTCGCATCCAGATATTCATCCATATCTTCTTCATCCGGTATGGGAGCCAATTTGCGATTCGTAGTATAAAAGTCTGCCCGGAGCCCAAGCTCCACCGGCCCACCTGACAGCATGCTTGAATCCGATTCCAGGGGCAGGATCAGCGTGGCCTGAGTGGGGAAAGCGCCTCCGATGGGGTAGACGAAGGGCCCGAAGGGCTGATCGAAGTATATGGCCAGATTACTTGGGGCGTGCCCGCCGTTCAGCGTCGGCAGCATCAGGCTATAGAGGTAGGTATTCCCATCCTCCGGCACAGCAACGGTGCAGGATAAATACAATTTTTCGCCCTCCCACACGGCCTCGTCCAGCGTCAGGCAGAAGCCGTCCGAGGCGTCTGTCGCCTGGATATCCGTTACCTGTTCGGCGACATCTTCCAGCCCGGATGCGTTCAGCGCGTCCTTCAGGGCGTGGTGGCCCAGAACCGCCGCCAAAGCCGTGGCGGCAGTCAGTGCAAAAACGATGGCCGCGATCAGTACCGGGCGGCTCACTCGGCGTATTCTCTTGATGCTATTCGTATTCATGGCTTCGATTTCCTCCATGGTTTGGTCTATGCGGTCGAGGAAGTGACCGGGGACCGGAGGAAACAGATTCTGTAATTCCTTGCGCGTCATGCTTTCAACCTCCCGTCAATTCCACTCGTCCCGTATTCTCTTGCGTGCGGCGTGCAGTCTCCAATGAACCGTCGTTTCCGGCAGGCGCAGCATCCGTGCTGTCTCCTTCACGCTGTAGCCCTCCATGTAATGCAGCAGCAGCGGCAGGCGCAACGACAGCGGTAACGCGAATATCGCGTCGCGCAAGGCGGTGTTCTCTTCAGGCGCGGTCAGCTCAGGAGCGGCTTCCATCGGCGTCTGCGGGTGTCGTGCCCGACGGCGCAGAAGGTCTTTGCTCTCGTTGACCAGTATGCGCATCAGCCAGGCGTCAAACGCCGTTTCATCCCGAAGGCTGCCGATGCGATTCCAGGCCCGAAGCAACGTCTCCTGGATGGCATCGTCGCAATCCGCGCCGTTGCGCAGGATCGCCCAGGCGATGCGCCACAGCGGTCCCTGCAACGCCCGGACCCGTTCGGAAAACACACTCTCGGTCATACGGTTCACTCCCATTTCGGATTTCATGAAACCCTGTCTCATTTGCATATGCACCAATAAGACGCTATGACGGGGAGAAATCATAGCGTCTACGCAAAACTATATGTTTTTTACTCCATGCCAAAGCACAGTGAGCCGAAATCACAGGCGCTCACAGCCAGCTCGGGTAGTTCGCGGGAACAAAGCGGAGCATACACGGATCGGAATACCCGGCGTCGGCCAGCGCTTCGCGGATGCGTTGGACCCCCTCGTCGAAGCCGTCCGGCAGCACGCCGATCTCCACGGCGTTGGCAATCTGACTCACGCTCACCGAGACGATGTGAAAATAAGACGGCCCGTCATCCTTTCTGAGCTCGGCATCCGCAAAAAGAATTCTCTCTGCGGCTTTGGCAAGCCTCCGCAGGTCATTCCAACCGTATTGCGCGGAGATAACCCAGAATTCGCCCTCCAGCAACTCCCGCCACTCGGCGACACGCTCCATCGAGGGATCGACCAGCAGGATGGTGCAGCCGCCGCAGGCATTGATAAAGAGGCCCGCGTAGTCGTCGGGACAGGCGGTTTTCCCGCCCTCTTCAAAGTCTCCGGCATCCGGGAACAATTCGTACAGTTTTTCATCCGGCGCGCCCCAGGTTTTAAGCACGTCGGCGGGCAACTCCACGACTCCGCGCGGCCAGCCTTCGTCCTCGATCATGTCGCCGCACTCATAGCCCCATGGGGCAAGTGAATGCGGCCAGTCCGGGAATTCGCCGGTAAAGGTCGGGGCGAACACCGCAGCGCATCCGGGGCACGGCTTCTGTCCTCCAGATTCCGCCTGGGAAACATTGATCTTGCGCGCTTCCTCGCCGAGAATGCCGCTTGCCATCCAGTCTGTTTCGGCAAAGTGGCAGTCCGCATTTTTGTGCCAGTATGGCGCGTTTTCCCGTGAGAAACAGCTCTCTTCTAAAGCAGGCATAACCACCGACGTTTCAAGCTTTGATCCGTCGGAGAATTTGCTCACAATGGCTTCGTCTATCGGTGTCGCAGCGTTTTGCAGCAGCGCGTCCCCTTCGATCACGTTGAAGGTATAGTCGTTTTCCTTCAGTTCCACCAGTATCTCCTGCCCATCCGACGTCTCCAACCGCACGGTGCTTGGGGAGAGGAGGGTCGCCTTGGTGTAGGCGCATGGGGCGAGCAGATTGCCATTGTGGTCGATGATGCCGCAGCGCCAGTGGGGGCCGAACCAGGCGCGGCCGTCGTAGCCGGCGAACAGGTCCTCCTGATCGTTGGGCCAGGATGTGTGCTCGTCCTCCTCCCAGGTGCTCACCAGGAACAGCCCGCCCGCGTCGCCCCAGGACAGGGGCTCGATGTACTGCCAGTTTTCGCTGATGCGCTTGCCCCGGTTGTCCGCCAGCCAGAATTCCGTGTGTTCGTCCTCGCCCTCGCCATTCGGTGCGCCGAACACCAGCCGCTCGGGCTTCGCGGTTTCCAGCGCATAACTTGCGTTCAGGCCCATGAACGCACTGTAGGTGGGCGCGTCGGGGTTGGCTTCATCAATGGACAACTCTGCCAGCAGCGCACCGGTGTCCATGTCGCGGATCTGCCATCTGCCGCCGTCCCGGCGGCTCAACTGCGCCGCGAACACCGCGCTGTTGCTGCCGCCATAGGTCACAAAGCCATCCACCGGGGCGTCCACCTTCGTCAGTTCCACCGTCTCGCCGCCTTCAATGCGCACGGCCCGCAGCGACTGCGGCTGGCGGACGCTGTGCACGAAGAACGTGTCGCCGTTGCGGTAGATGAACTGTCCGCCCTCGTCGCCGCAGGGCGGGATGACGATGCTCCCCGCGCGGTCCACCACACCGACGCCCGCGGTTCCCTTTTGGACGATGGCGTAGTCCGTGCCATGGTAGGCCTCCTCGGTGAGCCAGGGCTCCCGCTCCAGCGCCACGACCGCGCCGTCCTTCACCTGTTTGGCCTCCGGCGCGGTGAACACGCCCACGTACACGGCGTTCGTGCCGTCCATGTAGCCGGTGAGGCTGAGGCCCGTATCCCTGCCGCCCAGCGTCAGGCCCACGTCCACCAGCAGGTCGGCGTCGGCATTGTGCTCCCGCAGCACGAATACGCTCGCGCCCAGTTCGTCGAACAGCGACAGGGTGATGCCGTCGTAATCCTGGGTAAAAACGGCGTCCGAGCCCATCTTTTCAAATTTGAGTACGTATTCGTCGTCGCCCCACTCGTCGCCCTCACCCAGAGTCAGCTCGCCGTCCTCGTAGGACGATTCGCCGCCGAAGAAGCGCAGGTACATTTTCAGCTTGCCATTCTTTGCCATTGCCTTCCGCGCCGCTTCATCGGGTCGAAGCACCGTGTACCACGCGCCGCCGATGTGCCGCTGGCACATTTGAAGCTCGTCGTTCTGCGGGTAGATGCCGGGGTAGTAGGCCGGGGCGCTGGCAATGCCGCCGCTCTGGATGGCCTCAAGGAAGGTCACATAAGCGTCGCCGTGCAGGCGCTCGGAGAGCGGCTTCGCCATGTCCTTGCCGGTATAGATCCCAGGGGAATAGCCAGCAAACACTCCGCCGATGTCCGGGCGAGTGTTCATCCATTCGTCCGTCATCTTGAGCACATAGGTGCCGCCTCGGGCCACGGCGCGCACGCCCTGCTGGTCCGAAGCCTCCTGCACGCACACAGGACAAGGCAGCAGGCCCAATGCCCGGGCCTCCTCCAGGGAGATGGCGTCCGTGGTCGAGGTATCCGCATGGATGCACAGCGGCGTGGCGTGGTAGCAAGTCTCCTGCTGGCTGAAGGCATTGTGGTAATAAACGCCCTCCGCCTGCGCCGCGCCCAGCAGGATGAGCAGCACCGGAAACAGAAAAAGCAGTCGTCTCATGACGGGTACCTCTCAAAAACAGAATTGCAGTATTATACAATTTGACGATGATGGAAGCGAACAGGTTGCATGTTTGATCATTCCATCGTCACAGAGCGCGGGTGCCGCAGCGTTCCAGTTGGCTCCGGCAGCGTTTCCCCTCTCAACACTCCCAACATCATGCCTGTCAGAGCAGCGTCAACCATTAATATGGCATGGCCGTAGGACAGAAGCGGGAGGCTGAGGTGTTCGCCGATTAGGCCAAAGGAAGCGGGCACATAGATAACCGCCTGAAGGCACATCGTCAGCGCAGCCGCCACCCCTAATAGTGCGCCCATGCGGTTTTCGAGGCGCGAGAAGCGGCGGACACACCGTATAAGCAGAGCGGCCAAGCCCAGCGTCAGCAGCGCGCATGGCACCCAGCCGACATAGGCAACGATGCCCGGCAGCATGTAATCCGCCATGCCATAACCCATGTCGACAAAGCGCCTCCAAGCATCGGAGACGGCGGCGACATTCGCCGAGTGTCCAAAAGGTCTGGCACCACGGAGAATCGCGCCAATCAGTCGGCGCATATCCCCGTCGCTGGGTTGAGGATTAAACCGCGTGGCAGAGAAGATGACCGCGAGGCTAATCAGGCTGATCAGCAGCACATAAGCCCAACGCCGGGAAATCTTGAAGAATCCATCCCGAACGGCCAGAATCAGAACGAACAGCCCAAGCGCCGCCATCAGCATGCAGGGCGCGATATCATACCCCGTATACCGGTATTCCCAGCATAGCAGCATCATGGCAGCGGCTGGGAACAGGCCCACCGCAAACGCGCCCCGACCATGTCCGCGCAGGCAACAGACCAGCAGCGCTGTGACCATGGGAAGCGAAACCGCCAGGACCTGTGGAACCAGAACACGGAATATCACTGGGTCGTATGCGATAAGGCGTTGAAGCGGAATCAGCCGATGCGCCATACAAATCAGCCAAGCGACCATGATTGGCAGGCTCCATCGAATCCAATGCGTATAATCCGTCAGGGCAAGCAGGCACAGCGGCGCGAGGGCAAACGCGGTAAAGAGCGCGCGTACGCCGACTAGCGTGTCCATGACAGAGCAACCGGCCAGCATGCCATTGACCACCTGTATCCCCAATCCAAGGGACAGAAGCAACATCGCAATCGCGATGCCCCTCCACTGGGTTGCGGGACGGTGCGCCGCGTCCAGTTCTCCGCCGACCAGCAGCGCGTTCCCCATATCCTCCGTGGTTCTGCGCTCGGCTTCCTCCTCAGACAGCCCCGCCGCCAAGTATTCCTCTTTCTGTGACAGCATATGATCCCTCAATTCCGCCGTCAGCGGTTCACGAATGCGCACTACACGCACTTGCCGGGCTACCTGATCCAGATAATCGTCAGGCCAGAACACAACCATCACCCCCAAGCACACCCTGTACGGCAGTTGAAAAGATATGCCAGTCCCGTTCCCGTTCTGCCAGATAATCCGTTCCCTTCTGAGTCAGGTGATAATACTTGCGGACCCTTGCCTCGCCGACGTTCTTCTCATAAGTGGTGAGAAAGCCCTTCTCGGCCAGCTGGTGCAGCAACGGATACAGCGTTCCCGCCTTCATGTCAAACACATGATTCGAGCGTTTGCGCAGTTCTTCAATGATCTGGTAGCCGTACATGTCCTCCTGGGCCAGCAGCTTCAAGAGCAGCATATCGGTGTTTCCCATCATCAGTTTGCGGTCAACAGGCATGGTATCGCTCTCCTTTGTATAGATTATCTATATAATCATTATATATCGAATATCTACATATGTCAAGAAGCAAATAGAATAAGTGTAAATAAATAGGGCACAGCGATGGCCATGCCCCTTTACCTATATGTTACGGATTTGTTTTGATTAAAGCGCTGATACAGCGTGTGGCCGCACTGCAAAGCGTTCCAATCTTCACGCCCAATCAGCTTTATGTTTGCAGGAGTGAATGGTTACGACAAATGAGGTCTTTCAGATCCTTCATGCCGCTATACTGTTCTCTTATGCTGCAACCAAATCTGCCAGGCAAACGAAAACAGAACATACAGGGCGACGGCGGTTAACACGATGCTGAAGAAGTCTGTTTCCATAAAGAAGGTTTCCGTCCGTGCGCCTTTGATCAGGAAATGAGCGATCACATAGGAAAGCGGTGCAAAGAACAGCTGACGGGGAATCCAGCTGTATGCCCTGTTGCGAAGAACAATCCAGACGATGCTCAGGATCAGAGCAAATCCTGCCGCAACGATGACGTAGAAGGCCAAAGCCAGACGGGGCAATACTTCCACGCCGCCGTTCATCGGCTCGCCCCACAGAAGCTGCTGCTGATCACCCGCGCCGTAAAGAAGTCGATCCGGCACAGGGCGCAAAACCATCTCGTTGTAATCCTTCAGCAGGTTTCCGCTATCGCGTCTCGAGCTCCATCCCTGCAGAATGACTGTCCTCGTTCCGTCTTCATCTTTGAACACGGATTCATTCATGCCATTGATTCGTCCTTCTACTTTGAGAACAAGAACATCAACCATGGGCTCAAATCCATCTGATGATTCGGCATCTCCGTATACTTCCTCATAAGGTCGCGCCTCAATGCCTTCAACTTCAATCAGCCCGCTCTGCCAGGGTACCGGTTCCAGTTGGCCGTCATGGCAGAAGAAGGTGTATACAGCAACAAAAACTAACAGCGCGGCAACGATAACAGAATACCGGCGTCGCTTTCGAATTTCATTCTTCAATGCCACCAGAGGCTGCGTGGATTCGACAGGAGTAACGTTATCTGAACCCATTTCAGCCAGTTTCTGACGACATTCAGCGCAGTCCTCCAGATGCTCATCAACCAGCTTTCGCGTCTCCGGTTCTGTCATTTTCTCCGCATACAAGGGAAGAAGATCCTTGACAACAGCGCACGGCAGTTTCATTGTCATGCCTCCATTTCTTTTTTGAGTTTGGTACGAGCGCGATGATAGACGACGCAGGCCCAGTTTTCGGATTTGCCGAAGAGATCTCCAATGTCCCGGTAGCTGAGCTGTCCCAACGTCCGCAGGGTGAAGACCTCGCGGTAGGGTTCATCCAGACGGTGAAGCAGCCGATGGATGCACATGCTTTCATCCTGACGTATGATGGACTCTTCAGGACTTACGCCAGGATCGGGAAGCACCGATGCTTCGTCTATGGGTTGCGCCTTCTTTTTCCTCTGTTCGGAAATCCAGATGTTCTTCGCTATGGCGCAGAGCCAGCTTTTTATGCTGCTGTCTCCCCGAAACTGATCTAAGGATCGTAAAGCCTTGAAGAATGTTTCCTGAGTGATTTCTTCCGCGACATGTGGGTCTCTGGAAAGGGAGAGCACATATCGATAGACCGGATCAAAATGGCTTTGATAGATCTCGTCAAACGATTCTGGTTCCATTGAGCGTCCTCCTTTCACTGTATTTGACGCGGGTCGCGCAAAAATCTTACAGCAAATCCAGCTATTTTGTTTTACCTGCCAGCATGCCCCGATGCATTCGCACCAGGGCATGGGTGGTCATTTGGGAACGTCTTATTTCAATTTGACCGTAAAGCAGCCCTCCGCCTTCGCCTGGTCGGCGACGCGCTGCCAGTAGGCCGTCGAGGGTTCGCCCTCCTGCCGGGGAAGATCGCTCACCGGAATGAAGGTCAGGCTGTCCGGCAGGTCGGTCACCGGCGAATCGCTGCCAAGGTCATAATGGATTACGGTGCAGGATTTGCCGTCGTGCTCGATGGTTTCCACTTCGCTTCCACTCAGGCTCAGCGACCACTCCACATTTTTCACCTTTCCATCCGGGCCTGCAACCAAATACCAACACGTCGCGGCATTCGCGTCCGTGTCGCTGTCCAGAATGACGTCATACCGGATCAACGTGGAGGCGATGTCAAACTTCATGGCTTTCAGCTCGACCGTCCTGCCGGGCAGCTCGAAGGTCTGCGGCTCTGCCAGTTCAAAGCCGGCGGTATCGTCTGGTTCGGCGATTTCCACTTCGAGCGTCAAATCCTTCAGCGGCTGGAACAGGCCGGATGCCGTCAGCGCGTCGCAGATCTCCTCCGGCTCGGTGCCGTTCCCCAACGCCTGCCGGAAAGCGTCGTAGCCGCCCACATAGCACAGCGGCAGGTTGCAGGCCATGGGGATGCCGCCGGCGGCTTCGATGTCCCTGACCACGGCGCTCGCCGCGTCGCCGGGCTCCATACAGTACAGCTCCGGGGCGCGGAAGTCCGTCTGCCTCATGACAAGATCCGTGGTGTAGGCCCGAACAAATACCCGCGCCGTCAGCGGACGGTCGATGCCGTGGGCCCAGCCCTGGGACATATCGCTGGTATAGGCGTTCGCACCCGGAGCCAGCCGCACCAGCGCGTTGTCGCCGATGCTCTCGTCGCTGCTGCCGTAGGGGAAGCCGGGCACATAGCCCTGCGCCTCGTCCGCCTCCGTCAGCCCGTGGTCGTCGACCTCCGCCCAGGTGACGTAGTAGACGGGCTCGTCGCGCTCAGAGCTGACCGTCCAGGACAGGTTCAACGTGTTCTGATCCGCCAGGTATTCGTCCAGCGTGAGCGTTATGCCTGCATCCGACGTCTGCCCTGCATCCCGAACCAGCGCGGCCTCCGCCTCCGGGCTGGGCGTCCTGCCGCGGAACAGGTTCGACAGGATATTGGATTGCAACGTTGCCGCGATGGCCGTCCCCACCAACAGCACAGCCAGTGCGATGGCGATGACCGCGGTTCTGCTGATGGGCTTTATCAGTTTCTTTCCATCAAAATGTGCCATAATCTGAGCCTCCGTTTCAGCTTCTAATGATCGGCTGGGCCGAATCCGATCGTAGATGGCCTTGTAATCGTCCTTAAGCATTCGGATTCGCCTCCTTGTTCTGTGTCAATTCCCGCTTCAGCCGCTCCCGGCCCCGCGCGAGGCGGGAACGGATCGTAGCGGGTTTGGTGTTTAATACAGCCGATATTTCATCCACGGACATTTCTTCATAGTAATATAGGTGTATGACGGCGCGATAGCGGGCGGGCAGGATATCCAACGCCTGGTTCAGCGCTTCATAGCGATCATCGTCATCCCTTGGAGATGCCCTCTCCGGAAGCGCCTCGACCGGCTGAACATGTCGCCGCCATGCGCTTCGAAAGAGATTCACCGAACAATTGACCGTCACCTGCAGCAACCATGCCTTCACATGCTCCTGATTCTCAAAGGAAATGTCCGCCTTCGCCAGCTTCAGGAACACCTCCTGATAGATATCCTCCGCGTCCTCATGGTTGCGCGTCCGCGCGTATGCAAGGCGATAGACCATGGATGAGTACCGCTTCATAGCTTCTATGACACCGTCTCTGCGCGCCGGAGACAGCTCCATGTTCATCCCCCCTTTCACCTATTATACAATACAGACTCGAAAATAGTTGCAAAGATGATATATTTATCCATAATAAGTGATAGTCATAACTAGTCATGCCTTTTTACATACGTGTTTTATGCGCTATTTTCTAAAATTCCACTTTCTGGAACAAAATGAGCGTTAAAACGTCTAATAAGCAAATTGACGGTGGAGGAGATTTGATATGAGAAAAATGTTACTGAAGCTTATAGTAGTGTTTATACTGGTTTGTAATCTTACTGCTAACGCAGAAGGCAACATGCATTCTCTGAGGATTAGTTATTTCCCTGCAGAACTGTGCGGCAGAAGCGATAGTTTTGTCCCAAGTGAAACGGCTCAAAACGAATTACTTGCGCTGATTGACGCGATCGAGTTTCGCAACATGACCGACTATGATGGCGCATGGCCGGATCGGGCTGCGCCAATCTGCGAGATAACGCTTGAGTATAATGGATATACGGCTTTTTTGCGCGGTGACGGCTGGATACGCGTTAATGACGCAAGCATTGGCATCTGGTTAGCGCAGGATTCCCGCGTTATGGATTATGTGTTAAACCTTCTTGACCAAAGGGGTTATCAGCCGCTCGACCCGGATGATTTGCGCAATCTGGAAATCACTCGCGCGGAACTGTTCGACGGCGAGTATTATACCGGCGAGAAACACGCGCCTATCATCATCGAAGACACTGCCAAGCTTGCGACGCTTGAGGCTATCATCTGCGGCGCTGTCCTGACAGAGTCCTCCGGTTGTCCGTTTGGATACGCAAAGCTGATTGTCACCACGACAAATGGCAATGAATATACCTTGTATCCAGCCACGGATAGTTGCCCGCGCTTTTTTGTGAACGGGTCGTTTTTTAACTATGATGCCCATATAGAAGATGACTCTCATGATACAAATCAAGAGTTGTTTGGACTGTTTGGTATCGTTGCTGCGGATTATTTTCACAGCGCACAATGATACAGAATACTGGATCGTTAGCGGGAAAGAAAACGGCATAGATGTTCTGGATCGAGAAAGTCAATCCCGGCATCTTTAAGCTGTTCCAGCTCCAGAAATATCCCGGCGAGAAGTGCAATGAGAGCGATGATCCTGGCGTGTACTATCACGACACGGACGTATGGCCCGCCCATGCGCCTGTGGCGATGTGGTTCAACGGCGGCATGATCAACGGCTTCATGCGGGAATGGTTGATCCGAATGGACGAGAAGCGGGCAGGGCTGATCACAAAGGATGAATACTTCGAGTGGAAGCTCAACTGGCCGGACACCTGTGATGACTGCGGAAAGTATGAACCGAAGAAGCAGTGGAGAAAAGCTGAATAAAGAGAAAAACTCCCGGCAAACCGCCGGGAGCAAATGTTGGCAATGGGTTATTCCAATGAGTCCATATTTAATCTAAGGGTAATGGCTTCATCCATAATGTAATCGACACCATCTCCCTCCGGCACTAGCAACAGTTGATCGAGCTTTTCCAGCGGGATGATGCCTTCCGCCGTACAGGTGATCTCTAGCGCATAACTGCCATCGTCCAAACGCACGGCGTCATAGGTCGAGGAAGTGCTGCCGTCAGCAAGGGGCGAACCATCTGTGCGCAGCAGCGCATAGAACCGGGCAAGCGGTTCGCCTTCAAGCGGATCCGTGATGATTGGATTGCCAAGCGCGGGTGCTTTCGACGCGTCGTAATTCACGCCACCCTCGCGATGAATCCGAAAAACGCATGCCGCTCCTGTATGCGAAAGAGAAAACTGCCGGATTTCAACGGTATAGCCGTCCATTTCAAAGTGCTCCTGTGCCAGGTGCCGAACGACGGTCTCATCCATGTCCGACGCGTCCAATCCAATTTCAAGCCTTCGCTCCGCGACGATGGTACCCACGCCCGCTTTGGCGACGATCTGGGCATTGAGTTCATCGACATTATCTTCTTGCATAATCGACTGTACCTCAGGATATTGCCACGGCTGAAGATAAAGCTGCCCATCCTTTGCAAAGCCGCGAAGCACGCGACCTGAGTTGTCAAACTCTTCCCATATATCGCCGCTTTTGATCGCCTCAATCGGCCATTGCGCCTGAAGAAAGTCTCCTGACAGAATGAGCTGGTTTGTCGGATTGTCCTTAAGGGCGGAAGACACCCAATCAAAACCCAACACCCCGGAAGTGCTGCACGGATAATCCCCACCAAGGGCGATCATCTGGCCCATGTAATCGTCAATAAACACCGGACGGGAGGCTACCATACGCGAGCCGTTTAGTCTCGGTGTATTCAGCGCTAACAAATAGGTTTTGCCGTCGTCGGGCGCCGTCGCCGAATAGGAGAGATAGAGGCTCCCATCTTCTCAAACAACCTCATCAATCATCAAGGAAAAGCCATCAGAAGCGTCGGCCACATGGATGTCCTGCACCTGCTCCGCAAATTCCTCCGCGCCTGACCCAGCAATTTTGGAGTGCAGCAGTTTTCCCTGCACCACGGCTACAGCAGTAGCGGAGAGCAGAAGGACGAGAATGGCCGCCACCAGGATACCCAAGCGGCGCGATATAGAGCGATGTCCATTGCTGCTCATACGAACAGCCGCATCGTTCAGCCGTTCTAGAAACAATTCATCGGGCTGGATGTTGGAAAATTCACGACGGTATACATCCTTAAACATATTCCTGCCTCCTCTCGGAACCGAGTTCTGTTTTCAGTAGTTCTCGCGCACGGACGAGTTGGGTGCGAACGGTAGTGGGTTTCCTGCCAAGTATCCCGGCGATCTCATTGGTGGTATAATCCTCGTAATAATGCAAGTGTACGACCACGCGATACTTCTCCGGCAGCTGGTCAAGCGCCCTGCTCAGCGGCGTATCTTCGATATCATGCGTAGCAATCTCCGGTACCGACTCGGTTACGAGAACACGCCGTCGCCAAGAACTGCGAAACAAATCGCTCGCCCGCTGGACGGTTGCGCGGATTAACCAGTGACGCAGATGTTCTTCAGATTCTAAAGTATAGCTCTTGCGAAAAAGCCTGAGCATGACGTCCTGGCAAATGTCTTCTGCATCGGCACGGATGCGTGTTCGTGCGAAAGCCAATCGAAATACCATCGGCGCAAACGCTTGTATAATTCCGTGAGGATTATCTTTGGGAATGATAGGCATCTTGTTCTTTCCTCCCTTCACATATAATAAGACACAGCAACCCCAAAAGCTACAGACTTCCAATATTATCTCGGTGCCGCGAGTAACACCAAGAATATGATGCGTAATCCTTTCTCCAACTCAGCAAGTTAACTCTCCATGACAAGTGATCCAATTCCTCTTTCCAGCGCGTCATATAAGTGTTGATCGATCAATAAACGGTAAAGGAGCGAATGCTTTGATTGACGAAATGGAGTTTGAGCGTCGCGCCCGCGCCTGCACGGAGAAGCTGTTCCGGGTCTGCTATTCCATTCTTCCGGAAAGGGCGGATCGTGACGACGCGATACAGGAAGCGCTGATCAAGGCGTGGCGAAAGCGCGGTACGCTCAAGGATGACGCGGTCTTTGAAGGGTGGCTTATGCGCATTGCGATTAACGAGTGCAGAAATGTGCTCCGACACAAAAAGCGCATGCCAACGGCAGAGCTAAATGATAGAATACCCGCTAACAACTCCATTCCCGATCTGTCCTTGCACGACGCGCTTCAGAAATTGGATGTCGGACTGCGCTTACCGATTGTCTTGCACTACATCGAAGGGTACACCGTCCAGGAGACTTCTCACCTCCTGGGGCTCCCGCTGGGGACGACAAAGCACCGGCTGAAACGGGCGATATCCATTCTGAAGGAACAGTTGAGGGAGGAATAAGCCATGAAGAGAGAATGGAAGGATGCGTTTCCTCCCGTGGACGAAAGCTTTGAACGCAGCATGGATCGCGCGTTCGAAGCCATGCGGAAGGAGAATCGTCAAGTGAAAAAGAAAGTTGGCATTGGGTTCATTCTGGTGGCTGCGTTGGTGCTGGTAAGCGCTACAGCTCTGGCCATTAGCATAATCCATTATTCGCCGAGGCAGGATGCGCAAAATCAGGCGCATACCGCGCTAATGGAAAAATACGGACTGACGGAAGAAATACTGACGCTTTTCAACGAAACCATGACGGGAAACGGTTCAGATTGGGAAATCAACTACGACTTGCCGGTCTATGCCGAATACGCGGGAACCTATCGCGTCGTTTGCAGCCATGGTAAGGTTTCGGCCACCTGGTCACACGACGGGGAGACATTCGACGCGGGCGGAGACTTGCATGACGCGGTTTGGGGCGCTCCTCAAATGGAACACATGCGCCAGCTGTACAAGACCCGTAACGAGGCATTAGAGCACTATGATGAGCTCGGCACCTATTCCTCGCTGTCCATTGAGGAAAAGGCTGCTATCGACGCTCCGTTGCTCGAACTGCCGCGGGTCATTGATATTCTTCACATCGCGCCGGAGGATGGTGATATCCAACCCAGTGAAGCCGAAGCGCTGGCACGGGATGAGATTGTGTGCCGATACGCCGAGGACAGGGATGCGTTGGCTGAATGCGAATGCAGAGTCACGTTTATGCTGATAGAAGAAGCACGAGAATACGAGCTTCTGTTCCGCATGGACGATAAGGTTTGGTATGACGTGCGGCTCTGCTCTCCAAACGGGGAGATCCTCTCTTGTCAGCGTTTCGACGGTTCTGATCAGGATGCAGGCGATTTGAGTGAAGAAACCGTCGATGACGAAGGCATGTCCATCGAGACGCGTGCTGCGCTTCATGAAATGATGCGGAAGCAGGGCGGCGATCCTGAACAGTGGAACAGCGTGCTGCCAGAGGCGAATGATGTGAGCGAATCGGACGCCATCAGCATTGCGCAGACCGCTCTGTTGGAGCAATTCGGCGTTAAGCCTGAAAAACTCTCTATGATGGAAACGGAGATCTATTGTCAAATCGACTACTGCCTCTTTGACGAGCCGACGAGAAGCTGGTTTGTCCGATTTACAGACAGTACCGATGACTATCAGGTCTACCTTCGCGCATCAGATGGCACTGTTGCGGACGTCAGCAATCAGGGCAGTGTGCTGGGAGTCGGTTGATCATGTAAAACTCTTTTCCCGGTACTGCTACCTCACATTATATCGAGGGAAAACCATAATTCAGCCCGAACAGAACCTGTTCGGGCTGATGTTCGGTTTCATTATCTGGACCAATTTGAATTGTATCCTTGAACACCGGGGGCACCGTTCAAGTATCTGCGATGACGTAGATGAAGATGCTCTCGCCTATCCTGCAGAAGGGCACATTTCATTTATCGCTGATCCCCATGCGGTGCCGCGCCTCAATCCCACGGATCAATATGCTTCGCTCAGGCATTCCAGCCATTCATCCCGGCTGATTTGCCCCGCCACATATCGGTTGGTAGCTTCCTGGACTGCCCCGACGGATTCGCGCGTCAGGTTCACGCAGAAGGAGAAATCGCCCACCTGTTCCCTGTACTGGCGGATCGCTTCGGCGCTCTCCGCGCCACCCCACTTGGAGGCGAAATCTTCCGGATCGGTGGCAAAGTCGTAGTAAACCGCTTCGAGGCTGCCTTCATAATTTGTCTGATTGACCTGTGCCAGGGTCTTTAAATATTCCTGGGCGGTGGCCCGGCTGGTGCTGGCGGCAGGAACGAACACAAAGGTCCCGCTGGCCCGGCTGAGCTTCGGCGCGTCCTCTCGGATGCGCAGCGTACAGGGAACAACCGTCACGTCTTCATACGGGTCGTAGCCCGCGTAGAACAGCACGGCCCGGTGTTCTTTCCCATCGTTTGCAGGCGTCCCGTCACAGTAGTGCAGAGCGCCCCAGTCCACGCCTTCAAGGGCTTCGAGGCACGCAGTAAAGTCCGGCTTCGAGAAGTCCACCGCCTCCCCGAGCGCCTTCCAGCATCGGGCGTAGGCGTCAGCCATGCTCAGGAGCGTGTACGCCTCAAACGCCTCCGCCGCGCTCAGACCATTCCCATCCAGCGCATCGAACTCGATCATATAATCGCGGGCGGCTGTGCTGTGGGAATACTCTCCCAGCCACCGGATATACTCCAGCCAGGTATCGGGGTAATCCTCGAAGCTGCCCCGAATATCATCCCAATTCTCCGTCAGAAATGCTACGTCGAGATAGGCGAATACATCCAAGGGAATGGCGGCAGGTTGCTCGTCGACCGAGAGATATCCTCGCAGGCCCTCGGGCAGCTTTTCCCATTCGGCGCGCAGCTCCGGGTCGGTCAGCGGCGCGATGAGCCCAGCGTCGCGCACACGTTCAAAGCCATCCTGCTCCAGCGCCACCACGTCTCCCGCGGCACTGCCCGACAGCATCCGATCCGAGTAACGCCCGATGTCCTCCACGTTTTTGCCGGGATCGCTGACGATGGCAACGTCGGGATGCTCGGCAATGAAGGTCTGGTTGGCATAGTCATTCCAGCCATCGCCGTCCACGACCAGCTCATTCACCTCCCCGGGCGGGGTCGTCAGGTCGAACACCTTCACCGAATCCCCTTGAAGCACGGCGTAGGTCGCGTCGTCCAGCATCAGCCCCTGCCCAGAAAGCTCGCCGCATACCGCAATGCGCCTGGCCGCGTCCGCGTTCATGCCCTGCGCCATCCAGACGCTGCCGTCCAGCACATACAACAGCGCATCGTCCACTTCTCTCAGGGCAAAACTGTTCGGACGCATGGCGCCGCTATAGGAAATCTCGCACAGCGGTTTCAGCGCGGAATCCTCCGCACGGTAAACGCGGGCTGCCGCCGCACGGTCATCATACGCCGCCAGGTATGCGCCGTCCCCGCCGCCGAACAGCTCCGGCGACCAATCGACAGGGATTCCTTCAAGATCGAACTCCGACGGCGCGGCCTCCGTCAGATCCCAGCTGAATAATCGCACGTGCTGCGGCGCGTAGCCGAAGCCCTCCAGCTCCGACTCCACGGCGTATTCCGCGGTGAAATAGAGCTTGCCGCCAGTCAGCACCGTGTCCTGGATGCCATAGCTGTTCAGCTTACGGCCCTCGGAATCGAGGATCGCCGTCGCCGGGGCCTCGGCCAGCGCCGTCACGTCGAACGTACCGTCGTCATCCAGCGTCACGCACCCGAGGCCGTAGGCCAAGGGCACATAATCAAGGTTAAAGGATGAACTGGAATTGCCATGACCGTCTGCATAGATGACATAGATCCCGTCTGAGCCTGCTACCACCGCATTGATGGAGCGTTCCCCTGCATCCCGCCACTTGTAAACCGTGGGCTCGACGTTTGTGCCCTCGTACACGCTGATACTCTCGTTGTCCTCCACCGCGATCAGCTTTCCATCCATCACCGCGCCGTCGGTCAGATAGGCGCGCCACTCGCCGAAAGAAAAACCTTGCTGATCCTCTACGCGGCTGTACAACGCGCCCGCCGCCCACCGGCGCGCAGCAGGAGACGCCGCCAATGCAATGCTGGCGCTGATGGACAGTACCGCAATAAACGCGGCGGCAATCTGAGCCGCTTTGGGAACCGTGTGTCGGAAGGCCGACCAGCACCGTCTGCGGTTCACTTTTCTGCGAACCCCGGGGGAAGCCATCGGTTGTTCAGCATTTTTCCTGATATCTGTAACCATCCTTTTCATTTCCATTTCCTCCATTCTCTGAAAGGCCGCGCAATACAACGCAGCTTCCAGAGCTTCGGAAACCGATGCCCGGTCATGTTCCGGAATGAAAGCGTCATGTCGGCTCATATCCACTCGCCCTCCTGAAGCTGCGCCCCGACATGCCGCCGGGCGCGGTCAATCACGTTGCGGATGCCCGATCTGCTCATGCCGAACAGCCGGGCGATCTCTGCCTCGGTCATCCTGTCGTAATACTTCATCCGCAGCACCAGACGCTCGCGATCATCCAGCGCCTCCAATGCCTTGATCACCGCTTGAATCTGTTCCTCTCGAATCAGACCGGTATCCAACTGCGGTTTTTCATCCGGCAGCTTACAAAGCTGTTCTTCGGCGTCATCAAGGCTTTGAGTTTTTTTCTCCCGCCGCATGCGATCAATGGCCTCATTCCGTACGCAAGTGACGAGATAAGAACGCACTGAGGCGCGATTACAGCCATGCAACAGCTCAATCCTGTCGATCAGCCGCAGCATGACCGATTCCACCACATCCTCTGCCGCTTGCCGGTCGCACACCATGGATTGCGCCTTATGCAGCATCAGGACATAGTAGTCCGTATACAGCGATTCAATCAATGACCGGTCATCCTCGTTTTCAATCGCTGCAATTACAGCTGTCAGCATAGACAAACGCCCCTCTCTTTGCGTTCTATTATACAAGACGAATGAGAAAATGGAAAAGACAGTATATCAGAAATATAGTTATCCTTTTTTTGCGTCCTTTTCTGGCACCTCTCATGGCTACCGAACGGAGGTGTACAGAATGGACGACAATATCATTTGTTACATGGCGGCAATGGCCATAGCTGGCAGGATGCTCAGCAGCGGCACGATTACACAAAAGGAGTTTCTCGTTTTTGAAGAGAAGATGCGCCTAAAATATGAGCTTCCGAAATGTAGCCTTTATCGTGATTTTCACTTGCTTTACCCGCTCGACAAGAGGTAATATGCCAGCTACCAAAGGAGGTGGAATCGTGGAAAAGCAGGTTATGAAGCTGCCTGTCAAGCCTTCGCTGCAGCGGCTGACCAACGTTGTCGCCTATGCGCGGGTTTCATCCGGGAAGGACGCCATGCTGCACTCGCTGGCCGCGCAAGTCAGCTACTACAGCGATCTCATCCAGAAGCATCCGGGCTGGCGCTATGCTGGCGTCTACGCCGACGAGGCCATGACGGGCACCAAGGATAACCGAGAGGAATTCCAGCGTCTTCTGGCTGACTGCCGGGCCGGGAAAATCGATATGGTCATTACCAAGTCGGTGTCCCGCTTTGCCAGGAACACCGTCACGTCGCTGGAGACCGTGCGCGAGCTGAAGGCCATCGGGGTGGACGTTTATTTCGAGGAGCAGAAGATTCACAGCATGAGCGGTGACGGGGAGCTGATGCTGACTATCCTGTCAGCATTTGCCCAGGAGGAGAGCCGGTCGGCCAGCGACAATCAGAAGTGGCGCATCCGCAAAGCCTTTGAGAATGGCGAGCTGATGAACATGCGGACGATGTTCGGCTACCGCATCACCAGAAAGAATGGCATCGAGATCGACCCGGAGCAGGCTGCGGTGGTCAGGGAGATGTACGCTCGGATTATCCGGGGCGACAGCCTGACATCCATCATTCGGTGGCTGAACCGCAACGGGCATCTTGGGGCTTTCGGAGGGAAGTGGACGGCAGGCCAGTTGAGGGCCGCCCTGTCCAACGAGAAGTACATGGGCCATTCGCTGCTGCAAAAGAAATACAGGATCAATCACATCGATAAGACGCTGGTCCCCAATCAGGGGGAGCTTCCGCAGTATTACGCGACAGAGACCCATCCGGCGATCATCGATGAAGCGACCTTCGAGGCGGCACAGCAAGCTCTTGAGCGCATTGAAGCACAGAAGCCCGCTTCAAAGCCCTGGGAGCATCACATCTTCACCAGCATGATCATTTGCTCGGCGTGTGGGAAGCCCTACCGCCATGTGAAGAACCACGGCAAGTCCCGCTGGGCTTGCCCGACTTACATCATGGAGGGAAAGGCGTTCTGCGAGAGCAAGCAAGTCCCGGAGGAAATCATCATGCGCATGGCCTGTGACCTGCTGGGCTGGAACAACTTTGATGAAGAAGCCTTCCGGCAGGCCGTGGATCATGTGACAGCGGTCTACCCGCACACCCTGATCTTCCACCTGCGCGATGGCCGGGAAGAGAAGTTGGAATGGCAGAACCGTTCACGGGCAGAGAGCTGGACCCCAGAAATGAAGGAAAAAGCGAGAGAAGCGGCGAGGAGGAAAAACGATGGCAAAAACAGTGACTAAAATCCCGCAGACTCGGAACCTGTTCACCACAGCGCCGATTGCGACAACGGCGCGGCGCAAGGTGGCCGGTTATGCCCGTGTCTCCACGGATAGCGATGAGCAGTTCACCAGCTATGAGGCCCAGGTGGACTACTACACCCGGTTCATCCGGTCGCATGCCGACTGGGACTTCGTAAAGGTCTACACCGACGAAGGCATCAGCGCCGTGACGACGCGCCACAGGGACGGCTTCAATGAGATGGTCGCCGACGCGCTGGCCGGGAAGATCGACCTGATCATCACAAAGTCCGTCAGCCGATTCGCCCGCAACACCGTGGACAGTCTGACGACCATCCGAAAGCTGAAGGAGCACGGCTGCGAGTGCTTCTTTGAGAAGGAGAACATCTACACCTTCGATGGGAAGGGCGAGCTGCTCATCACCATCATGTCCAGCCTGGCCCAGGAGGAGAGCCGGAGCATCTCTGAAAACGTCACCTGGGGCCACAGGAAGCGCATGGCGGACGGGAAGGTCACACTGGCCTACAGCACCTTCCTGGGCTATGACAAGGGCGAGGACGGCAACCTGGTGGTCAATGAGAAGGAAGCCCGTATCGTGCGCCTCATATACAGGAAGTTCATGGAGGGTATGGCACCCATCGGGATTTGCCGGATGCTGGATGAAATGGGCATACTGACGCCCAGCGGGAAAACGCACTGGCGGGAGAGCACGATCCTGAGCATCCTATCGAATGAGAAGTACAAGGGCGATGCGCTGCTCCAGAAAACCTTCACCGTGGACTTCCTGACGAAGAAGCACAAGCGGAATGAGGGCGAAGTGCAGCAGTTTTATGTCAGCGGAAATCACGAAGCCATCATTCCGCCCGAAGAATTTGAGCAGGTACAGGCGGAGCTGGCCCGGCGGAAGCGTGTTGGTCGGGCATTCAGCGGGAACAGCGTGTTCGCGTCCCGCCTTGTTTGTGGGGACTGCGGCAGTTATTATGGCCAGAAGGTCTGGCACTCCAATGACCCGTACCGGAAGGTCATCTGGCGTTGCAATCGGAAGTACGGAAAGGGCGAGCGCTGCTCAACGTCGACCTTGTCCGAGGATGCGATCAAGGCGCTGTTCGTGGAAGCCTATAACCTGCTCCTGGGGGACAGGGATTCGATTATTGAGGACTGTGAAACCCTCGCGAACATGCTGGAGGACACGATGACACTCGACACGAAAATCGCCGCCACCCAGGAGGAGATCAACATCGTGGTGAAGTTGAACAAGGCGCTCATCCGCGAACACGCTGTCGTCGGGATGCCGCAGGAGAAATTCGACCAAAAGGCCGCAGCCTACGATGAGCGCTTCCGGAAGGCCGAAGCCCGACTGAATCGTATGAAGACGGAGAAGGAAGATCGAGCCCGGCGCAGCACAATCGTGCGGCAATTCATCGAAGCCCTGCGTGGCCAAGCAGGCCCCATCGACGTTTGGAATGAACAGGCATGGTGCCTGCTGGTCACGCAGGCGAAGGTATATGCCGAAGGCAGCGTGGAATTCATCTTCAGGGGAGAGAACAGCATCACAGTCAGGGCGAAATAAGGTCCTGGCTGTTTTCATCAAAACATCCCTTTTTGCCTCCTCTCGCGGCTACCAAGCGAGAGGAGGCGTTTTCTATGATGACCAGAGCGCAAAAGACAACCATTCTTGAAATGAGGGCGGAAGGAATCACCTACAAAGCCATCGCAGCGCAGATGGGTATGTCGGTAGGCAGCGTGAAGATGTTCGTGTCCCGCCATAACCGAGTTGATGACCGGCGCTGTGAGCAGTGTGGGAAATTGCTGCCCAAGGGAGCTGCTGCATCGCAGCGGTTCTGCTCCACGAAATGCAAGACAATATGGTGGAATGCAAATCCGACCAGGGCGGCGAAACAGGTACAGCATACCTGCGCAGTCTGCGGGGCCACTTTCATGGGCGGTAAAGGTTCCAAATTTTGCTCCCGAGTGTGCTATTATGTCTCAATGCACAAGTAGTTGGTCTCGGAATCCAAGCGGCGGCATGCCGCTTTTTCTTTTGCCCAGCTTTGATAAGTACACGGTAGATGGGTGATAAGTACACGGCGAGGGCGATAAATACACGGCAAAACGCCTGCCGTGTACTTATCGCCTCAGAAAACGTTACCAAGTCCAAAAAATGAGTGGCTGGATGCTTGATAGCCAAACGGCACGAAAGCAAAAAGCCCGCTGCAATGCGGGCTTTCAGGCAAAAAGTAACAACGCTGATTTCGTATCAAAATCAGCGTTGTTTGGTGGTGGAGCCGAGGGGAGTCGAACCCCTGTCCGAAGACCAGAAGACCAGAGCA
>JAUMVG010000085.1 GCA_030530315.1 Clostridia bacterium | reverse complement strand
AGCGGGTGGGCAGCCACGGCGCGCCGTTGGCGTAGAAGTACCAGCGCACGGCGTCGGCGCCCTGCTTGTCCAGCACGTCCCAGGGATCCACCACGTTGCCCAGGTGCTTGGACATCTTCTTGCCCTCGGCGTCCTGCACGTGGCCCATGACCACGCAGTTCTCGAAGGGGCTCTTGTCGAACAGCAGGGTGCTGATCGCCATCAGCGTGTAGAACCAGCCGCGGGTCTGGTCGATGGCCTCGGAGATGAAGTTGGCCGGGAAGTTGGCCTCGAAGATCTCCTTGTTCTCAAAGGGATAGTGCCACTGGGCGAAGGGCATGGAGCCGGAGTCGTACCAGCAGTCGATGACCTCGGGGGTCCTGCGCATCTCGCCGCCGCAGTCCGGGCAGGTCAGGGTCACGGCGTCGATGTAGGGGCGGTGCAGCTCGATGTCCTCGGGCACGGGCTGGCCGTTGATGCTGCCCAACTCTTTGAGCTCCTGGCGGGAACCCACCACGTGGATCTTGCCGCACTTGCACACCCACACCGGCAGCGGGGTGCCCCAATAGCGCTCGCGGGACAAGCCCCAGTCGATGACGTTCTCCAGGAAGTTGCCGAAGCGGCCCTCGCGGATGTTGTCCGGATACCAGTTGACGGTGTTGTTGTTCTTCAGCAGGTTGTCCCGCACCGCGGTCATGCGGATGAACCAGGTGCTGCGGGCGTAGTAGATCAGCGGGGTGTCGCAGCGCCAGCAGAAGGGATAATCGTGGGTGAAGTAAGGCGCGGAGACCAGCTTGCCCTCCTTCTCCAGGTCCTCCAGGATCATCGGGTCGGCCTTCTTGACGAACACGCCGGGCCACCGGGTGACCTTGGTCATTTCGCCCTTGGCGTCCACCAGCTGGAGGAAGGGGATTTGGTTCTCGCGGCCCACGCGGGCGTCGTCCTCACCGAAGGCGGGAGCCTGGTGGACCACGCCGGTACCGTCGGTCATGGTGACGTAGTCGTCGCACACCACCGTCCAGGCGTTCTGCGCGTTGTCCACGCCCTGGATGGCCTCATACTGGAAGTCGAACAGGGGCTCGTAGCGCAGGCCCTTCAGTTCGCTGCCGGGGAAGGTGGTCTTGTTTTGGACCTCGACGCCCTCGCCCAGCACCTTCTCGATCAGGGCGTCGCCCATGATGACGGTGCGGCCGTCGTAGTCGAACTTCGCGTAGGTCTCGTCGGGGTTCACGCACAGCGCCACGTTGCTGGGCAGGGTCCAGGGGGTGGTGGTCCAGGCGTAGATGTAGGTGTTCTCTTCGCCCTTCACCTTGAAGCGCACCACGGCGGAGCGCTCCTTGACCTCCTTGTAGCCCTGGGACACCTCGTGGCTGGACAGCGCGGTGCCGCAGCGGGGGCAGTAGGGCACGACCTTGTGGCCCTTGTACAGCAGGCCCTTCTCGGCGATCGTCTTCAGCGACCACCACTCGGACTCGATGTAGTCGTTGTCATAGGTGATGTAGGGGTTCTCCATGTCCGCCCAGTAGCCCACGCGCTCGGACATGCGCTCCCATTCGCCCTTGTACTTCCAGACGGATTCCTTGCACTTCTTGATGAAGGGCTCGATGCCGTACTCCTCGATCTGCTCCTTGCCGTCCAGGCCCAGCAGCTTTTCGACCTCCAGCTCCACGGGCAGGCCGTGGGTGTCCCAGCCGGCCTTGCGGGTGACGCTCTTGCCCTTCATGGTGTGGAAGCGGGGCAGCAGGTCCTTGATGGCGCGGGTCTCGATGTGGCCGATGTGGGGCTTGCCGTTGGCGGTCGGCGGGCCGTCAAAGAACGTCCAGACCGGCTGGCCCTCGCGGTTCTTCATGCTCTTTTTGAAGATGTCGTTCTCGTTCCAGAACTTGATGACTTCCTTTTCGCGCGCCAGGAAATCCAGCGCGGTGGAGACCTTGTCGATCATCCCATTGTTCCTCCCTGTCCAAAAAAATACGTCCTCATCCCCATGGGACGAAGACATTCGCGGTACCACCCAAATTGACGCGCAGCGCGCGTCCGCTTGCGTGCGCTGTAACGGGCGCGCCCGGCGGGGCTTACTGGCGGGAAAAGCCGCGTTCGGCCCGCTGCTCCGGGAGGATACCCCAGGACGTCGGCCTCCGGACTTGCACCATACTCCGGCTCGCTCTGCGCCGCGCGATCTTGGGCGGTTCCCATCACAGCAGTCTATAACACATCCATTATACCCGATTTCCCGGATTTGTAAATGGCCTGAACGGGATTAAATCTCGATTTTACCTTCATAAAACACAAAAGACCATTCAGCCCCGCTTCATTGTGCTATAATGTTGAAGTATTCTAACGTCATTGTCGGCTGCGCCCTGGGGAGCGGCGCCGCCGAAGAGCGATATTGAAACGACACGGAGGGGGAAGCTGAATGGATATCTTCAACAAGTGCTATAACTATTCCCTGGCCAACGAGCTGCGCGCCAAGGGGATCTACCCCTACTTCCACGCCCTGGAGACCCGGCAGGACACCGAGGTCATCATGGAGGGCAAGCGCCGCATCATGCTGGGCAGCAACAACTACCTGGGCCTGACCACCTGCCCCGAGGTGCAGGAGGCCGGCCTGAAAGCCCTGGAGCAGTACGGCACCGGCTGCAGCGGCTCCCGCTTCCTGAACGGCACGCTGAAGCTGCACCTGGAGCTGGAGGCGGAGCTGGCCGACTTCCTGCACAAGGAGGCCTGCTGCACCTTCTCCACCGGCTTCCAGAGCAACCTGGGCATCATCAGTGCCATCGTGGGCCACGGCGACTACGTGATCTGCGACAAGGAAAACCACGCCTCCATCTACGACGGCTGCAAGCTGTCCTACGGCCGCATGCTGACCTACGGCCACAGCAACATGGAGGAGCTGGAGATCCAGCTGAAGAAGGTGCCCGAGAACGCCGGCTGCCTGATCGTAACCGACGGCGTGTTCAGCATGGGCGGCGACATCGCCAAGCTGCCCGAGATCGTGAAGCTGGCCAAGCAGTACGGCGCGCGGGTCATGGTGGACGACGCCCACGGACTGGGCGTGATCGGCGAGGGCGGTCGCGGCACGGCCAGCTACTTCGGCCTGGAGGACGAGGTGGACCTGATCATGGGCACCTTCTCCAAGTCCCTGGCCAGCCTGGGCGGCTACCTGGTGGCCAACGCCACCGTGGTGGACTTCGTGCGCCACAACTCCCGCCCGTTTATCTTCTCCGCCTCCATCACCCCCGCCAGCGCGGCCATCGCCCTGGCGGCCCTGCGGCACATCAAGGCCCACCCGGAGCTGGTGCAGCGCCTGGCCGACCTGTCCGCCTACATGCGCAAGGGCCTGAAGGAGCGGGGCATCCCGATCATCGAGGCCGAGACGCCCATCATTCCCATCTACACCTACAGCCCGGAGGCCACCCTGCTGCGCGCCCGCCAGCTGTACGAGGAGGGCGTGTACGTGAATCCCGTGCTGCCCCCGGCCACGCCGCCGGAGCTGTGCCTGCTGCGCACCAGCTACATGGCCAGCCTGAACGAGAAGCTGCTGGACGAGGCCCTGGACATCTTCGGCCGGGTGTTTGCCACCGAGGCGAAGTAACCCTGGACAAGCGGGATCGACCCAGAATAATACGCGGCGTGAAGCCGAAATGCGGGGGCGCCGACAGGCGCCCCCGATTCATTGGAATTGTGCATGAGTAGGAAAACGGAACGTTTTCCGGGTCGGCGGGTTCCGGAGGAACACGTCGACAATCATTTTATCGCGGCGCCACGGACGCCGCCAATCGGGAGGAATACGGCATGAAGCGCGAACTGGACGCCTGCCAGCTGATCGAGCGCAGCATACAGAAGAAGTACCGCAAGGAGCTGTGGACGCCCTTCATCACCGCCGTGAAGCGCTACGAGCTGATCCAGGCCGGGGACCGCGTGGCCGTGTGCATCTCCGGCGGCAAGGACTCCATGCTGCTGGCGAAGCTGGTCCAGCTGCTGCGGCGCTACAGCGACGTGCCCTTCGAGGCCAAATACCTCGTGATGGATCCCGGCTACAGCGCCGCCAACCGCCAAAGGATCGAGGACAACGCCCGGCGTCTGAATATCCCGGTGGAGATCTTCGAGACGGACGTGTTCGACGTGGCCAACGGCACGGTGAAGAACCCCTGCTACCTCTGCGCCCGCATGCGCCGGGGCCACCTGTACAGCCGGGCCCAGGCCATGGGCTGCAACAAGATCGCCCTGGGGCACCACTTCAACGACGTGATCGAGACCACCGTCATGGCCATGTTCTACGGGGCCCAGCTGCAGGGCATGATGCCCAAGGTCCACAGCGCGAACTTCCCCGGCATGGAGCTGATCCGCCCGCTGTACTGCGTCCACGAGGAGGACATCATCGCCTGGCGGCGCTACAACGGCCTGGAGTTTCTGCAGTGCGCCTGCCGCTTCACCGAAGGCGTCTCCCAAAGCGGCGACGGCGTGGGCCAGTCCAAGCGCCAGGAGATCAAGCAGCTGCTGAAGACCCTGCGGCGGGACAACCCGGACGTGGAAAAGAGCGTGTTCAACGCCATCCACGCCGTGTCCATCGACACCTTCCCGGGCTGGAAGTCCAGGGGGCAGGACCACACCTTCCTGGAGTGGTACGACGCGCGGGACGGGGAAAAATGACGGGTTTGCCCTGCATTTTGACAAGCGGATGCATTCCCTTTGCCCGGAAGCTGTGCTATAATGATGCTGTACGGATGCGTCCCGGACGGCGGGGCCTGGTACGGCCCGCCGGGGCTCCCGGGCGCGCGTGCGATGACAACATCAACGGGAGGCGGAAGAACATGAACGTCTATATCTATCCCGATGCCCAGACCCTGGCCGTGGCGGCGGCGGCGCTGCTGGCGGGAGCGGTGATCGAAAAGCCGGACGCGGTGCTGGGCCTGGCCACGGGCAGCACCCCCGTGCCCACCTACCGGGAGCTCGCCCGGCTGAACAAGGCCGGCGCGGTCAGCTTCGCCAGGACGCGCACCTTCAACCTGGACGAGTACGCGGGCCTCGCCCCGGACCATCCCCAGAGCTACCGGCGCTTCATGAACGAGCAGCTGTTCGACCACATCGACATCGACCCGGCCAACACCCACGTGCCCTCCGGCTTTGCCGGAGACGCGGAGGCCGCGGACTACGACGCGCAGATCGCCGCTGCCGGCGGCGTGGATGTGCAGCTGCTGGGCATCGGCCACGACGGCCACATCGGCTTCAACGAGCCGGAGGACACCTTTAGCCGCACGACCCATCGGGTGGAACTGACGGAGATTACCCGCCAGGCCAACGCTCGCTTCTTCGACTCCGTGGACGAGGTGCCCACCCACGCGGTGACCATGGGCATCGGCACCATCATGCAGGCCCGGCGCATCCTGATGATCGCCACCGGCAAGGACAAGGCCGAGACCGTGCGGGCCATGCTCCGCGGCCCGGTGAGCCCCCGGATGCCCGCCAGTGTGCTGGCCCTGCACAGGGACGTCACCGTGATGCTGGACGCCGAGGCGGCCTCGCTCCTGTAGAACCGGCAGTCTTTTGCTGCCGCGTTGACAAACCAGATGCCCACCCCGTAGATTATGGGGTGGGCATCTGTGTTTGCGGAAACAGGCGTCAGCTATGGTCATCGTTCCCCGCTGACGCAGGTGGGCCACCCATACTTGACGGGTGGCCTGTCTGGATTTATAACGCGGCAGTAAATGGCCGCCGATTTCCGCCGACGCATCCGGGCCGCCCATGCTTGACGGGTGGCCCGGTTGGTTTTATAACGCGGCAGCAAATGGTCGCCGATTTCCGCTGACGCATCCGGGCCGCCCATACTTGACGGGTGGCCCGGATGGTTTTATAACGCGGCAGCAAATGGCCGCCGGCCCTGCCGGCTCACATGCGTTCGGGGGCCTCGACGCCGATCAGGTAGAGAGCCTGCTTCAGCACCTGGCGCACCGCGTCGGTCAGCAGCAGCCGGGCGGCGCGCACGCCGCCGTCCTCCACCATCACCTTGTTCTCATAGTAGAACTTGTTGAAGGCCTGGGCCAGGTCCACCGCGAAGCGGGTGACCATGCTGGGCTCCGAGCGGTTGACCGCGGACTTCAGCACGTCCGGGAACTGCTCGATCAGGCGCACCACGTCCTGGCTGAAGGGATCGGAGAGGGCGGCGTAGTCCGGCGCGGCCTTCTCCAGGGCCTCCGCCTTGCGCAGCACGGAGCAGGCGCGGGCGTGGGTGTACTGCACGTAGGGGCCGGTCTCGCCGTCGAAGTTGAGGGCGCGCTCCCAGGTGAAGTCGATGTCCTTGATGCGGTTGTTGTACAGGTCGAAGAACACCACCGCGCCGATGCCCACCTGGCGGGCCACCTCGTCCTTGTTGTCCAGCTCGGGGCTCTTCTCCTCGATCAGCGCCCGGGCCTTGTGCACGGCCTGGGTCAGCAGGTCATCCAGGTACACCACGTGCCCCTGGCGGGTGGACAGCGCCTCGCCGCCGAAGGAGACCATGCCGAAGGAGACGTGCTCGCACTGCTTGTACCAGTCATAGCCCATCAGCTCCAGCACCTTGAACAGCTGCCGGAAGTGCAGGTCCTGCTGGTAGGCCACGACGTACAGCGACTTGTCGAAGTGATAGGTGTCCTTGCGATACTTCGCCGCCGCGAGGTCGCGGGTGATGTACAGCGTCGCGCCGTCGGAGCGCAGGATCAGCGCCGGGGGCATGCCGTAGTCCTGCAGGTCCACGATCTGCGCGCCCTTGTCCTCGATCAGCAGGCCCTTTTCCTTCAGCTCGTCGATGACGGGCTGCATCTTGTCGTTGTAGAAGCTCTCGCCCGCGTAGCTGTCGAATTTCACGCCCAGCATGTCGTAGACCCGCTCGGCGTCCTTCAGCGTGACGGACTTGAACCAGTTGAAGATCTCCAGCGCCTCCGGGTCGCCGTCCTCGATCTTCTTGAACCAGGCGCGGCCCTCGTCGTTCAGCGCCTCGTCCTTCTCCGCTTCGGCGTTGAAGCGCACATACAGCTTCACCATCTCGTCCACGCCGCCGGCCGCCACGGTGTCGTGGTCGCCCCAGCGCTTGTAGGCCGCGATCATCTTGCCGAACTGGGTGCCCCAGTCGCCCAGGTGGTTCACGCCCACCGCGTTCCAGCCGAAGAACCGGTGCAGCCGGACCAGGCTGTTGCCGATCATCGTGGTGGACAGGTGGCCGATGTGGAAGCGCTTGGCGATGTTGATGCTGGAGTAGTCCAGCACCACGGTCTTGCCCGCGCCGGAGTCGTCCGCGCCGTAGCGCTCGCTCTGGGCCAGCGCCAGGCCCAGCACCTTTTCGGCGTAGGTCGCCCGGTCGATGAAGAAGTTCAGGTAGCCCTTCACCGACTCCACCTTGTGCAAAAAGTCCGCGTGGATCGCCCCGGCCAGGGCGTCCGCGATCATCATCGGGCTCTTGCGCAGGGCCTTGGAGAGCTTGAAGCAGGGGAAGGCGTAGTCGCCCATGGCCGTGTCCGGCGGGATCTCCAGCGCGGCGGCGATGTCGGCGGGGGCAATCTCCACCTCGCCAAAGGTGCCCTTCAGGGCGTCCAGTATCTCGTTTGCGACGGCGGTCTTGAAATCCATCAGTAACACCTCGTTGTCAGTATCGGAATAATTGCCACCATTATACCCAAATTCCGGGACCGCTTCAAGCGAAGAATATTATGGGCAGATGAAGTTCCACCGAAGGCGGAAGCCCGGGCGAAGGCCCAAAGCGCGCGATCCTCACGGCCCATCGGGATTTATTCGATCTTCTTCAGCCGCTCATAGGCAGCCCTGGCCCGGGTGGCGTCTCCTCGGGAGCCGACGCGGCCGCCGTAGCGCACGGGCAGGTAGACCTCCCGCAGCGCGCGCAGGGCGTCGGGGTTCACGGCTTCGCCGTTCGCCTGCTCGATCTGAAGCGTGTTCATGCTTGCCTCGACGCGGCCGCCCCGGGCCCGGATCAGCGCCAAGGCGCGGCGGTACCACAGCCGCACGCCGTCTCCGGGGCTCCGGCGCAGCAGCGGGCCCCGGGGGCGGGGCGCCTCGAGCCGGTCCAGGGACTCCCGCTCGTCCGTGCCGGAGGCCGATTCATCCCGGCCTATCCGCTGGGCCAGCGCCCGCAGCACCAGGAACACCAGCACCGTGGCGATGGCGAAGCCCACCGCCTGCAGGGCAAAGCGCACGAAGGGCGGCAGGGCCCGGACCTCGTCGATCTGCGGGGCGAACATCCCGGAGCCCTCTCCGGGCAGGGCGGAGGGCAGCTCGGGCATGGCTCCGTCGCCGATGCCCGGCAGCAGCAGGGAAACCAGCCGCGCGATCAGGTAGAACGCCAGCTGGAGGAGGTACAGCACCAGCACCGCCAGGCGCAGCAGCACGTTCTCGCAGAACCACCCCCAGGCCAGGCGCACGGCGGCGATGATCCTGGGCTGGGAGAGGGCAAAGCCCGCCCCGCACACCAGCAGCACGCCCGCAATGTTCAGCGCCTGGAAGCTGCGGGCGCGGGCCACGCGATCGTCATGGCGCAGCAGCCGCAGCAGGGTGATGCTCAGGGAAAAGTAAAGAAACAGCCAGGGCAGGCCGTCGGTCCAGCGGGGGGACTGGATCGCCAGCGCCAGGAGCATCAGGAAGGCGGCGGCGATCAGGCTGTGGCGGAAGCGCTCTACGGCGTAGTCGTAGTCCGTGGCGCGCCGGTTGTTGTACACGTAAAGGGGCAGGTAGGCCAGCATCGGCAGCGCCGCCAGCACGCCCGCCCGATTTCCCGGGAGGAACAGGCAGGGCGCCACCGCCGCCATCGGCGCATAGCGCAGCCACCAGGACCCGCGGCCCGTCAAAATCCCGCTCAGGCAGGCCGCCGCCAGCAGCAGGGCCGGCACCCAGAACAGGCCGGGGCGGCAGTTCTGCAGCATCCCCAGGCAGCCCAGCCCGCCGAGGTAGAGCATGGTCTCGCAGAAGAAGGTCAGGCCGTAGGTCAGGAACATGGCGACGCCTCCTCTCCGGTCAGGCACAGGGCGTCCTCGCCGGTGGCGGCCCGCAGGCGCGCCAGCAGCTCGAGGTGCAGGTCGTTGCGCACGGGGGTGATCAGGATGTGGCCCCGGCCCAGGGTCGCCCGGGAGAGGGCCCGGTCCAGCAGCGCCTCCTCGGTGTCCCGGTGGGTGTAGTCCGCCCGGCCCAGCCCCTCCAGCACCGTCATCAGGTGCGCCTGGCCCAGGCCGTCGCCCACCTCCCCGAAGCCGTCCGGCGCGCCGCAGCAGCGGGCGTTGGAGATGAAGGCGTAGGGGATGCGCTGCTCCTCCAAAGCCTCGCATACGCCCCGGCACAGGGAGAAGGCGGCCTCCAGCATCTGGCTGCCGTAGCTTCCGAAGGCGAAGGTGTGGGTGTTCAGCATCACCGTGACGGTGCGCTCCACGGTGTAGTCCTGGCAGCGAACCATCATCCGCCCCAGCCGCGCGGTCTGGGTCCAGGCGATCTGCTTCATCGGCTCCCGGCCGGTGTAATCCCGGTAGCCCAGGGTCAGCACCGGGTCCTCCATGATGAAGCGGTTCACCGACCGGTCGCCCATCCAGCCGCCCATCAGCCGCCGCACGAGGTCCGACTCCGCGGGACGGGGCAGGACCACCAGCTCCCGCAGCAGGTCGTAATGGCGCTCGGTGGTGCTCAGGCCCATGAAGTCGCCGCCCTCCAGCTTCGCGCCAAGGAACAGAAACCGTCCCCGGCAGGGCACGGTGAAGTCCGTCCGCCGGGTCAGGCGCTGGCGGGGCATCATGTAGGCCGTGCTCCGCAGGGCGTTGCGGTGGCCCCGGATGTCCTCCACCCGCAGGTCGCCCGAAATGACCAGGGCGTCGGGCACGTTCTCGTTCAGGCGTATGAAGGGCAGGATGCGCCGCCGCCGGTTGGTGATCACGGTGATCAGCTGCAGCGGCTCGTCCGGCTCCGCCACGGCCTTGGAGACGCGCTGGTCGTACTCCACGCCCTCCAGGCCCCGGCGCAGCGACCAGAGTTCGGCCGCGCCGACCACAGCGGCCAGCATCAGCAGGAAGGCGATCATGGCAGCGGTTCCACGGGCACGGGGATGCGGTCGATCAGCTGGATCAGCCGCGCCTCAGCGTCTGCGCGCTTGAGCCCCGCCCCGGCGGCAATGCGGTGGGCGAGCACGCTGGGGGCCATCCTGCGGATGTCCTCCGGCAGGGCGTAGTCCCGGCCGGACAGGGCCGCCGAGGCCTGCACCGCCTTGAACAGCGCGATGGCCCCGCGGGTGGACACCCCGCAGGGGAAGCCGCCCCGCCGGGTGGCCTCGACCAGGTCCATCAGGTAGCCGGCCACCTCGTCCGACACCAGGACGTTGCGGTAGTTGGCCCGCACCCAGGCGGTGTCCCCGTCGGTCACGGCGGGCTGGATTTCGGAGATGATGTCCACCGTGTCCCGGCGGCGCAGCACCTCCAGCTCCTGAGCGCGCTCCATGTAGCCCAGCGCCAGCCGGATGAAGAAGCGGTCCACCTGGGCCTCCGGTAGCGGGAAGGTGCCGTAGGACTCCAGCGGATTCTGGGTGGCCATGACCAGGAAGCGCGCGCCCAGGGGACGGGTCTCGCCATCCACGGTGATCTGGCGCTCCTCCATGGCCTCCAGCAGGGCGGCCTGGGTGCGGGGCGTGGCCCGGTTCACCTCGTCCGCCAGCACCACGTCGTGGAACAGCGGCCCGGGGCGAAAGCGGAACTCGCCCTCCTTCTGGTTGTAGAAGTTGATGCCCGTCAGGTCGGAGGGCTGCAGGTCCGGGGTGAACTGCACCCGGCTGAAGCTGCCGCCGATGGCCCGGGCAAAGGCGCGCAGCAGCATGGTCTTGCCGGTGCCGGGAACGTCCTCCAGCAGCACGTGGCCGCCGCAGACGAAGCAGATCAGCACCTTCTCGATCTCCTCTGTTTTGCCCACGATGGCCTGGGACACGGCGGAGACGACGCGGTCTCGATAGTCGGTGAATTTCTGTAGCTCCATGGAAATACCTCCCGGGGTTGATGGGACGGGCCGATAGAATGGAAATGATAGCTATATTATACCGAAACGGGGGATTTTGCGCAAGGCGGAGAAGGCGCGGGAACAGTGTGAAACCGAGGCCACGACGGGCTTGTGGATTCCCTGTTTTTCTGTTATAATGGTCGTAATATGATAATTTGGAGTTCTGTGCACAGAGACTTGACGACAAGGAGTGGTATCATGAAAACGTTGAATCTTTTGGGCTTTGACTTTGGCGCTTCCAGCGGACGGGCCATGCTGGGCACCCTGGCGGACGGCAAGCTGGAGATCAGCGAGATCCACCGCTTTTCCAACGACCCGGTGATGCTCTGCGGCCGCTTCGTGTGGGACGTGCCGCGCCTGGTGTATGAAATGAAGCAGGCGCTGCTGAAGATCTCCCACATGGACGTGAAGGTGGACGCCATCGGCATCGACACCTGGGGCGTGGACTACGGCCTGCTGGACAGGAACGGCCACCTGCTGGGCCTGCCGGTGAACTACCGCGACGACCGCACCCTCGGCATGCGGGAAAAGGTGCGTGAGGTCATTCCGGACGCGGAGCTGTTCGCCCGCACCGGCCTGGCCTACAACCAGTTCAACACCCTCTACCAGCTCTGCGCCATGCGCCGGGAGGGCGACCCCACCCTGGACGCGGCGGCGGACCTGCTGTTCATGCCCGACCTGCTGGCTTACCTGCTGACGGGGAAGAAGGGCACCGAGTACACCATCGCCTCCACCAGCGAGATGATCAACCCCTACACCCGGGACTGGGACCGGGAGCTGCTGGAGAAGCTGGACATCCCCACCGGGATGCTGGGCGAGGTGAAGCTGCCGGGCACCGTGCGCGGCACCCTGCTGCCCGACATCGCCCGGGAGTGCGGCGTGGAGGAGATCCCCGTCATCGCCGTGGGCGGCCATGACACCGCCAGCGCGGTGGCCGCCGTGCCCGCCCGGGACGCGGATTTCGCCTACATCAGTTCCGGCACCTGGTCGCTGCTGGGCGCCGAGCTGCCCAAGCCCCTGTGCGAGGAGGGCGTCATGAACGCCAACTACACCAACGAGGGCGGCGTGGACGGCTCCATCCGCCTGCTGAAGAACATCATGGGCCTGTGGATCATCCAGGAGTGCAAGCGCGAGTGGGACCGCCGCAGCGACGCCGTGGGCTTCGCCGAGCTGGTGGAGATGGCCATGGGCGCGCCCTCCTTCAAGGCCCTCATCGACGTGGACGACCCCTGCTTCCTGGCTCCCGGCGACATGCCCGCCCGCATCCAGGAGTACTGCCGCAAGACCGGCCAGGCCGTGCCCGAGGGCCGGGGCGAGATCTCCCGCGTGGTCTACGAGGGCCTGGCCCTCAAGTACCGCTGGGCCATCGAGCGGCTGGAGCAGGACATGCTCAAGAAGCCCATCAAGAGCCTGAACATCGTGGGTGGCGGCAGCAAGAACGTGCTGCTGAACAAGTTCACCGCCGAGGCCATCAAGCGGCCCGTCATCGCCGGCCCCAGCGAGGGCACCGTCATCGGCAACCTGCTGATGCAGGCCGTGGCCCTGGGCGAGATCGAGGACATCTGGGCGCTGCGCCGGGTGGTGGAGGCCTCCTTCCCCACGGAGACCTACGCGCCCGAGACCGACGGCAAGGCCTGGGACGAGGCCTACGCGAAGTACCTGGAGCTGTTTGGAAATTAAAGGGAAAAGGGAATAGGGAAAA
>JAUMVG010000084.1 GCA_030530315.1 Clostridia bacterium | reverse complement strand
AGAGCAGTCGGCTCATAACCGATCGGTCCGGGGTTCAAGTCCCTGAAGGCCCACCATGGTGCGGTAGTTCAGTTGGTTAGAATGCCAGCCTGTCACGCTGGAGGTCGAGGGTTCGAGCCCCTTCCGCATCGCCATGAATCGAGACCTTCCCAATCTGATTGGGAAGGTCTTTTGTTATGCCGGGACTCCCCCCACTGCCGCAGTTCTGGAACACTGGCTCTTATCATCGATCTGAGGCAGGAGGGCGATCCCCTTGGGACGCCCTCCCGCCAATTTGTGAATGAACTATAAATTCTTCCCCTCCATCGTTGAGAATTGCAGAGCCTTGTGCTATAATTCAAGTCGATGTTCCGCGACCCGCGGATAACGAAATGGAGGCAAAGCATATGAATATGAAGAAGCTGCTGTGCATGGTGCTGGCCCTGCTGCTGGCCCTCAGCGCGCTGGCGCTGGCGGAGGACGGCGACCTGCAGGCCCAGCTGGACGCGGCCAACGCCCGCATTGCCGAGCTGGAGGCCGAGGTGGAACTCTACCGCCCCTACTATGAGCGCCAGATCGTGGCCGAATACGGCGACGGCGGCATCATCTGGCTGGACGACGCCATGGAGGAGTACGAGGCCGCGGCCAGCGCCTACACCCAGTACGGCCTGTCCATCGACGACTACGCCGACTACGTCAAGCAGAGCATTCTGGAGAACCTGGTTCAGCAGGCCGTCCTGGACGAGAAGGCCGCCGAGCTGGGCCTGACTGAGCTGGACGAGGAGGCCCAGGCCAACCTGGAGGCCGAGGCCGCCGAGAACTTCGAGACCTATATCACCACCTACACCAGCTACTTCGCCGAGGAGGGCGCCACCGAGGAGGAGGCCCGCGAGCAGACCATCGCCGCGCTGGAGCAGTACGGCATGACCCTCGACACGCTGGTTGAGCAGTTGCGCGACAGCTACGTCAGCGAGCAGCTGTTCAACCACGTCACCGAGGGCATCACCGTGGACGAGACCGAGATCCAGGCCGCCTACGAGGCGATGGTCTCCGCCAACGAGACGGACTTCGCCGACGACCGCGCCTACAACAACGCCCGCAACAACGGCGAGACCATCGCCTGGAACCCCGAGGGCTACCGCGCGGTGAAGCACGTGCTGGTCAAGTTTGACGACGACCAGGCCGCCACCTACAGCGCGCTGCAGAGCACGCTGAGCAGCCTGAACGCCGAGATGGAGGCCCTGGACGCCCCCGCCGAGGAGGCCGAGGAGGCCGAAGCCGAAGCCGCCGAGACCGAAGCTGAAGCCGAAGAGGAGGCCGAGCCCCGCACCCGCGAGGAGATCCAGGCCGACATCGCCCAGGTCGCCATGGAGACCGAGGCGCTCTACAGCCAGCTGCTGCCCAAGGCCCAGGAGGTCATCGACGCCTTCGAGGGCGGCGCGGACTTCGACAGCCTGATGGAGAAGTACGGCGAGGATCCCGGCATGCAGCGCGAGCCCAACGCCACCATCGGCTACGCCGTCGCCGAGACCTCCACCACCTGGGAGGACGCCTTCACCGAGGGCGCCATGTCCATTGAGGCGGTGGGCCAGATCAGCGCGCCCGTCTATGGCAGCAACGGCATCCACATCATCTACTACATGGCGGACATCGTTCCCGGCGCCGTTCCCTTTGAGGAGATCGCCGCCGAGGCCGAGGCCAGCGCCCTGGACACCAAGGTGAACGACACCTACAACGCGCAGGTCGCCGCGTGGGTGGAGGAGGCCGCTCCGGTCTATCACCTCGACCGCTTCTAAGGCATCCACAACGCAGCGCCCGCCCGGACACGTTCCGGACGGGCGCTGCTCGTATCCTGCCGCCGAATCCCGCAGCAAAATACACAAACGGCCCGAAATGTGATATACTATATCCCACAGGAAGCTTTCCAAGGAGGAAATCGCCATGCGCATATTGCTCGTCGAGGATGAAAAGAACCTCTCCGCGGCCGTCTGCCGGCTGCTCCAGCAGGAGCGCTTCGTCGTCGATCCGGTCTACACCGGCCCCGACGGACTGGATTGCGCCCTCTCCGGCAACTACGACGCCATCATACTGGACGTCATGCTGCCCGGCATGGACGGCTTCACGCTGCTGGACCGGCTGCGCGGCGAGCAGGTCCGCACGCCGGTGCTGATGCTCACCGCCCGGGGCGACCTGCAGGACCGCATCCGCGGGCTGGAGGCTGGCGCGGACTACTACCTGCCCAAGCCCTTCCAGATGCAGGAGCTGATCGCCTGCCTGCGGGCCATCACCCGCCGGGGCGACGGCGCGCCGCTGATGGCGCTGGCCTATGGCGGCATCTCCCTCTCCGAGCGGGACGCCAAGCTGCAGAACGACGCCACCGGGCAATCCGTCAAGCTGGGGGCCAAGGAGTACCAGCTGATGGAGCTGTTCCTGCGCAACCCGGCCCAGATCCTGCCCAAGGAGACGCTGATCGAGCGGGTGTGGGGCTACGAGAGCGACGCGGAATACAACAACCTGGAGGTCTACGTCTCCTTCCTGCGCAAGAAGCTCAGCTTCATCGGCGCGCAGGTGAAGCTGAAGGCCACCCGCGGCCTGGGCTATTCCCTGGAGGCCGAGGGCTGACCCGTTCAGGAGGAATTCCATGATCAAGAAACTTCGCCGGCGGCTGACGCTGCTGGTCATCGGCGTGCTGGTGCTGGTCACGGCGGGCATCGTGCTCTCCATCGGATTGATCAACCGGCACAACATCGACGCGGCGGCGACCGCCGCCCTGCAGGTGCTCGCGGACAACGGCGGCCGGCGTCCCGGCCAGGACATTCCGGAGACGCTGCCCCAGCCGGGCAATGTGGCGCCGCCGGAGGAGGACGGGGACGCGGCCGACGGCAGGCGGCCCCAGTCCACGCCCCAGGGAGGCTTTGCCCAGCGGCGGTCATTTGGCCGCAGGGGCGCCTTTGAGCTCTCCGGCGGGGATTCCCTGGCCAGCCTTTCCAACGCCTATACGGTCCAGCTGGACGCGGAAGGCGCGGTGACGGAGTGGAGCAGCGACCGCTCCAACCTGTACACCGACGCGCAGGTCCAGGCCCTGGCGGACGCCGCCCTGGCCGAGGGCCGGGAGAGCGGCTGCGTGGATACCCAGTATTACCGCCTCACCGGCGATGGGGACGCCCGGCAGCTGATCGTGCTGGACGCCCGTCTGGAGTTTCTCTCCGCCCGGCGCATGCTGCGGGTCTCGGCGCTGGTGGCGTCGCTGGCCTGCCTGCTGCTCAGCGCCGGCGCCTACCTGCTGATCCGCCGGATGCTGCGGCCGGTCCAGGACTCCTTCGACCGGCAGAAGCAGTTCGTCTGGGACGCCAGCCACGAGTTCAAGACGCCCCTGGCCGTCATCTCCGCCAACGCGGAGGTGCTCTCCCGGGAGATCGGTCCCAACGAATACCTGGGCTACATCCAGTCCGAGGTCAAGCGCACGGACAGCCTGGTGCAGGGCCTGCTGACGCTGGCGCGCATGGACCGGGGCACGGTCACCGCCCAGCTGAAGCGCATGAACCTGTCCGAGGCCCTGCTGGGAGTGGCGTTGCCCTTCGAAAGCACCGTGTTCGAAGCGGGCAAGACCCTGGAGACCGACATCCCGGAGGGCGTGTGGTGCAAGGGTGACGAGGCCATGCTGCAGCAGCTGGCGGTCATCCTGCTGAGCAACGCCCTGAAGTACTCCCGGGAGGGTGGGCTGATCCGGCTGACGCTGGCCCAGAAGGGGCGCAGCGCGGTGATCACCGTGTACAACACCGGCGAGGGCATCGCCCCGGAGAACCTGGAGCGCATCTTCGACCGCTTCTACCGCCAGGATGCCTCCCACAATCGGGAGATCGCCGGAAACGGCCTGGGGCTGGCCATCGCCCGCACCATCGCGGAAGCCCACCGGGGTCACATCCGCGCCGAGAGTGTGCCCGGGGAGAGCGCCACCTTCACCGTCACGCTGCCCCTCTGAGCGGCCGGCGGTGCCGGCTGCCGTTTGCTGCCGCCTTTCTAATCTCAATTCCCGGCGCCACTGATCCAAGCGCCGGGAATTTTCGTTGTTTATTCAGTTTGATACCTGTGATGCGAGGCGGCAACTTAGAATTTAATTAATTGAGAATTGGGAATTGAGAATTTATGTTGAAATCCTTACGGGTTTCTCTGATTAAATGGTGGCAAATCATCGTAGAATCACAAATTATGGGGCGTAATCAAAACAAATCCCGAAGGGATTTGCACCACCATTCCCAATTCTCCATTCTCAATTCTCAATTGGGCGTCAGCCCGCCAACTTCCAATTTACCAATCAATCCCATCCGTCATCATCTCAATCCCCATAGATAAAGCTGTGCAGCAGCGCCGCGTTCTGGGCGAAGTTGGGCCTGATGCACCAGGTGCCGTCGAACATGCCGGAATCGAAGGTGCCGTCCACGGGGATCCGCAGCTCCTCCACGGCGCTGATGTCCGCGCTCATGCCCACCGTGGCGATGGCCATGATCTCATCGAGGGACAGGTTCGTCTCCACGTTGTTCAACAGGCTCATCGCCATGCCCATCAGGCTCATCAGGTCCTCCTGCTGCAGGCGGCGGGCGATGGTCGCCAGCACGACGCGCTGGCGGCTGGTGCGGGCGTAGTCGGAATCGGATTTGCGGATGCGGGCATAGGCCAGCGCCTGGCGGCCGTTGAGCAGCACCTGGGTCCCCGCCGGGACTGGCTCGGTGACGAACTCGCTGTTTTCGTCATGGGCGTTGGCGTCGCTGGCGATCAGGCTGTTGATGGCTTGGCTCTCCTCGCTGGTGATGTCCAGCCGGATGCCGCCCAGGGCGTCCACGATGTCCACCAGGCATTGCATGTTCACCAACGCGTAGCGCTCGATGTTCAGGCCGAAGTTCTCGTTGACGCAGCGCACGGTCAGCGCGGGGCCGCCGTACACGCAGGCCGCGTTCAGCTTCGCGCCGCCGTGTCCGGGGATGTCCACCCAGGTGTCCCGCATGATGGAGGTCAGCTTGGCCTGACCGGTGGCGGCGTTGACGGACAGCACGATCATGGTATCGGTGCGGCTGTCCATCTCGCTGGTGCGGGAATCGGTGCCCAGAAGCAGTATGTTCGTCCAGTCCGCCGGCAGGGACGCGTCGCCAGCCAGGTCCTGTCCGGCGCCCTCGCCGCTGTCCTCCGCGGGCGCTTCGCCGCCCCCAAACAGGCCCAGCAGGCCGCCCAGCAGCCCGGACTCCGCCGTCGCGCCGCAGGCGCATCCCATCAGAAGGCAGGCCGCCAGCAGCGCCGCGGCCAGGCGTTTTACCGTGTTCTTCAATTTCATTGCCTCCATATATCTCCGGGAGAAGACCCGGTTCTCGTGTGTGTCGTCCATTCTAATACTAAAACCTGATTAAAATGAGACTGAATCAGCGAGGACTTTTTTGTGTTGGCAAGGCGAAGCCTCGCAGGCTTGCTGGCGGCAAGTCAAGGGGCTTCAACACCGCCAACGCGGAAAAGACCCGCTGAAATGTCTTGTTTGGATCAGGGATTAGTATAACATCCCACGGTTACAAATTCTATCACGGGCGGTAAAATGTGTATTCTCCCCTTTTGACGGTCCCGGCGGCGCTTCAGTTCAATATGCCGCGCCGCGCAGGCAGGATTTTCGAGGAGGGCGGGCGAATAGAGTATTCACAAAAGCATGCCGGGGCGCTGCCCGGCGGAAGCGAGGGCCGAACGATGAACGTCTACGACTTCGACAACACCATCCTGCGGGGAGACAGCTCCGTCCGCTTCTTCTTTTACTGCCTGCGGCATTTCCCCAGGACGTGGGCGGATCTCCCAGGACAGGCGCTGAACGGTGCGCTGTTCCTGCTGCGGCTGAAGCCCAAGCAGGCCTTCAAGCAGCGCATGTTCGCCTACCTGACCCGCATCGGCGACGTGGACGCCGCCGTAGACGCGTTCTGGAAGGCGAATCTTTCCCGGATCAAGGCCTGGTATCCGCCGCTGCACCGGGAGGACGACGTAGTCATCTCCGCCTCGCCGGAGTTCCTGATCCAGCCCGCCTGCCATCACCTGGGCATCCGCTGCGTCATCGGCTCGCCGGTGGACAAGCGCTCCGGGCATTTCCTCGGCCCCAACTGCCACGGCAGGGAAAAGGTGAACCGCTTCCATGCCCGCTTTCCCGGCTCCCGCATCGAGTCCTTCTACTCCGATTCCCACTCCGACGACCCCCTGGCCGGGCTCGCCGACGCGGCCTGGCTGGTGCGCGGGGAGAAGCTGCTGCCCTGGCGGGGATGAGGGTTGCGATCCCTCCCGGCCTTTGAATGTTCGGATATTTCCCGTCCTGGCGCGCCATATGCCGCCGAGGAAAGCCAAAAACCGGCATAAAACCCGAACTTTAAATACAATTGCCCCGACAATTTACAATTGCTGCGTTCAGTTGTAACCTTGTTTGTGTATGATTACCACACAGCCTCCCCGAGGAGGCAAGAAATAATAAGGAGACATTGATCATGAAGAAAATCGCTTCTGTCCTCCTGGTACTGGCCATGCTGCTGTGCTCCGTCGCCTTCGCCGAAGTCGCGAAGGAAGACGTGAAGGTGGGCCTGATCTGCCTGCACGACGAGAACATGGGCTACGACGCCAACTTCATCGACAGCATGAAGGCTGCCATGGCCAACCTGGGCCTGGAAGAGAGCCAGCTGATCATCAAGACCAACATCCCCGAGAGCCAGGAAGCCTACGACGCCGCCGCCGACCTGGCGGACATGGGCTGCCAGTACGTCTTCGCCGATTCCTTCGGCCATGAGGACTACATCATCCAGGCCGCTTCCGAGTTCCCGGAGGTCCAGTTCTCCCACGCCACCGGCACCAAGGCTCAGTCCGCCGGCCTGGAGAACTACCACAACGCCTTCGCCTCAATCTATGAGGGCCGCTTCGTGGCCGGCGTCGCCGCTGGCATGAAGCTGAACGAGCTGGTCGCCGCGGGCAAGGAGCCCAAGGTCGGCTACGTCGGCGCCTTCCCCTATGCCGAGGTCATCAGCGGCTACACCTCCTTCTTCCTGGGCGTGCGCTCCGTGTGCCCCGACGCCACCATGACCGTGAAGTTCACCAACTCCTGGGGCGATCAGGCTCTGGAGCAGGAAGCGGCCACCGCGCTGATCGCGCAGGGCGTCTCCCTGATGAGCGAGCACGCCGACACCGTCGGCGCCCCCACCGCCTGTGAGGATGCCGGCATCCCGAACGTCGGCTACAACATCTCCTTCACCGCCGTCGCTCCCGACAGCGCGCTGATCTCCTCCCGCATCGACTGGACTCCCTACATGCAGATGGCCATCGAGTCCGTCATGGCCGGCCAGGCCTTTGACACCGACTGGAGCCAGGGCTTCAATGAGGGTTCCGTCGCCATGACCGAACTGAACGAGGCCGTCGCCGCCGAGGGCACCGCCGAGAAGCTGGAAGAAGTCATCGCCGCCTTCAAGGCCGGTGAGTTGCACGTGTTCGACACCAGCACCTTCACCGTGAACGGCATGACCCCCGAGGAGTACGTGGCCACCGAGGACTACCTGCAGGATACCGCCAACGGCGGCTTCAACGCGGCTGTGCACCAGATCGCCGCGGGCTACGTCACCGACGGCTACTTCCACGAGTCCGAGTTCCAGTCCGCGCCCTACTTCGATCTGCCCATCGACGGCATCACCGTGGACTAAGCAGACGCATCATAGCGCAATAAACCAGCAACCCCGACAGCTTCAAGCCGTCGGGGTTGCCCTGTTTTTGGTGTTATAAAAGGCCGTTACGCCAGCGCCGCATCCACCTCGGCCCTGAGGGGGATCGAGGGGGCCGCGCCAGGTCGGGTGACGCTGATGGACGAGGCCTTGCTGGCCCGGCGCATGCACGTCTGCAGGGGCAGGCCCTCCATCAACCCGCTGATGAAGTAGCCGGTGAAGGTGTCGCCCGCCGCGGTGGTGTCCACCGCCTTCACGGGAAAGGCCGCCTGCCTGACGGTCTCCACCTCGCCGCCCTCCACGCGATGGGCCACGCTGCCCTCGCCGCCCAGGGTGATCAGCACGCTCAGCGCCGGATAGCGGGCATGCAGCAGCTTCCAGGCCTCCTCCGGATCCTCGCTGCCGGAGATCTGCCCGGCCTCCACCTCGTTCACCAGCAGCCACGACAGCTTGCCGAAGTCCACGTCCTTGAGCCGGTCGTCGTAAGGCGAGGGATTCAGCGCGATGCGGAGCCCCTTGGCGTAGGCCGTGTCCACGATCAGGGGCAGGTTGTTGATCTCATTCTGGAGCACCAGCCAGTCCCCCGCCTCGAAGGCGTCCAGCGTCCGCGCCACCTGCTCTTCGGTGACGCACTGGTTGGAGCCGCCAAACAGCAGTATGCAGTTCTCGCCGTCCCGGTTGACCTGGATCACGGCGTTGCCCTGCAGCGCCTCCACCGTCAGCAGCCAGGTGGTGTCCACGCCGTTGTCCGCCAGCAGCTGCTTCAGCATCTCGCCGCCCGCGCCGATGCAGCCCGCGTGGCTGGCGGCCGCGCCGGCCCGGGCCAGGGCGATGGACTGGTTCAGCCCCTTGCCGCCTGGGTTCAGGGCCTGGGAGGCCGCGCTCAGCGTTTCGCCGGGGCGCACAAAGTGGTCGACGCTGTAGACGTAATCCAGGTTTAACGAGCCAAAGTTCAATACCTTCATGCCGCTCTCCTCCGTTTGTCGTGGCAGGACCGCGCCGGGGCGGCCCGCCGTCCTTCCTGACTGAATTATAACACACTTGCCGCGCTCCTGCCAATAGCGTTTTGCGGACAAACGGAAACGGGGCCTGCGATTGCCGCAGGCCCCCATGGATCCTGACAAAGTCAATAACCTGGATGCGATTCAGTTTTGCCGATATTACAGGTCCACCTTCGGGATGCCGGCAAAGCCCTTCGCCAGGTCCTCGTCGGTGGGGATGTAGTCGGTCATCTCGCCATCGTGGAACCGCTCGTAGGCCACCATGTCGAAGTAGCCGGTGCCGGTCAGGCCGAAGAGTATGGTCTTCTCCTCGCCGGTCTCCTTGCACTTCATGGCCTCGTCGATGGCGACGCGGATGGCGTGGCTGCTCTCCGGCGCGGGCAGGATGCCCTCGACGCGGGCGAACTGCTCGGCGGCCTCGAACACCTTGGTCTGCTCCACGGCCCGGGCCTCCATGTAGCCGTCGTGGTACAGCTGGGAGAGGATCGAGCTCATGCCGTGATAGCGCAGGCCGCCGGCGTGGTTCGGCGCGGGGATGAAGCCGCTGCCCAGGGTGTACATCTTGGCCATCGGGCACACCATGCCGGTGTCGCAGAAGTCGTAGACGTACTTGCCGCGGGTCAGGGACGGGCAGGACGCGGGCTCCACGGCAATGATCTGATAGTCCGCCTCGCCCCGCAGCTTCTCGCCCATGAAGGGAGCGATCAGGCCGCCCAGGTTGCTGCCGCCGCCGGCGCAGCCGATGATGATATCCGGCTTGATGCCGTACTTGTCCATGGCGGTCTTGGTCTCCACGCCGATGACGGACTGGTGCAGCAGCACCTGGTTCAGCACGCTGCCCAGCACGTAGCGGTAGCCGGGATTCGACACCGCGACCTCCACGGCCTCGGAGATGGCGCAGCCCAGGCTGCCGGTGGTGCCGGGGAAGCGCTCCAGCATGCTGCGGCCGACGTTGGTGGTGTTGCTGGGAGAAGGCACCACGGACGCGCCGTAGGTGCGCATGACCTCGCGGCGGAAGGGCTTCTGCTCGTAGGAGACCTTCACCATGTACACCTTGCAGTCCAGGTCGAAGTAGGAGCAGGCCATGGACAGCGCCGTGCCCCACTGGCCCGCGCCGGTCTCGGTGGTGACGCCCTTCAGGCCCTGCTGCTTGGCGTAGTAGGCCTGGGCGATGGCGGAGTTCAGCTTGTGGCTGCCGGAGGTGTTGTTGCCCTCGAACTTATAGTAGATCTTCGCGGGGGTCTGGAGCTTCTGCTCCAGGCAGTAGGCCCGCACCAGCGGGGAGGGACGGTACATCTTATAGAAATCCTGGATCTCCTGGGGGATGGGGTATTCCCGGGTATCGTTGTCCAGCTCCTGCTTGATCAGCTCCTCGCAGAACACGGGCGCCAGCTCCTCGGCCTTCATGGGCTGCAGCGTGCCGGGGTTCAGCAGCGGCGCGGGCTTGTTCTTCATGTCCGCCCGGACATTGTACCAATACTTCGGCATCTCGTTTTCTTCCAGGTAGATCTTGTAGGGAATCTTCTTCGCTTCGCTCATGGGGATGCTCCTTTCCTTCCGTTCGGCGTCGTCGGGACAGCGCACAAAAAACCCTGTCCCAGTTTGTCTGCTGGGACAGGGATCACATGCGAATAAACCCTGCGGTGCCACCCGGCTTGGCGCTTGCGCGCCCGCTCGTCTCCGTACCATCATACGGATGCCTTTTGTAACGGAGGGAACTCCGTCTCCCCTACTCGGCATGCCTTTCGGTTCGCCCTCGGAAGTCCATTCGCGCCCGCCGCACATGCCGCGCTTCCACCTGCCGCGGCTCTCTGGAATGCCGGTTTGGACGTTACTTCTCTTCTTCAACGGTTTAGCACATTATAGCAGTAAACCGATGGGCTGTCAAGGGTTTGTTTTCACTTTCTGCAACTTTTTTTCTGCGGCCGGCGGCAGTCCTCTTCACAGCGCCGCGCCGTAGATCAGGTCCCGCAGCGTGGGATGGATCACGTCGTAGGAATAGCCGAAGTTGCGCACGTGCATGGCGTAAAATGCGGAGAGGTGGTTGACCGGGTCGATCATCGTCCACGCGCCCGCCGCGCCATCCCAGCCAAACTCGCCGATCTGGCCCCGGCCGCCCTTCGAGGTATCCACCCGGGTGCGCACGCCCAGGGCGTAGGAATAGCCCCTGCGGTTCCACTCGTCAAAGGTGGCGCGACCCTTCGGGCCCAGCTGGTTGGCGCTCCACAGCTCGATCATCTCCCGGGACAGTATGCGCGCGCCGTTTTTGCCCACGCCGTCGCAGGCCAGGGCGTCCGCGAAGGTGATGTAGTCCTTCACGTCGCAGAACAGGCCCGCGCCGCCGCTCTCGTAGTTGGGGCTGAGCCGGTAGTTGTTCGCGCCCACGGGCTGCAGCACCAGCTCCTTGCGGGCATCGTCAAAGCTGTACTGGGCGCAGAGCCGCTCGAGCCGCGCCGCGTCCGGCCGGAAGGTCACGGTCTCAAGCTCCAGGGGATCGAAGATGTGGTCCCTGAGGTAGTCGGAGAAGCGCTGCCCGGAGACGACCTCGATCACCGCCGCCAGCACGTCGTGGCTCAGGCTGTACAGGAAGTTCTCGCCGGGTTCGAACTCCAGCGGGTCCAGGGCCTTGGCTTCCACCAGCCGCCGGGTGTCGGCCTTGCCGTCGGTCTCCTTCAGGGCCTCGAGGATCGGCGGCGTCTCCATCTCGTAGTTCAGGCCGCTCTGCATGCTCATCAGGTGGCGCACGGTCATCGCCCGCCGGGCAGGCCGCAGGCCGTCGCCGTCCCGTACCTTCAGGTTTGCGTAGGCCGGAAGGTAGGCGCTCACCGGGTCGTCCAGGCCCAGCTTGCCCGCCTCGATCAGCTGCATGGCCGCGCAGGTGGTGAACACCTTCGTGCAGGAGAACAGGCAATAGGTCTCGTCCCCACGCATCGGCTCGGTGTTGCCTCCGTCCCGGAAGCCCGCCATGTGCCTATAGATCGGCTCATGCTCCCGATAGACCGCCAGGTCGCAGCCCGGCACGCCCACCGAGGCCAGTGAGTCCACGTATTCCGTCAGCTTGGTAAAATCCATTTTCGCATCTCCCTTCACGTACTTCTCCCTTCGCGGGCCCGCGACGCCCGAACGGCCCGCGGTTCCCCGCGCGTCAGCTTCTCCGCTGCTCCTTGTCCTTTTCGCCGCGCTTCGCCTTCCGGCGGGCCTCCTTGCGGCGCTCCGATTTGATGTACAGGTACAGCGCGTCAAAGGGGCCGATGACGGCGCAGCACAGAAGCGCAATCAGGTACCAGGGCATGGGCTCCCCTCCCCGTCGGCGTCTCCGCCCAGCCGCAGCCGCGCCAGCACGCTGGTGGAACCGTCCGGCAGGCTGCCGCGCACGTCCAGCAGGCTGCCGTCCCGGCGGCTCTGGAACCGGAGCACGTCCCCCTCGTGGGCGGAGGCGCGGAAGATGATGTCCATCTCCCGCACGTCCATGGCCTCCCACCGCGCCACCGGGAAAGCGTTGACGATGGCCCGGACGTAGGCCACGTTGTTCATGTGGCGGGCCATGTCGATGTCCGTGTTCAGGACCCGGTGCTCGGCCCAGGGCGCACCTGAAAAGGCCTCGTCGATCAGCGGGAAGGGCTCCAGGCAGGCCTGCTCGTCGGAATAGTCCAGGCCCGCGGGCATGATGTCCTCCATCGCCTGGGGCCTGCCGTCCCGCACGCTCACGATCGCCCAGTCCGTCTTGCCGACAACCAGCGTCCCGCCGTCCCCGACGATCCTGTAGTGGCGGTTGCAGCGCCGCTCTCCGGGCGCCTCCGGCCAGGTCTCGACCTTCACGGTCTCCAGCAGCCCGGGCCGTCGGAGGAACTTTATCTTCGTCTTGACGGTGATCCAGAACATGCCCCTGCGGATCAGGAAGTCCCAGCCCACGCCCAGGGCGCGGGCGGCCTCCGTGGCCGTATCCATGAACAGGTCAAAGGTGTCCGGCACGCTGAGCCGGCCCTGGGCATCCACCCGGCTGGGCAGTATGGTGACCGTCTTTTCGTATCTCGTCTGCATGTCTTGCCTCCGGTCGCCGCCGATAAAACCGGCGCGCGGCACTCCGAAAACATATTACCAGAGTCCCGGGCGATTATCAAGTTTTTTCTCTCTGAAAGGCATGAAAAACGGGCCTCCCTTTGGGGCAATGTCACTAAAATAGCGACAAGGTAAAAGGACTGATGAAGGAGCCGGCA
>JAUMVG010000012.1:266-61175 GCA_030530315.1 Clostridia bacterium | reverse complement strand
CTTTTGTCTACCTCGTTTCTGTCAATCCCACAACTTTCCGTGATGAACCCAAAAAGCAGCCCTTAGAGGTCGGCGCCCCGCGCCTGTTTGGCGCGGGGCGCCGGAGCACCCAGGGCTCTGATTTCACATTCAGAATACCGTGCGTCCGTAGGCCGCCCGCCGGAACTGCTCGATGTTGCTCCGCCAGTCGTCCACGTTCAGCCGGGAGCCGTCGTCGGTGTAGGTGCCGTCCACGGGAATCTGCATCGTGCCGGGCTCCGGGTCCGCCAGCGCCTTCGCCCCCAGGGACAGCAGCTGCGCCACGGACATGTTGGTCCGCACGGAGCCCAGGGCAGCCCTCCCCAGCCGATAGAGCATCAGCGGGTTCCACAGGTTGGCGCGAATCTTCGCCTGCATTGCCCGCAGCAGCCTGCGCTGGCGGTCCGTGCGCCTGAAATCGCTGTCCAGCTTGCGGATGCGGGCATAGTACAGCGCCTGCACGCCGTTCAGGTGGGTGTTCTCGCCGCTCTGGGTCAGCGGCGCGGCGGAATAGCCCATCGACTCGAACTTCGCCCGGGCCGCGTCCATATTCCGGTTGATGCGCTCCATTTCCCTCTCGGTGATGTCCAGCTCCACGCCGCCGAGGGCGTCCACCACGTTCACCAGGGCGGTAAAGTCCACCGCGACGTAGTGCAGGATGTTCAGCTTCAGGTTTTCGTTCAGCGTCCGCATCACCAGCTGCGCGCCGCCGTGGGCATAGGCGGCGTTCAGCTTTTCGCTGCCATAGCCGGGGATCTGCACCAGGGTATCCCGCATGACGCTGGTGAGCTGGAGCTTGCCGTATCCGATGCTGGCGATGATCACGGTATCGCTGCGCTGGCTGTTCTCCCGGGCCATGTCCAGCCCCAACAGCAGGATGTGGGCGCGGTCCGTCGGCAGCCCGTCGGTCAGGGAGAGCTCGACGCCCTCCGGCTCCACCGCGAAGAACGACACCGGCAGCGCGTACAGCGCCCCCGCGCCCAGCAGCAGCACCGCCACGGCCAGCGCCAGCAGCCTCAGCAGGCCCTCGGCCAGCCAGCCGCCAAAGCTGCGCCTGCGCCGGGGCTTCCCGCGCCGCCTGCGCCTGTTCCTGTAAGGCTCTTCGTAAGACATGCTCTCCGCCTCGCGCCGTCCGTCTTTGGTAATCGCACTGGGAATCAACCGAATCCAAGCGTCCCTTTCCCCCATTATAGCAGAAAAGCGCCCGGCGGGAAAGTGCCGGGCGCAGATAATCTTGATTTGGCTTCGGTTTTCTCGGCTTCCTGTGGCGCGCGTCAACGCCTTCCCATCCGCTTCCACACCGCGATGGCGTTGGAGTTGACCAGCAGCTTCTCCACGTCGATGCCCGCGGGGCAGATGTTCCGGCAGGCCAGGGACTTCCCGCAGCCCTCGTACACCCGACGGGTGTAAAGCCGGTAGACCTCCTCCTTCTTCGACGGGGCCAGCTCCTCGATCAGCCGGGACAGGGGCAGCAGCGCCGCCGTGCCCGCGAAGCGCTCTCCGGGCATGAAGTTGGGGCAGACCTCCAGGCAGCAGCCGCACTGCAGGCACCGGGAGGCCTCGTAGGCCACGTCCACCTGGTCCTCCCGCAGCCGGACCTCCCGGTCCAGCCAGCTGTGCAGCTGGCGCAGGTTGTCGAACATGGCGGTGCGGTCCACCACCAGGTCCTCCACCACCGGGAACTTCTTCAGCGGCTCCAGCCGCACCGGACCCGGGCCCAGCTCCGAGAGCCGCGTGTCGCAGGCCAGCCGCGGAAGGCCGTCGATCCGCATGGCGCAGGCGCCGCACTTCTTCTGGAGGCAGCTGCAATCCCAGGCGATATGCCCCACGGGCTCTCCCTCCGCGTCCTTCAGGCCGGGGCGGGCGTTGATCGCCGCCAGCGCCGTGGCCACGGTGGCGTTTTCATCGGACAGCTCGATTTCCACCCGCTGCCAGCGCGATTCCGCCGCGCCGCGCGCGTGCCTCAGTATCTCAAAGCGCGCCTTCACGCCTCCACCCCCTCCGGTATCGCCCGGTACTCAATAGCAATCGCGTCTCCCCGCCGGGAGATCACCGTGGTCTGCCTGAAGCGCTCGTCCCTCTCGGGGAAGTCCGTCCGGGTATGCGCCCCCCGGCTCTCCCGCCGGGACAGCGCCGCCAACAGCATCGCCCGGCCCAGCGCCAGCCGGTTCCGGCAGCGCTCGGTGTCCGCCCGGGCGGCCAGCGCGTCCACCGCGGCCAGGGCGGCCTCGATCCGCGCCGCGTCCCGCAGCATGCCCAGGCCCCCGAGCAGCGCGTCCCGCAGCTCCAGAGCGAAGGCGTCGTCGCCGGCGGATTCCATCGGCGGCAGCGCGCCCAGGGAGACGGGCTCTCCGACGTCAAGCTCCGGCTGGGCCATCAGGTCGTCCGCCGCCCGCTGCCCGCCGTAGATCGCCCCCAGCATGGAGTTCGCCCCCAGCCGGTTCGCGCCGTGGTACTGGCAGGCGCACTCCCCCGCCGCCCACAGCCCGGGCAGGCTCGCGCGGTGATTGGCGTCCACGTCGATGCCGCCCATGAAGAAGTGGATGCCCGGCTCCACGGGGATCAGCTCCTTCGCCGGGTCGATGGCCAGGTAGTGCCGGCACTCCTCCCGCAGGTCGGACAGCCGCCGCGCCCAGATCTCCTCCGGCAGCGCCCGCATGTCCAGGTACACCTGTCCCCCGCAGTCCTCCCGGCGGACCACCCGCGTCATCTCCCGGGAGACCACGTCCCGGGGCATCAGGTTGCCCAGCTCCGGGTAGAGCTCCTCCATGAAGTACCACAGCTCGTCCCCGCGCCACACGCACAGCCTGCCACCCTCGCCCCGGGCCGCCTCGCTGATCAGGCAGCGCTTGCCGGAGATGCCGATGGTGGTGGGATGATACTGTATGAACTCCAGGTTCGCCAGCCGCACGCCCTGGGCGAACACGGCCGCGGTCACATCCCCGGCGTTGGCCACCGTGCCGGTGGTCCGCTCCGGGAAGAAGCCGTTCAGGCCGCCGCTGCACAGGATCACCCGCCCGGGCAGCGCAAAGCCCTCGCCGGTCCAGGCGTCCCGCACCCGAAGGCCGACGCACGCACCGCCCTGCACCGTCAGCCCCGCGAAGGCATGGTGGGGCCAGCGCTCGATCAGCCCGGCGGCCTCGTGCCTGCGGGCCGCGTCGATCAGCGCCGTCATCAGCGCCTTGCCGGTGCTGCTGCGGGCATAGGCGGTGCGCCGCTTCTTCTGGCCGCCGAAGCTGCGCTGGATCATGCCGCCGTTCTCCATCTGGAAGGGCACGCCCAGCCCGGCAAGCCAGCGGACGATGTCCGGCGCGCCCCGGGTCAGGCCCGCCACAGCATTGGGGTCGGCCAGGTAGACGCCGCCCTTCAGCGTGTCCGCGCAGTGCTCCTCGGGGGTGTCCCCCTCGCCCATCAGGTCCAGGGCCGCGTTGATGCCGCCCTCGGCCAGCACGGACTGAGCCCGCTCGGAGGGCTGCAGCGAGATCAGGCGGCAGGGCCTGCCGGCCTCCGCCAGCCGGATCGCCGCCGCCAGGCCACCCAGCCCCGCGCCGACGATATTGATGCGTTCGTTGTTCATGCGCCTCACCCGTTCCACCGCAGATAGTAGATCACAAAACCCAGCGCCATCACCAGCAGCAGCGCGGACAGCAGAAACAGCACGTCCTCCGCCCGGGGCTTCAGCCGTCGGATGCCGAAGGCGATCAGCATGGGCTTGACATTGGCGATCACGTGCACCGCCAGCGACGCCGCCAGCAGCAGCTGGGTCGCCAGCCGGAAGCCGTCGAACCACTTCAGGCGGAAGGCCCCCTCCACGGTATAGCTGAACGCCGTGACGTGAAAGGCCATCAGCACCATGATGGCCGCGCCGCTGATGCGCCGCGCCCAGAACAGCGCGTTCTGCCGGAAGTAGCCCGCGCCGGTGCGCCGCCAGACGCGCAGGGCGTCCCAAGTCAGCTTGACGCCCAGCACCGCGTGCACCGCCACCAGCGTCAGCAGCATGTGGGCCAGCCCGCGCAGCGTGGCCGTGCCCAGGCCGAACAGCTGGTAGGCCCCCAGGATGCCGTGGAGCAGGAACAGCGCCAGTATGGCCATGGACAGGATCGTGTTGAATCGCCTCACGCGCCGTCACCTCCGATCTCGATGACCTCCACGCCGCCGACCCCGTAGGCCGTTTGGGCCGAATAGGCGTCGGCGAACTCCCTGCTCATGACGATCACGTCAAAGCCGCCCACCTGGGCCCGGGAGAGCATCATCAGGCCGTCCTCCCGCCGGATCTTCATCTGGTTCTCCGGCAGGCGGGAGCGGTAGCTGTCTGCCATCTCAAAGCCGCCCGCGTCGCCCTCGGCCACCAGGCACTCGGCGTCGTCCATGATCACCAGGCTCTCCCCCCGGAAGAAGTCCGCCCAGTCCCCGGCGGTGTCCCAGCGGGCGTGGCGTTCGCCGTTCAGCAGCACCACGAAGCTGCCGGAGGGCGCGTCCAGGATCACGCTGGCGCCGGACACCGCGTCCGCGCCGTCCCCCCGGGGAAGCAGGTTGGTCACCGGCCCGATAAAGGCCTGATAGGGCGCCAGCAGCAGCACCGCCAGCGCCGCCAGCAGCCCAAGGCCGCGAAGGAATCTTTTCATGGGACGCCCCTCCCTCGTTAGTTGAGGCTATTATACCACATGCCCTGTAAAATAGAAAGGTCTAACTTTGAATTTGCGGCGGCTTTATGGTTTTATCGCTTTTCCCCGACCGCGCGGCCCGCGCGAGGGAAAAGCCAGCCTGCCGAATGCGATATCGACCGCGCATACCGCAAGGGACGCGCGCCGCGGCCGCAAAGTCCGCGTTGATTATTATGTACATTTCCCAAATACCGTGGTATAATGGTGCCATTCCGATGCCGCGCGGCCAAGGGCGCGCGGAAAGACAGGAGGTACCGACTATGAACAAGAGAACGCTTGCGCTGCTGCTGGCGCTGGCCATGCTGCTGGGGCTCGTGCCGGCGGCGCTGGCAGAGGCCGCCATCGACGAGCCGGCCCCGGCGCTGGCCGAGGAAGCCGCGCTGCCCGGATTGGGCGACGTGGTGAACGGCTTTGAGGTCGTCGAGCTGCGGGATTTCCCGCTGCTGGACGCGACGATCGTGCGCTTCGAGCACCAGAAGACCGGCGCGGAGCTGTACTACATCGCCAACGACGACACGAACCGCGCCTTCGACCTGACGTTCTTCACGGACGCCATCGACGACACCGGCCTGCCCCACGTGTTCGAGCACGCCACCACGGCCGGCTCCGAGAAGTACCCCTCCTCGGCGCTGTTCTTCAACCTGTCGTTCCAGACCTACAACACCTACATGAACGCCATGACCTCCAAGCGCTACACCACCTATCCGATCGCGAGCCTTTCGGAGGCGCAGCTGCTGAAGCTGGCGGACTACTACACGGACAGCTGCCTGCACCCGATGATCATGGAGGACGAGCGTATCTACCGCACCGAGGGCTGGCGCTACCGTCTGGAGAGCCCGGAGGATGAGCTGACCATCGAGGGCACCGTGTACTCCGAAATGCTGGGCGCGTGGTCGCTACCCCGCCTGGCCTACACCAACGCGCTGCGGGCCATGTTCCCCGGCTCCCTGGTGGTCAACGAATCCGGCGGCGACCCGGACTTCATCCCGGACATGACCTGGGAGATGCTGAAGAACTACCACGACCTGTACTACCATCCCTCCAACTGCGCCGCCTACCTGTACGGCCAGTTCGAGGACTACGCCGCCTTCCTGGAGCTGCTGGACGGCTACTTCTGCGAATATGAGCGCAAAGAGTTCACCCGCAGCGACGACGGCTATGCGCCCATCACCGAGCCCGTGGTCCAGACCGTCGCCTTCCCGGTGGAGCAGGGTGCCGGCACCGAGCACACCTCCAGCATCTACTACGGCTTTGTCTGCCCGGGCCTGAACCAGGACACCCAGACCGAGCTGGTGCTGAACACGCTGACCGACCTGCTGGTCGACGGCGCGTCCAACTTCCAGCAGAGCCTGCAGGAGGCGCTGCCCTACGGCAGCTTCGCGGCCTACATCGAGGAGGACGGCCCGGAGGACGCCATCGTGTTCGTGGCCTCCAATGTCAATCCCGAGGACGCGGACCTGTTCAAGCAGACCGTGGACGCGGCCCTGGCCGACGTGGCCGAGAACGGCTTCAGCCAGGAGCAGGTGGATGGCGTGATGGCCTCCCTGAAGATCTCCGCGCTGCTGGTCCGCGAGAACAGCGACCCCGTGGACAGCGTCATCGACAGCCTGGTCAGCTCCTACGCCGCCACCGGCGACCCCTGGAACTTCCTGGACTATGAGGACGCCCTGTTCCTGATGGACGAGTGGAACCAGCAGGGCCTGTACAAGCAGGCGGTCTCCGACTGGCTGATCGGCAGCCAGACCACCGCCCTGGTGGCCACCTATCCCGAGCCCGGCGCCAAGGAGGCCAAGGACGCGGCGCTGGCCGAGCGACTGGCGGAGATCAAGGCCGGCATGAGCGACGAGGAGATCGCCGCGATCGTGGAGGCCACCGCCGACGACTCCGGCAAGGAAGACGCCGCGGACCTGGTGGCCCAGCTGCAGGCCGTGACGGTGGAATCCCTGCCCGAGGAGCTGAAGCAGTACGACGTGACGGACGAGACCGACGATATGGGCGTGCGCCACATCGACGCCGTGGCGGGCGTCGAGGGCATCGGCCAGGCCAGCGTGCTGCTGGATGCCGGCGGCCTGCCCCAGGAGGACATCCTGTGGTTCAAGCTGTACACCAGCCTCATCGGCGAGCTGGATACTACGGCGCACACCAAGGCGGAGCTGGCGACCCTGTCCAGCCGCTACCTGTACGACGGCAGCATCTACGTCTCCGTGCCCGAGGCGGACGAGGCGCGGGGCTATCATCCCTACCTGCGCATGCGCTGGATCGCCCTGGACGAGGACCTGGACGAGGGCTACGACCTGATGCATGAGCTGCTGTACGACACGAAGGTGGACGATCCCGGGAAGCTGCTGGAGCAGGTGCAGTCGCAGAAGGCGAGCATGAAGAGCAGCATCACCGCCAACCCGGCCAGCGTGCTGCTGCGCCGGGCCATGGCCCCCACCAGCGGCCGCTACCTCTACACCGGCTACGTCTCCGACCTGGCCTACTACGACTTCCTGGCGGAGGCGGAGCAGCTGCTCCAGGAGGACCCCGACGCGGCGGTGGCGAAGCTGGAGGGCATCAAGGCCTACTTCAACAACCGCACCAACGCGGTGACGGTGTACGCCGGCAACGAGGCCAGCATCGCCCTGAACCGGGAGCTGGCGGACGGCTTCCTGGCCACGCTGGACGCCCGGGAGATCGAGAATATGGACTACGACCTGCCCGTGCCGGCCGATGCCGAGGCGCTGATCATCGACAGCGGCGTGCAGTACAACCTGCTGTTGGCGGACTACGCCGCGCTGGGCATGGAGGGCTACGACGCGAGCCTGGATGCCCTGGCCAGCCTGGTGGACGACACCTTCCTGATCCCGCTGCTGCGCGACCAGTATGGCGTGTACACGCCCCAGCACGGCGCCATCGAGGACGGCGGCGTATACGTGTACGCTTACCGCGACCCCAACATCGCCGAAACCTTCGCGGTGCTGGACGAGCTGCCCGAAATGGTGGCGGAGGTGGAGCTGGACCAGGCGACCCTGGACGGCTACATCCTCAGCGCCTATTCCTACTACGCCATGCCCGAGGGTGAGCTCACCGGCGCGGCCAATGCGGCGCTGGACACCCTGGAGGGCCGTCCCCTGGACGAGAAGCTGACCTGGATGCGCCAGTTGAAGCAGCTGACGCCCGAGGCGGTGCGCGAGAGCGCCGACATGTACGCGAAGCTGTCTGACAACGGCGCGCGGATGACCGCGGGCAGCGCGGCGGCGATCAATGCCAACGCGGACCTGTTCGACACCATTCTGAACCCCTTCGGCGCGGTGGATGCCACCCAGGTGGCGTTTGACGACGTCACCGAGGAGCACCCGCTGTACGAGGCGGTGCGCTTCGCCTTCGAGGAGGGCCTGATGGACCCGGCGGAAGAAGCCGCCTTCGGCGTGGACCAGCCGGCCACGAACGGCGACCTGCTGACCGCTGTCTACGTGCTGGCGGGCGGCGGCAAGGATCCCCAGGAGGCCCTGGAGGTGCTGGCGGACTACGGCCTGGTCGCCCCCGACATCGACCTGGAAGCCCCCATCACCCCCGATGACGCCTGGGCGATGCTGTCCGCGCTGGTCGGCGATGCCGTGGAGCCCATGACCGAGACGGCCCAGCCCGACGCCGTGACCCGCGGCGAGCTGGCCGAGATGCTGATGGTATTCCTGAACAGCATGGAGGGATAAAACAAAAGTCAACAATAAGCATTGAAGCTTAGGCGGCATGCTTTCCGAGAGCGATATCCGGAAGGCATGCCGCCGTTTTTATGGACTCAGCGGGATACGACACCTTTGCGCACAGAAGTTGATATATTAATAAAGAGTCAAAACCGCCCCGCCATGGGACGGAGCGAACAGATATGAAACGGGGAAGGCGTTTGCCTTCCCCGCATGATGGATAAACTTCTTTTGCCTTACAGGCTCTCCAGCAGCTTCACGGCGGCGTCGGAGTACGCGTTCAGCAGCTTCTTGGTCTCGGCGTCGCTGCCCGAGACGGCGTTGACGTACAGCTTGATCTTCGGCTCGGTGCCGGAGGGACGCACGCAGATCCACGCCTTGTTCTCCAGCTCGAAGTAGAGCACGTTGCTCTTGGGCAGGGTGAGGGTCTCGGTCTCGCCGTCCACGGTGGTGCGCACGGAGGTCTGGTAGTCGCGCACGGCCACAACCTTCTCGCCGGCGAAGTCCTTGGGCGGATTCTCGCGCAGGGCGGCCATGGTGTGCTGCATCTTCTCCAGGCCATCCTTGCCGGGCAGCACGAAGCTGGTCACCTTGTCGCCATAGTAGCCGTACTTCTCATACAGCATGTCGATGGCGTCGGCCAGGGTCTTGTTGTACATCTTCTTGTACCAGCTGGCGGCCTCGGCGATCAGCATGCAGGCGTTGACGCCGTCCTTGTCGCGCACGTCGGTGCCGGACAGGAAGCCGTAGCTCTCCTCGAAGCCGAACATGAAGGTGTTGCAGCCGGTGGTCTCGAACAGGTGGATCTGCTCGGCGATGTACTTGAAGCCGGTCAGCACCTTGATGAGCTTCACGCCGTAGTCCTCGGCGATGGCGCGGGCCATCTCGGTGGACACGATGGTGGTCACGGCGGCGGCGTTGGCGGGCAGCTCGCCCCGCTCCTTCTTCTGAGAGAGGATGTAGTGCAGCAGGATGCAGCCGATCTGGTTGCCGTTGAGCAGCCGCAGGCCATTGTCGGTCATGCAGGCGATGCCCACGCGGTCGCAGTCGGGGTCGGTGCCCACGCACAGGTCAGCGCCCAGCTCCTTCTGCATGGCCAGCGCCAGGGTGAAGGCGGCGGGATCCTCGGGGTTCGGCACCTTCACGGTGGGGAACTCGCCGTCGGGCAGCTCCTGCTCCTTGACCACGTACACGTGCTTCATGCCGATCTCGTCGAAGATGCGGCGCACCGGAATGTTGCCGGAGCCGTGCAGGGGGGTGTAGACGATCTTCAGCGTCTCGCCCATCTCCCTGGCCAGCTCGGGGTTGACGGACAGCTTCTTCACCGCGGCGATGTAGGCGTCGTCCACGTCCTTGCCGATGTAGGTCAGCAGGCCCTTGTCCAGCGCCGCCTGCTCGTCCATGGGCAGGGACTCGGCGAAGGTGGTCTCCGGCAGGCGGTCGGTGATACCCTTGACGGAATCCGGCGGCATCTGGGCGCCGTCGGTCCAGTAGACCTTGTAGCCGTTGTACTGGGCGGGGTTGTGGCTGGCGGTGATCACGATGCCCGCGATGCACTTCAGGTGGCGCACGGTGAAGGAGAGCACCGGCACGGGGCGCAGGGACTCGTACAGGAACACCTTCACGCCCGCGGCGCACAGCACCAGCGCGGCCTCCTTGGCGAACTCGGTGCTCTTGCGGCGGGAGTCATAGGCGATGGCCACGCCGCGCTCGGCGCCGTCCGGAGTGGTCAGTATGTATTTGGCGAGCGCCCGGGAGACCCGGCGCACATTGTACTTGTTCAGACGGTTCGTGCCCGCGCCCAGCACGCCGCGCATGCCGGCGGTGCCGAATTCCAGGTCGCGGTAGAAGCGATCCTCAATCTCCTTGGGGTCGTCCTTGATGGCGAGCAGGTCCTGCACGGTCTCCGCGTCGTCGGCGAAGTCATGCAGCCATTGTTCGTACAGCTTGATCGGTTCCATGGGGCATTCCTCCTGTTCGGTAATTGAAATTTGGATCAATGGCAAGGCGATAAAAGCAGGGGCGCAGGCCCCGGCTCGAATCCGGGACCTGCGCTCCAGATCCGATTATTTTTCCTTCTCGGCCAGGTACTTGTTCAGCCGGTCCACCAGCTCGTCAGCGTCGGTGCCGTGAGCGGCGCAGCCCATCTCCAGGCTCTCCATCATCGAGAAGGGGCAGCCCATGCAATGCATGCCGTATTCCATCATGATCGGCGCGGTGGTGCGGTCGATGTCCAGCACCTCGCCAATGCTCATCTGCTTGGTGATCGTTGCCATGTTGAAAATACCTCCAATGAATTCAGGTCTCGTTTGGAAAACTTCCAATATCAGTGTACAACAAACGCGCGGCAAATGCAAGGGGTAAGGCCCACAATTCTTGAACCTCCGGGAAGAATTGGAAAGCGCATCGCTTCAAGGAGCAGTGGGTTCCGGAGGGCCTTGCCGACAGCCGCCTGCCTCACAGCCTGTACAGCCGCCCGTCGCGGCTCCAGCGCGCCATCAGGGCGACCTCCCAGACCGTCATCATCACCCAGCCCGCGGCGCAGGCCAGGGGCACGGCGTCCAGCCCCATGCTGCCGATCAGCAGGAAGGTGACCACGGTGCGGGTGAACATCTGGGAATAGGTCACGATCATGGTCAGGTTCATCCTGCCGATGGCCCGCATATAGCCCTGCAGGCCGTTGGTGATGCCGGGCATGAAGTAGAAGAAGCCCATCAGGCGCAGGTAGCGGGTGCCCAGCCGGATCACCTCGGTCTCCTCGGGCGCCACGAACAGGCCCATCAGCTTTTCCGCGAACGCGAACACGCACAGCGACACCACCAGCCCGTAGCCCACCTCCAGCAGCGCGGTGGCGCGCAGGCCCTCCCGCATGCGGTCGGCCCGCTTCGCGCCGTGGTTCTGGGCCACCAGCGCGGTCTCGCCGTTGGCGATGTCCCGCTCGGGGATCAGCGCGTAGTCGTCGATGCGGTTCACGGCGTTGAACGCGGCGATGGCGTTGACGCCCAGCGGGTTCACCGCGGACTGCACCAGCAGCTTGCCCACGTACACGCCCGCCTGCTGCAGCGCGGTGGGCAGGCTGAAGCGCAGCGTGCGCTTCAGCAGCGACCGGTCCACGCAAAAGCCGCCCTCTCCGACGAACAGCAGCCTTTCGTTGCGGTACAGCAGCGCCGCGCACAGCAACGCCGCCACGCCCTGGGAGATCACCGTGGCAAAGGCCGCCCCGTTCACGCCGCGGCCCAGCCCGGCCACGAACCAGTAGTCCAGGCCCACGTTCACCAGGGAACCCGCCACCATGCAGATCAGCGGCGTCAGCGTGTCGCCTATGGCCTTCGATGCCGCCGCCAGCATGTTGTACAGCGAGGTGACGACCATGCCCAGGGCCACGATGCGCAGGTATCCCGCGGTGTCCGCCAGGATCTCCTCCGGCGTGCGGCACAGCCGCAGCAGCGGCGTCGTCAGCGCGAACATCGACAGCGCGATCGCCGCGCTGGTGACAAAGCCCATGACCAGCGTGGTGGAAAACTGCCGCCGCAGCGAGCGCATGTCCCCCGCGCCGTAGAATTCGCTGAGCAGCACCGAGGCCCCGATGCTCATGCCGATGATCAGGAACATCGCCACGCTCATCAGCGGGCTCGCGATGCCCACCGCCGCCAGGGCTGCCGCACCGGCGTACTTGCCGACGATCACCGAATCCACGGTGTTGTAGGTCACCTGGAACAGATCGCCTAGTATCGCGGGGATCGAATAGCGGATCAGGTGGCCGGGGATGCTGCCCTCGGTCATCCGGCACGAAGCCTTGCTCATGAAACCCACTCCCATCGAGCGGAAGCGCCGCTCGCCTTTATGCCGCCTATTCTATCACAGAACCCGCCGGGCTTCCACTTTCCCACTTGCACGCTTCCGTTAAAGTTTGCCTCAAGCCACGTCAAACCCCTTGAACACAACAAATTAACCTTTATTAAGCGACTAAACGCCAAACAATCGGCAAACTGTCCATACCGCGGCAAAAAAAGGCCAAACATGCCCGTAAACGCCCAAAAAATCAACATGCTTTCCGTTGCGCAATCTCCGCCGATGTGTTATAGTAGCGCGTAGGCTCTAATATTCGCCGATGATTCGCGGAGGTGTTTTTGTGGAATTTGAACGGATGACCGTTGCGCAAATCAAAGACAGTATTCTCAATAAGCTGCACACCCAGTTTGCCTGCGACGTGAGCGACGCCACGCCGGAACAGCTCTATCAGGCCCTGGCCCTGGTGGTGCGCGATGAGATCATGCAGCGCAGGAGCTATTCCCGCGACGCGCGCAAGGAACAGCAGGCCAAAAAAGTGTATTATCTCAGCGCCGAGTTCCTGGTGGGCCGCACCCTGCACAACAACATGGTCAACCTGGTCAACGAGAAAAACTATATGCAGGCTCTGGACGAGCTGAATATCGACCGCTCCATCGTGTTCGAGCAGGAGCCGGAGCCCGGCCTGGGCAACGGCGGTCTGGGCCGCCTGGCCGCCTGCTTCCTGGACTCCCTGACCACTCTGAAGCTGCCCGCTATGGGCTGCACCATTCGCTATGAGTTCGGCCTGTTCCGCCAGAAGCTGGTGGACGGCTATCAGGTCGAGGTGCCGGACAACTGGCTGGCCCAGGGCAACATCTGGGAGATCCCCCATCCCCAGGACACCATGGAGATCCACTTCGGCGGCCGCATCGAGTCCTACGAGGAGAACGGGCACACGTTCTTCCGCCACCTGGACTACAAGACCGTGCAGGCCGTGCCCTACGACATCCCCGTGGTGGGCTACGACAGCACCAAGGTCAACTTCCTGCGCACCTGGAGCGCGAAGGCCACCCAGCAGATCGACATGATGCACTTCAACCGCGGCCAGTACGTGCAGGCCATGGAGGAGCGCGAGTTGGCGGAGGTCATCTCCAAGATCCTCTACCCCAACGACGACAGCTACCAGGGCAAGGAGCTGCGCCTGAAGCAGCAGTACTTCTTCTCCTCCGCCTCCATCCAGTTCGCGGTGAAGGAGTTCATCGATACCTACGGCTATCACTGGTCCATCTTCCCGGACAAGGTGGCCATCCACATCAACGACACCCATCCCGCCGTGGCCATCCCCGAGCTGATGCGCATCCTGATGGACGATTACGGCCTGGGCTGGGACACCGCGGAGAGCATCGCCCGCCGCACCTTCGCCTACACCAACCACACCGTGCTGGTGGAGGCGCTGGAGAAGTGGCCGGAGAGCCTGTTCAAGGAGCAGCTGCCCCGCATTTACATGATCCTGCAGGAGATGAACACCCGCCTGTGCGCCAAGCTGTGGGATTCCTTCCCCGGCCAGTGGGAGCGCATCGGGCACATGGCCATCCTCGCCTACAACCAGGTGCACATGGCCAACCTGTGCGTGGCCTACGCCCACTCCGTCAACGGCGTGTCCGCCATCCACACCGAGATCCTCAAGAAGCAGACCTTCCACGACTTCTACATGCTGGAGCCCCGCAAGTTCGTCAACGTCACCAACGGCATCACCCATCGCCGCTGGCTGATGCAGTGCAACCCGGAGCTGTCCAGCCTGATCGACGAAGCCATCGGCGACGGCTGGCGCAAGGACATGCCCCGCATCGCCGACCTGAAGGCCTTCGCGGACGACCCCGCCTTCCAGCAGCGCTTCAATGACATCAAGTACCACAACAAGCTGCGCCTGGCGGACCACGTCTACCGCTATCAGGGCATCGAGATGAACCCCGAGAGCATCTTCGACGCCCAGGCCAAGCGCCTGCACGAGTACAAGCGCCAGCTGATGAACGCCCTGGGCATCATGGTGCTCTACAACGAGATCGTGGAGCACCCCGAGCAGGAGTTCCACGCCCACACCTTCATCTTCGGCGCCAAGGCCGCGCCGGGCTATCAGCGCGCGAAGCTGACCATCAAGCTGATCAACGCCGTGGGCGACCTGGTGCGCAAGCATCCCCGCGCCTCCAAGCTGATCAACGTGGTGTTCCTGGAGAACTACTGCGTCTCCCAGGCGGAGCTGCTGATGCCCGCCACCGAGATCAGCCAGCAGATCTCCACCGCCGGCAAGGAAGCCAGCGGCACCGGCAACATGAAGTTCATGATGAACGGCGCGGTGACCCTGGGCACCATGGACGGCGCCAACTGCGAGATCTACCAGCAGGTCGGCCCGGAAAATATCTACATCTTCGGCCTCACCGCCGAGGAGGTGGACCGCGGCTACGCCACCTATCGCGCCCACGAGATCTACGAGACCAACCCGAAGATCCGCCGCGTGATGGAGCAGCTGATCGACGGCACCCTGTGCCCGGAGAACCCCCGCATGTTCCAGGAGATCTACCACTCCCTGCTGTTCGGCGACGGCGGCGGAATGGCCGACCCCTACTTCGTGCTGAAGGACCTGGCGCCCTACGTGAACACCCAGAAGGACCTGCTGCGCGACTACGACGACCGCAAGCTGTGGCTGCACAAGTCCATCATGAATACCGCCTGCTCCAGCCTGTTCACCTCCGACCGCACCATCGAGGAGTACAACCGGCTGATCTGGCACCTGAAGCCCCTGAAGCTGTAAGCTTTGGCAGAATTGAAGGCCGCTGAAAAAGCTTGCAAGGCAAGGCGGCAAAATTGCAAATGAGGGAACTTACCCAAATGTAAGTGACCGATATTTGCAATTGAAGCCAACACAGCAAGCAAGAATCTCTGCCCGTCTTTTTGTTCGCAGAGATTCTTGTGTTTGCGGGCTTTGTCAGCGGTCTGGGGAATTTGGAATGGCACACCCCATTCCAAATTCCTTCATTTTGTGGCATCCCACGCAGTAGGAGTGATTCCATGAATTTCTTCCACGATTCCCGCGACCCCGCCTATCGCACGCCCCAGGGCGCCGCACCCTGCGGACGGCAGCTGCGCCTGCGGGTGCGGGCGGAGGGCCTGCACAGGATATGCCTGCGCCTGTGGTGGCAGGAGGCGGAGAGCATACTGCCCATGCGTCCCACCCACGACGGCATGTATGAGTGCGAGGTCACTCTCCCCTCGGAGCCCGGCTTGCTGTGGTACTATTTCATGGCCGTGGACAGAGGCGGCAAGACTTGGTTCTGGGGCAACGCCGCCGACGGACTGGGCGGGATCGGCGCCCTGTCGGAAAGCGCCCCGGGCGGCTACCAGGTCACCGTGTACGACCCCGCCTACCAGACCCCGGAGTGGATGCGCAACGGCATGATGCTGCAAATCATGGTGGACCGCTACCACTGCGCGGGCAAGAAGGACGTGCGCAAGCTGCCCCCGGCCTCCTATTATCACCTGCGCTGGGACGACGACCCCGCCCTGATCATCAACGACGACAAGTACGGCGACAACTGCAACAACGACTACTTCGGCGGCAACCTGCGGGGCATCATGGAGAAGCTGGACTACATCCAGAGCCTGGGCGTCACCGTGCTGTACTTCAACCCCATCTTCAAGGCCCGCAGCAACCACAAGTACAACACCGGCGACTACATGCAGATCGACCCCAGCTTCGGCACCGAGGCGGACTTCCGTGCCCTCTGCACGGCGGCCCGGGCGCGGGGCATGCGCGTGATCCTGGACGGCGTGTTCTCCCACACCGGCTCGGACAGCCTGTACTTCAACCGGGACGGCAATTACGGCCCCGGCGGCGCCTACAACGACCCCGAGTCTCCCTACCGGGAGTGGTACCGCTTCCGCCGCTGGCCCGACGACTACGAGTGCTGGTGGAACTTCAAGACCCTGCCCAACGTGCACGAGGAGACCGAGAGCTACCAGCGCTTCATCATCGAGGACGACGACAGCGTGACCGCCCACTGGATCCGCGCCGGCGCGTCCGGCTGGCGGCTGGACGTGGCCGACGAGCTGCCCATGGCCTTCATTCGTAAGCTGCGCGCCCGCATCCGCCGGGAGCGGCCGGATTCCGCCCTGATCGGCGAGGTCTGGGAGGACCCCACCAACAAGGTGGCCTACGGCGAGATGCGCTGCTACTGCCTGGGCGACACCCTGGACAGCTGCATGAACTACCCCCTGCGGGACGCCATCGTGGAGTTCCTCTGCTGCCGGTGCGACGCGCCCTCCTTCGTGCGGCACCTGGAGAGCCTGCGGGAGAACATGCCCCTGCCCTTCCTCTACTCCGAGATGAACCTGCTGGGCAGCCACGACACGCCCCGGGCCATCAGCGTGCTGGCGAACATCGGCGACATGGCTCCAGACCGGGTCTATCGCCACCCCTTCATGATGAGCCCCGAGGACTACGCCCGCGGCCGGCAGCGCCTGATCGCTGCCTGGACGCTGATCTGCGCCCTTCCCGGCATGCCCTGCCTCTACTACGGCGACGAGGCCGGCCTGACGGGCATGGCCGACCCCTACAACCGGGCCACCTACCCCTGGGGACACGAGGACGAGGGCCTCGTGGAGACCTTCCGGGAGATCATGCTCACCCGCATGCGCTCCTCCGCCCTGCGCACCGGAGACCTGCACCTCAGCGCCGTCGGCTCCGACGTCGTGCTGGTGGAGCGCTGCATCACCGGCGGCGTGGACGTATTCGGCGCCCCGGCGGCCAACCAGTACCTGACGCTGGCCGTCAACCGCTGCGGCGAACAGCGGCGCATCGAGTACGGCGATCGGGTGTGGGAAATCCCGCCGGAGTCCGCTGTCTGGCTGGAGCCGACGGCGGAAATGCGCACCCAGGCGAAGAAAACCCGCTGGACCGGGAAATGAGCAGGTGACAAGATATGAAACTGTGGACCCTGTGCCCGGAAGGAACGCCGGATTGCCTGGCCTCATCCGGAGCGTGCAAGCGCTTCATCACGCAGCGGGAATATGGCGAAGAAGCCTTCGCGCGAATCCGCGCGGAGGCAGACGGCTATGAGATCCTGACCGTAGAAAGCTGGGGCAACGACTACGGCTATGGAAACGACGAGGATAATTTGAGAGAGGAAACCATGCCTGTCTCAGACCAGCGAATCGTGGTTTCTGAGGACGGCGCGCGCTTCGCGGGCGTGACGGGCGAATCCAGCTATTCCGAATTCAACAAGTCGTCGCATATCGAAAAGGGACCGCGGGTCACGCTGACCAGCGATCCGGTCGACGGGTACAGGAATCTCCCCCTCATCTACAAAACCGGCTCCAGCTTTTCCAGCGACGATCATTCCAGGTGGGATTATACGTATTACTACCTGAGGAAGCGGGAAAGCTGACCTCGCCGTCAGCCGCGGCACCGATGTCAGCTTGGCCTTGTTCCGTCTGAGCGCCGCGACGCCCCTATCTCCGTATCAAAATGAATCCAAACAAATGATGCGCCCGGTTAAAGGCGCATCATTTCAGGATGTTGACAAAGTCAACAGACTGGAGGCCGTTGAGAAAGCCTCGGCGAAAGAACAAATATGCTATATTTGTTCTTTCGGTTTTCAGTGTAGCTGAAAACTGGAAATCCTTTAGGATTTCCACCTCGCAAGGCAAGGCGGCAAGCCTGCAAAAAAGGGAGCTTACCCGGTCGTAAGTGACCGCATTTTGCAGGCGCAACCAACACAGCAAGCAAGAATCTCTGCCTGTTCTTTTCTGTCGGCAGAGATTCTTGCGTTTGCAGGCTTTGTCAACGGTTTGAAATGATGCGCCCGGTTAAAGGCGCATCATTTGTTTGAAAATGTAAACGCATAGTACACGGCGGCAACGCCGCTCGATTCAAGCCTGCCAAAATCACAGATTCGCGCGATCGTCACCGCCAGCGTCCGTTCAGGACGCGGTCGGCCTGCCCATCACGTCGTCCAGCGTCACCTGGTCCAGTCCGCCGTTGTCCTGCTGGGCCCTGCGGGCGATACGCCGGGCGTTGGCGGTCTGGAGCCGGGCGATCTCCTTGTCCCGGGCCGCGATCTCCTCGCGGAGCTTCGCCTCCGCCTCCCGGGCCTGCTCGTCCCGCTCCTTCAGCTGCGCCTGGGCCTGCTCCTGCTGGGCCTTCAGGTGCTGGTGGGCGTTGCTCAGCTGCGCCTCCAACTGCTCCAGCTTCAGGCGGTTCGCGCCTTCCTCCTTCTGGGCCAGAATGCGCAGGCCGCTTTCCTGGAACAGCGACATGTTCAGATCGTTGGCGCGGTTCTCCATCTCCTGGAACTCGCTCTCATACTCCGCCACCTTGGCGCGCAGGCGGCGGACCTCCGCTCCCCGGCGCTCCAGGGCGTGCTGCAGGTTCTGGCGTTGGGCCCGCTCCTTTTGCAGGTCGCGGCAGCGGGCCTCCGCCTTCTCCAGCGCCCGGCGCAGCGAAACGCAACGCCAGCCCAGCCAGGCCGCTGCCCCCGCCAATATCGCCAGTCCCAGAATCCAGTAGATCACATCCGCCACCCTTTCGTCACCCGGCCGCGCCGGGAACAGACGGGCCGATCCCGCCGGCTCGCCCGCGCCTTTGCCTGTTTTTCCAATATCATTATACCACGATTGTCGGCGTGCTGCGTGACCGCTATCGCTCCCTTGCCCGCAGACCCGGAAAACCCTTGGTTTTCCTAATCATTATATCACACCCAGCCGCCCATGGACAGTCGCACGCAATTAAATCACACAGAAGCCCGATTTCACCCGCATTTCTGTTGCGAAAAGAATTCGGCTGTGATAAAATATTCTCATCATTTGACGCAATGGATGAGGAGGTTTCAAAATTGAGCAACGAACTCAAAAAACGCGCGCAGGAACTGAACGTGGCCTATATCGGCGGCGGCTCCCGTGGCTGGGCCTGGGGCTTCATGATGGACCTGGCGATGGACCCGGACATGTGCGGCACGGTGAAGCTGTACGACATCGACCGCTCCGCCGCCCAGCGCAACGAGATCATCGGCAACAAGATCAGCGCCCATCCGGACGCCGCGAGCCGCTGGCATTACGAGGTCAGTGACAGCCTGCAGGACGCCCTGACCGGCGCGGACTTCATCGTCATTTCGATCCTTCCCGGCACCTTTGAGGAGATGCGCTCCGACGTGCACCTGCCCGAGCGCGTGGGCGTCTACCAGCCCGTGGGCGACACCGTGGGCGCAGGCGGTTTCATGCGGGCCATGCGCACCATCCCCATGTACGTGGAGATCGGCGAGGCCATCAAGGCGTATGCTCCCGACGCCTGGATCATCAACTACACCAACCCGATGAGCCTGTGCGTGCGCACGCTGTACCACGTTTTCCCCCAGGTCAAGGCCTTCGGCTGCTGCCACGAGGTGTTCGGCACCCAGAAGCTGCTGTGCGCCATGCTGGACAAGGAGTGCGGCATCCCCGGCGTCACCCGTCAGGACCTGTACACCACCGTCACCGGCATCAACCACTTTACCTGGCTGACCCGGGCCAGCTACAAGGACATCGACCTGATGCCGCTGTACGCCAAGTTCGCCGACAAGTACTTCGAGACCGGCTTCGACGAGGGCGGCGACGACAACTGGATGAACAACCACTTCAAGTGCGCCCAGCGGGTCAAGTTCGACCTGTTCCGCCGCTACGGCGCCATCGCCGCCGCCGGCGACCGCCACCTGGCCGAGTTCACCGCGCCCTGGTACACCCGGGACCCCGAGACCGTGCATGAATGGAAGTATCAGCTGACCACCGTGGACTGGCGCGTGAAGGACCTGGGCGACCGCATGAAGCGCTCCGACGATCTGATTTCCGGCGCGGAGGAGCTGGTTTTGAAGCCCTCCGGCGAGGAAGGCCACCTGCTGCTGAAGGCCGTCATCGGCCTGGGCGACCTGGTGTCCAACGTCAACATCCCCAACCGGGGCCAGATCCCCAACCTGCCCCTGGGCAGCGTGGTGGAGACCAACGCCCTGTTCGGCATGAACCGCATCGAGCCCGTGTTCGCCGGGAATATTCCTGCCAACATACTGCCCCTGGTGGCGCGGCACATCTACAACCAGGAGAACACCCTGACCGCCGCGCTGACCTGCGACCGGAAGCTGGGCTTCACCACCTTCATGAACGACCCGCAGATGGCCTCCGTCACCGTGAAGGACGGCCAGAAGCTGTTCGACGACATGCTGGAAAACCAGCGCGAATACCTGCCCAAGGAATGGTTCAAATGATCCAAGCCGCCCCGACGCAAGCCGGGGCATTTTCATGCATATGCGGACACGCAAAGTCGGGACGGAGCGGCCCGGCCATGGTATAATGGCGTCACAGCGAGGGGAGGCGGGAGCATGCAGGGATGGATCGAGGGCATGCAGCGGTCCATCGACTACATCGAGGCGCACCTGACGGAAAACCCGGACATCCGGGACATCGCCGCCCGGGCAGGACTGTCGCCGTTCTACTACCAGCGCATCTTCGGCGCGCTGTGCGGCATGACGGTGGCGGAGTATCTCCGCGCCCGGCGCATGACGCTGGCGGCCCAGGTGCTGTCCACCGGGAACGCGAGTGTGATCGATGTGGCGCTGGAATACGGCTACGATTCCCCTGACAGCTTCTCCCGCGCATTCCAGCGCTTTCACGGCGTGACCCCCTCCCGGGCCCGGGAGGGCGGCGCGGCGCTGAAGGCCATGGCCCCTCTGCGCATCAAGGTCACACTGGAGGGTGGAAGTATGCTCGATTATCGCATCACGGAGAAGGCGCCGTTCACCGTCATGGGCATAAGGCGCAGGTTCAATTCGGACACCAGCTATCGGGAGATCCCCAGGTTCTGGGCGGAGTGGGCACAGGCCGAGCCGCACGTTCCCCCGATGGGCGTCTTCGGCGTATGCCACGACATGGACGGCAAGGACTTCGACTACTGGATCGCCGACCTCTACCAGCCCTGGGAAGACGTACCCGAGGGCTGCGGGACCCTCGCCATCCCCGGCGGCCTTTGGGCCGAGTTCAGGTGTAAGGGCGCGCTGCCCGAGGCACTGCAAAGCACCAATACCCGCATCTGGACCGAATGGCTGCCCGCCCTCCGGGGCTACGCGCTGGCAGGGAACTATAACCTCGAGGTCTATGACGCGCCCGCCGAGCGACCGGAGGATACCCTCAGTTATATCTGGGTTCCGCTGGTGAAAACCGGGAATAGCGCGACACAGGGAACGGACGCCAAATATGGCGTTCCTGCGGAGAACGACCTCTCATCCGCTGGGCGCCAGCGTTCCAGGGGCCTGCCGGCCCGTTCCCTCTGCAACGCCCAAAGGGCGTCTGGCGAAGCGCTTATACCGTCCACCGGACTGTTTTCCGAGCGCTCGAACCCCTGAAACGGGAACCAAGGCTGGCCGCGTTTATTGGTTGACATACGCATCCGCCGGACCCATGATCTACGGGGCCGGCGGATGTTTGTCGACGGCCGTCCAAACAGAAATGAAACGCCCGGCCCTCACCCCTTGAATCTGTAGGGGTGAGGGCCGGGTTGAAAACCACGCGGCAGCAGCCGGGGTCCGGGGCGATGCCCCGGTTACCCCTTCAGGCCGGTGGTGGCGATGCCCTCCACCAGGTACTTCTGCAGCGTGATGAAGATGATCACCACAGGCAGTATGGACAGGGTGGACATGGCGAACATCGCGCCGTAGTCCGAGGAGGAGGACGGATCGCTGAACAGCTTCAGCGCCAGGCTGACCGGGTACATCTCCGTCTTGCTGACGTACAAAAGGGCGGACAGGAAGTCGTCCCAGCGCCAGATGAAGGAGAAGATGCCGCCGGTGATCAGCGCGGGCACGATCAGCGGCAGGATCACCCAGTAGAAGATGCCGTAGGTGGAGCAGCCGTCGATCTTCGCGGCCTCGTCCAGATCCTTGGGGATGCCGTTGATGAAGTTGGTCATCAGGTAGACGAAGAAGCCCTGGATGGCGAACCAGTAGGGCACGATCAGCGCGGCGTAGCTGCCGACCCAGCCCAGCTTCTTGTACCAGATGTACTGGGGGATCATCAGCACCTGCGCGGGCAGCATCATCGTCACCAGCATGGCGGAGAACAGCAGGCCCCGGCCCTTGAACTTCAGGCGGGCGAAGCCGTAGGCCACGATGGAGGAGGACGCCACGGTGCCCAGGGTGGCCAGCACGGAGATCAGCAGCGAGTTCAGGAAGAACCTGCCGAACTTGACGCTGGCGAAGCCCTTCCAGCCGTTGGCGTAATTCTCCAGCGTCCAGGTGCTGGGGATCAGCTGGGACGCGGTGGTGAATATGGTGTTCGTGGGCTTGAACGAGCTGAGGATCATCCACAGCAGCGGATAGACCATCACGATGCCGAAGCCGAACACCAGGACGTGGTAAACCGTCCTTCCGAGAATGGATTTGTTCGTGCTCTTCATGCCCGTCACCTCTTATCCTCGTAGACCCAGAAGCGCTTGGTGGCAAACAGCAGGCCCGTGAACATGGCGATGACCACCAGCATCACCCACGCCAGCGCCGCGCCATAGCCCGCCTTGTAGAACTCAAAGGACTGCTGGTACATGTACACGGTGTAGAACAGCGTGGAGTTCATCGGTTTGCCCTGGGTAATGATGTAGCATTGTGTAAACGCCAGGAAGCCGTTGATCATCTGCATGACCAGGTTGAAGAAGATGGTCGGCGTCAGCAGCGGCAGCGTGATCCTGAAGAACTGCTGCACCTTGTTCGCGCCGTCGATCTCGCCCGCCTCGTACAGCGAGGCCGGGATCTGCTTCAGCGCGGACAGGAAGATCAGCATCGAGGAGCCGAACTGCCACACCGCCAGTATGATCAGCGTCCACATGGCCGTGCCCGGCTGGCCGAACCACTTGATCTTGCCCTCGAAGCCCAGCATCCGCAGCAGCACGTTCACGGTGCCGTCGTTGCCGAACATGCGCTTCCACAGGATGGCCACGGCCACGGACCCGCCGATGATGGAGGGCAGGTAGTAGACCGCGCGATACAGCGCCGTGATCTTGGTGGTCCTGAGCAGGATCAGCGCGACGATCAGCGCGAAGACCAGGCGCAGCGGCACCGACACAAAGGCAAAATAGAACGTCACGCCCAGGGACTTCCAGAACTTCGCCTCGCTGAACATCGTCTTGAAGTTCGCAAGGCCCGTCCATACCGCGGGCGACAGGATGTCGAAATCGCAGAATGCGTAGTACGCTGAAATCAGCATGGGGACGATCATGAACAGCAAGAAGCCGATCGTGAACGGCGCGGTGCAGATCATGCCCGCGATGTGCTCCTCGTTCAGCTTCTCGGCAAGCGTCCTCTTCGGCTTGACGACGCCGGTCTGTGCCATTCGCTCCCCCTCCTTTCGTCAAATCCGGCAACGCCGCCCCGTTTACAGCGGCGTGTCAATAGGTATAAATACAAGGAGCGAAGTCTGGGGAGACTTCGCTTCCTTGCTGCGAAGCGTTACTGTGCGCTTCAGAGCGGGCCGAGCGGATCATCCGCCCGCGAGGTCCGTTTCCGAATTGCCGGGCAGTATTACTTCAGGTTGGCGGGGCACTCGTCAATCAGCCTGGCAGCGGCGTCGGCAGCAGTGGTCATGCCGTAGCACAGCTCCTCCTGCAGCTCGTCGACCAGGTTGTAGAACTCGCTGGCGCCGGCGGGATCAGCGGCCGGAACGGCGGAGCAGTTCGGGGACACGACGTCGTTGATGTAGGCGACGACCTTCTGGTTCACCTCATCCAGCTTGTCGGCGATGCCGGCAGCGGTGGCGGCGGAGGCGGGGATGCCGCGCTCGCCCAGCAGGATCTCGTTGGCTTCCACGGAGTTGGTCCAGAAGTTCACGATGTCCACGGCGGTGTCGGCGTGCTGGGTCTTGGCGGCCACGGAGAAGAACTGGCTGGGCTTCAGGTAGTTGGACTTCACCGGGTCGGCGGACGGCCAGGTGGTGATGCCCACTTCCATGCCCTCGGGCGCGGCATTCTGCATGGCGGTCACCTGGTTGGACCAGAAGAACGCGCACCAGCTCATGTTCTCGGGATCGCTGCCGTAGATCATGGGATCCTGCTCGACGGTGCCGACGGAGGTCTCAGCGAACACGTCGCTGGTCACCAGCCAGCCCTCGGTGATGCCGGTCTCGTACAGGGAGAAGAACTTCTCGGCGTCCTCGGCGGTGATGTTCAGCTTGCCGTCCTTGAACAGGTCGATGTCATAGCCGCGCAGGATGTAGCCGAACACCATGTCGGTGCCGTAGCCGATGTTGGTCTTGTAGCCGGTCTTCTCGTAGATCTCGCGGCTCAGGGCCAGGAACTCGTCCAAGGTCATGTTGTCCTTGACTTCGATGCCGTTCTCATCCAGCATGGTCTTGTTGTACAGCAGGGCGGGGGCGTTCACGCCGATGCAGACGGCGTACAGGCCGTCGCCCACCTTGCCGGAACCCACGATGCCCTCGTTGACATCGTCGATCTTCAGCGCGCCGGACTCCACATAGGGGGTCAGGTCCAGCAGCAGGCCGTTCTCGGAATACTGGTTCAGATACTGATAGTCCATCTGCATCACGTCGATGCTGTCGCCCTGGATGTCCGCGGCAACCTTCTTCCAGTAGTCGTCCCAGGAGTTGGGAACCTCGGTGAAGCTCACGCCCTCGTGCTGGGAGGCGTACAGCTCCAGCGCGGCGTGGGTGCGCTCATTGCGGGTCTGGTTGCCCCACCAGGTCACGAGGATGTTCTCCTCCGCCATGGCGGACATGCACAGGCTGGCGATCATGACCAGTGCAAGGATCAGTGCGATTTTCTTCATGGTTTTCTCTCCTTCTTATGGTTTGGTTTCCACATGAAAACCCATAACATCATGATAGCAGAATACTCAATGTTTGTCAATATGCCGCGAAAATTAAGCATATCTGTACAAAGCCACCCGCCGGGGTTAACAATCCATCCAATATAAAAGCTCCGCTGGAGGGCCGCGCTCTCCCCCGCGCGATCAGGCGCGGGCGGCTCCGCCCGCGATAAATTCGCCATCAGATTACACTTCCGCTATTGTGAAAGAAACCCGCTTCTGCTATAATACCAATATCGCTTGGAGTCCGTATGTCCCGGCGCGTCGCAGGGCGGCGCTTTTTTCAGGGACACCGGATCCACAAACCGCCGAGGCGCGAGCCGTCCCGGGGACTAAGGAGATGTGATATAATATGAAGCTTGGCGTCGTGGGCCTGCCGAACGTGGGCAAGAGCACGCTGTTCAACGCGATCACCTGCGCGGGCGCGCAGGCGGCCAACTATCCTTTCTGCACCATCGAGCCGAACACCGGCGTCGTGGCGGTGCCGGACCATCGCCTGGACGTGCTGGCCGAAATGTACCACCCGGAGAAGTACACCCCCGCCACGCTGGAGTTCGTGGACATCGCGGGCCTGGTGAAGGGCGCGAGCCGGGGCGAGGGCCTGGGCAACAAGTTCCTCAGCCACATCCGCGAGGTGGACGCCATCGTGCACGTGGTGCGCTGCTTTGAGGACGACAACGTGATCCACGTGGACGGCAGCGTCGACCCCGCCCGGGACATCGACGTCATCAATACCGAGCTGATCCTGGCGGACATCGAGACCGTCACCAAGCGCGCCGAGCGGGCCGCGGCCATGCTCAAGAAGGGCGAGAAGAAGTACGCCGTGGAGGCCGAGGCGGGCAAGATCCTGCTGGACCACCTGAACGATGGCAAGCCCGCCCGCACCGCGCCGCTGGACAAGGACCAGCAGGCCGTGGTCCGCGACTGGTTCCTGCTGACCAGCAAGAAGGTCATCTACGCCGCCAACATCGGCGAGGAGGACCTGGGCAAGGACGAGGCGTCCCTGCCGCTGGTCGAGCCCGTGCGCAAAATCGCCGCGGAGGAGGGCGCGGAGGTGCTGGTCATCTGCGCGTCCGCCGAGGAGGAGATCAGCCAGATGGAGCCCGACGAGAAGGCCATGTTCCTGGAGGACATGGGCATCGGCACCTCCGGCCTGGACCGCCTGGTGGTGCTGGGCTACAAGCTGCTGGGCCTGATCAGCTTCCTGACCGCCGGTCCCAAGGAGGTCCGCGCCTGGACCATCACCAACGGTACCAAGGCGCCCCAGGCCGCCGGCAAGATCCACACCGACTTCGAGCGCGGCTTCATCCGCGCCGAGATCGTGGCCTACGACGACCTGATCCGCGAGGGCAGCATGAACGCCTGCAAGGAGAAGGGCCTGGTGCGCAGCGAGGGCAAGGAATACGTCATGAAGGACGGCGACGTGACGCTGTTCCGATTCAACGTATAAACAATTTGTGGCGGGGGACCTGCTTCCCCCGCCACTGCCACCCCTTTGACAGGTTTTGCTTGTGTTTTCCGCCTGATGGCAGAATAGATTATCATGAAGCATCAGGCGGAAAACGCCGGCCGCAAAACCTGCAATGAAGCTGTTTTCGCTCCGGGGGGGCAGGCCCCTCTGCGCAAAAACAGCCCCGCCCGCGGCGTACACGCCGCCGCAGACGATCCTTCATCGGGGCGCTGCCGCCCCCGATCCCCCCGGCAGATCAGTGGCCTGCCAATCGAAATCTGCCCGCCATCCAGCTATTTCTAATTCCTAATCCCTATTCCCTAATCCCTAAATCAAAGCCATGCAAGATCCAATCTACAACCGCATCGTCAATACAAAGCGCCCGTCGGTGTTCGCCGCGTGCGGCCTCGTGCTGCTGGCGGCCATCGGCCTGTGGGCGTCCTCGCTGGCGGCGTCCCTGCTGCCCGAGGACAGCGCGCTGACGGCGGTCAACCTGATCTACTACCTCCCCTTTGTGCTGTTGCCCATCGCCCTCTACGCCCGCCGGCATCCGGGGCTGGGCGACGGCATGCGGCTGAACCCTCTGCCGGTGTTCCCGACGCTGCTGCTGGCCGCGCTGGCGCTGAACAGCGTTTACCTGGCCAGCGCCCTGGCGGCGATCTGGGAGGCTGCGCTGAACGCCCTGGGACTGCACAGCCCCGCCATGGCGCCCCTGCCCGACACCAGCCAGGAGGTCGCCCTGGCCATCCTCACCCTGGCGGCGCTGCCCGCCGTGTGCGAGGAGCTGCTGTTCCGGGGCTTCGTGCTCTCCGCCTGGGAGAGCCGGGGCACGGCTTTCGCCGTAGGCGTCTCCGCCGCCCTGTTCGCCTTGCTCCACAGCAACCTGTACGGCCTGCCCGCCTATCTGCTGGTGGGCGCGGTATCGGGCTACGTCACCTGGGCGCTGGACTCCGTCTACGCGGGCATTGTATACCACACCATCTACAACGCCGCCTGTCTGGTGATCCCCTGGCTGCTGTCCGGACAGAGCGCCGAAGACGTCGCCGTCACCGGATCGATGATGTTCACCCTGCTCCTGGACGCCGCCGCCTTTGCCGCCATGTCGGCCATGCTGCTGATGTCGCTGCGCCTGCGGGCGAGGACCCGGGGCATCGTGCCCATCCCCCGCGTCCGGCGTCCGCTGGAGCGCCGGGAGAAGGTCATGCTGGCGGTCGCGCTGCTTACGATGGCCGCCTCGACGGTCATCGTGCTGGCGGTTTAGGCGCATCCCCATCCCACCGCGACCCATTCCCCGAAAACGAGGTTGAACCATGAACGGAACCATACTCTGCGTGGGCAAGCTGAAGGAAAAGTGGCAGCAGGACGGCTGCGCCGAATACCTGAAGCGGCTGTCCCGTTACGGCAAGTACGAGATCGTCGCCGTGGACGACGAGCGCGAGCCTGAGAAGGCCAGCGAGGCCCTGCTCCGGCAGATCATCGACCGGGAGGGTGCCGCATTGCTGAAGCACATCCGCCCCAACGACCGGGTGATCTGCCTGTGCATCAAGGCCGAGGCCCCGGATTCCGTGGCGCTGTCGAAGAAGCTGACCGCCTGGTCCGGCGACGGCCGCCGCAACGTATTCGTCATCGGCGGCAGCAACGGCCTGTCCGAGGCGGTGTTGGCCCGGGCCGACGCGAGGCTCTCCTTCTCCAACCTCACCTTCCCCCACGGCCTGATGCGGGTCATCCTGCTGGAGCAGCTGTACCGCGCCGAGCGCATCCGCACCGGCGAGAAATACCACAAGTGATCGGTTCTCCCCCGTATTTGCATTATTATGTTGTTAAAATCGCGCTTTCAGCGCGATTTTTCATTGACAGTGCATAAAAATGCAATTATAATGGTTCACATAATTCATTTTGATATTGCGTTAGCATAATATCAAATTGGATGCCCGGCATCCCGGGCGGAACCGATTCAAAGGGGGATTCACCATGAAAAAACTGACCGGCCTGCTGCTGGCGCTGATACTGCTGCTGAGCCTGATGGCGCTGGCCCCGGCCGCACTGGCGGAGGACGCCGCGCCCGCCGAAGAGACCGCCGTGGAGGCCGTGGTCGAGGCCGCCGAGGCCGTGGACGAGACCGTCGAAGAGGCCATCGAGGAGGTCGAGGAGGCCTCCGGCGGCTTCCTGGGCGGCGTGGCGAAGGTCAACAATGCCGTCAACGGCGTGGTCTGGGGCGTCCCGGCGCTGATCCTGCTGGCCTTCGTGGGCGTGCTGATGACCGCCCTGACCAAGGTGTTCCAGCTGTCCCACATCAAGCACTGGATGGGCAAGACCATCGGCGCGGTGTTCCACGACAAGCACGTCACCGGCCACACCCAGGACAAGAGCATTTCCCAGTTCCAAAGCCTGTGCACGGCCCTGGCGGCCACGGTGGGCACCGGCAACATCGTGGGCGTGGCCGGCGCGATCATGGTCGGCGGCCCCGGCGCGGTGTTCTGGATGTGGGTCATCGCCTTCTTCGGCATGATGACCAACTACTCCGAAAACGTGCTGGGCATCTTCTACCGCCGCAAGAACAGCCACGGCGAGTGGTCCGGCGGCGCGATGTACTACCTGCGGGACGGCCTGGGCGGCTACAAGGGCTGCAAGCAGGTCGGCAAGGTGCTGGCCTGGCTGTTCAGCCTGTTCTGCCTGCTGGCGTCCTTCGGCATCGGCAACATGACCCAGGTCAACTCCATCTCCGGCAACATGCAGACCGCCTTTGGCGTACCCACCTGGGTGACGGGCGTGTTCGTGATGATCATGGTGGGCCTGGTGGTGGTGGGCGGCCTGAAGCGCATCGCCGCCGTCACGGAGAAGATCGTGCCCTTCATGGTGATCCTGTACATGGTGGGCTCCATCGTCATCTTCTTCACCAACATCGCCCAGATCGGCGCGGTGTTCAGCGCCATCTTCAAGGGCGCCTTCGCCGCGAAGGCCGCGGGCGGCGGCATCGTCGGCTACGGCATCAAGCTGGCCATCGAGCAGGGCATGAAGCGCGGCGTGTTCTCCAACGAGGCCGGCCTCGGCTCCTCGGTCATGGTCCACTCCAACTCCAACGTCCGCGAGCCCGTCAAGCAGGGCATGTGGGGCATCTTCGAGGTGTTCGCGGACACCATCGTGGTCTGCACGCTGACCGCCTTCTCGGTGCTGTCCTCGGGCCTTGTGGACCTGACCACCGGCGAAACCGTCGCGGAGTACGGCGGCGTGGCCATGACCAAGGCCAACTTGGTCTCCACCGTGTTCTCCATCCGCTTCGGCTGGATTGGCTCGGCATTCATCGCCATCTCCATCATGCTGTTCGCCTTCTCCACGGTGCTGGGCTGGAGCCACTACGGCACCAAGGCTGCCGAATACCTGCTGGGCGAGAAGCGCACCATCCCCTACCGCATCCTGTTCGTGCTGCTGGTGTTCGGCGGCGCGGTGATGGGCGACAACCTGGCCTGGGACCTGGCCGATACCTTCAACGGCATGATGATGATCCCCAACCTGATCGGCGTCATCGCCCTGTCCGGCGTGGTGGCGAAGATCACGAAGAACTACATCAACCGCACCTTCCACGGCTCCAACGAGGCGCCCCTGTACTCCGCCTTCCCGGACATCCAGGCCGAGCAGGAGGCGCGGACGGACATAGAGGATTGATTGGATAGAGACAGCAAAAATAACCCTCGCACACGGTCGCGGGGGTTATTCTTTCGCGGTCAAACCGTATTCCTCCAACACGCCTCGGATGCCGCCGAACAGAGGGCAGTCCGCCCGTTCACACCGCAGCCCGACACCGCACACCAGATAATCCAGCGTCATGTCCAGAACATCGGCCAGCTTTGCCATCGTGTCCAGCGACGGTGCCTTCTCCCCACGCTCAATAAACCCGATAAAGGAAGTGGAAAGACCCACCTGCTCCGCCAGCTGCTCCTGCGTGAGTCCCAATTCGCGCCTCTTCCGGCGAACGCGCCGACCCATCTCAATGTAGTTGATCTCCATGGAGCGCCTATCCTCCATTGCTTCACATTCGAAATATCATATATTATTTATACGGTAATAATTATTGGTTGTATATCATATAAAAATCTCCTCCGCAAGCCTTTATAATAAAGCCACGGAGGAGGTGATTTCTACGCGCGAGGAATTCAGGGAATACTACAAGATGATCGGGCTGAAGGTCGCCTATTACCGCAAGCTGAAGGGCTACACACAGGAACAGCTCGCCGAAAGGCTCGGTGTAGACACATCCTTCATCGGCCAGATCGAGGCCGTAAACATCAACAAGGCCATTTCATTGGACACGCTATTCAGGATCAGCAAGGCGCTGGAAATTCCGCCCTGCAAGTTACTGGATTTTGATTAAACGCCGCGGAGCCGCCTCGTTTGAGGCAGCCCCGCACTTCTGTATGTCGTTCCTATACCACTTTCAATCAATAGCATAGCACAAAGATCTTTCGACTCCGCTTCGCTCCGCTCAAGATGACCGACCGACTACGTCATTCTGAGCGGAGGCGCAGCCGAAGTCGAAGAATCTTTTTTACGATTCAGGACAAGCGCATGCTCACGCCGTCACCGGCCTGGCGGCGCCCTTCTCCATCTCCTCCTCCAGCACGCGGTAGGCCACCTTGCCCACCAGGGTCTTGGGGAGGTCCTCGCGGAACTCGATGTCATAGGGCATGGCGTACTTGGCGATGCGCTTGCGGCAGTAGTCCATCAGCATGTCGCGGGTGGTGTCGGAGGGCTCGAAGCCGGGCTTGAGCACCACGAACGCCTTGACCTTCTGCATCTTGTAGGGGTCCTTTACGCCGATGACGCAGCTCATGTGCACCGCCTCGTGGGCGTCGAGGATGTTCTCGATCTGGGAGGGATACACGTTGTAGCCGCTGGTGACGATCATGCGCTTGATGCGCTGGCGGAAGTAGATGTAGCCCTCCTCGTCCATCACGCCCAGGTCGCCGGTGTGGATCCAGGTCATGCCGTCGGCGTGGACGCGGCGGGTCTGGGCGGTCTCCTGGGGGTGCTTGACGTACTCCAGCATCACGGTGGGGCCGGCCAGGCAGATCTCGCCCTCCTCGCCGTAGGGGACCTCCTCCTCGGTGCCCACCTTCACGATCTTGTAGTAGGTGTCCGGGAAGGGGATGCCGATGGAGCCCTCCTTGGCCTTGGTCAGCGGGGTCAGGCAGGAGGCTGTGACGCACTCGGTGGTGCCGTAGCCCTCGCGGACCTCGATCTTCGCGCCGTGGTCCTTCAGGAACTTGTCAAAGCGCTTCTTCAGCTCGGGCGGCAGGGAATCGCCGCCGGAGAACACGCCCTTCAGGCAGGACAGGTCCAGGTCGTCCAGGTTGGGGATGCGCAGCAGCGCCTCGTACAGCGTGGGCACGCCCGCGATGAAGTTGGGCTTGTGCTTGCGCAGCAGCTCTGCGTAGGTCTGGGGCGTGAACCGCGGCACCAGGATGCAGCAGCCGCCGTTGGCCAGCATGGAGTGGATGGACACGCCCAGGCCGAAGCCGTGGAACATGGGCATGATGGCCAGCATCTTGTCGCCCAGGTTCCAGATGGGGTTGGTGGCGATGATCTGCGCCGCCAGGGCGTTGAAGTTCAGGTTGGACAGCAGGATGCCCTTGGTGATGCCGGTCGTGCCGCCGCTGTAGAGGATGACCGCCGGGGCGTTGGCCTCCCGGGCCACCCGGGGATCTCCGGCGAACTTCTTGCCGCCCGCGATGAAGTCCTTCCACAGGATCACGTCCGCGTCCTTGGGCACCTTGGGGATCTTGCGACCCTGGGTCAGCGCGTAGCCCAGCTTCATGATGGGCTTCAGCGCGTCCTTCACAGTGGCGATGATCAGGTGCTTCAGGCAGGGGGTGTTCTTGCGGATATTGGCAAACTTGCCGTAGAACTGGTCCAGCGTCAGCGCCGCCACGGACTCGGAGTCGTTCAGGTAGAACTCGATCTCGCCCTCGGCGGACAGCGGGTGCACCATGTTGGCGATGGCGCCCACCATGTTCACCGCGTAGAACATCACCACGGTCTGCGGCGCGTTGGGCATGCAGATGGTCACCTTGTCGCCTTCCCTGATGCCGATGGCCCGCAGCGCAGCGGCGCACTCATGGATCTGCGCCACCAGCTTTTCGTAGCTCACGTGGCTGCCCATGAACTCATAGGCGTCGTACTTGCCGTATTTCTGGCCAATGCGCTCCACGGCCTCCGCCATCGTGCCCTGGAAGTAGTCCAGGTGCATGGGGACCTCGCCCATCCAGGGCTCCCACGGCGTCTTGACAGTGCTCATACTAATAGTCTACCTCCTCGTTGGCAGGGCGGTCCAGCAGCTCGGGCTGCTCGATCAGCTTCTTGATCAGGCGGACGGTCTTGGCGTAGTAATAGCCGTCGGCGATGCGCTCATCCAGCGTGATGCCCACGTCCAGCATCGTGTGCATCTCATAGCTGCCATCGGGCTTGAACACAGGGCGCACGGCCTTTTCGCCGATGATCACGAACACCGAGGTGGTGCCCCAGTTGCTCAGGTGATGGTAGCCGGCGTTCAGCTTGATGGAGCCCAGGTTGGTCAGGAACACCGAGGCATAGTTGGGGTCGGCCTTGATCAGGTCGTAGGGCACCTTGCCGTAGAAGTCCAGCCGGTGCAGGATGTGGATCACGATCCGCATCAGCCAGCGCGGCAGGTGCGTGAACATCTCCATGCCCTTGGTGGAGTTGTCCATGGCGTCGCCCCGGCGGCACTCAAAGATCTCCTGCATGATGCGCTCGTGCAGGCTGTCGATGGTGGTCTCAGGCGGGAACTTGATGAAGGCCAGTCCCTCGTCGGCGTTGTCCTTGAACTGCTTCTTCACCACGAAGCCTAGGCTCAGCTCGTCCCTCTGGTAGATGCGGCAGCCCTTGATGAAGCGGTTCATCTGGGGCCGCAGCGTGACGGCCTTCACCACCGCCGCGCACACGGCGTGGAAGATGGTATAGCGGTGGGCGTGGTCCAGCCCCTCGTTCTTCTTCGCCAGGAACGCCTCCAGATTGGTCAGGTCGAACTCCTCGCGGACAAAGGCCTCGTTATCCGCCCGGTTAGGGTACAGATAGGGCATAAACCAGTGCAGCGGGTCAATATCGCGTATCAGCGTCGCGTCGAAGCGGTCTCCCCAGCGCTTCTTCTGCTTGGCCATGATGGATTCCCTCCCTCAGACAGTCGGGGCGGCCCTCGTCGGGCGCTTCCCCGTATACAATAAATCAATTTATGTTATCACAGCAATGCTAATTTCTCCAGCGCGGCGGCCTCCGAAATTCAAAAAAACGCCCAGATCAGCGCATAATATAACATTAATTTAATAGTAACGTCGTACCAAACGCCACCACGCTCCATCCTCAGTTCCCGTTACACGGTATCCAATACCGCATCGGTCCTACGCCGCTTGCGCCAGGCTCCAAAACATGCTATGATGTCCACGGAACCGCTATCTTGATTTCGGAGGAACACGAGACATGAAATGGATGATCGCGTCGGATATACACGGCTCCGCCGGCTGGTGCGAGCGCATGCTCCAGGCCTGGCGGCGGGAGGGTTCCCACCGGCTGGTCCTGCTGGGCGACCTGCTCTACCACGGCCCGCGCAACGACCTGCCCGACGCCTACGCTCCCAAGCAGGTCATCGCCCAGCTGAACGCCGTCGCGCCGCACCTGCTGTGCGTGCGGGGCAACTGCGAGGCCGAGGTGGACCAGATGGTGCTGTCCTTCCCGGTGATGGCGGATTACAGCGCCCTGCTGATGGACGGGCACGTGATCTACGCCACCCACGGCCACCTGTTCGGCGAGGACAATCCCCCGCCGCTGCTCCCCGGCGACGTGCTGCTCTGCGGCCACACCCACGTCCCCGGCCTGCGCCGCCACGAGGGCTTCACCTACGCCAACCCCGGCTCGGTGTCCATCCCCAAGGCCAACAGCCCCCACAGCTATGCCCTGATCGAAGACGGCCTGATGACCTGGGTGGACCTGGCAAGCGGAGAGGTCTTCGACCGCCAGCGGCTGTGGCCGCAGGAATGAAGGCAAACAAAACGAGGAGTTGCTCCCGAAAGGAAGCAGCTCCTCTTGTCTGCCTGACACAAAACCCGGGTTCCCGGCGCCGCAGCCGCGCTCAGGGGGAAGCGGCGGCCTCCGGGGACGGCACTCCCCATCGGGTGCCGGGAACCACATCGCCCGCATGCGCCGGGTACCAGTCGCCGCCGCGGGTGCTCCGGCCAAAGCCGGATCGATCGCCGGAAGCCCTCTCGAGCGCCGGCGCTGACATTCAGGGATGCTCAACGAGTTCCTGCGGAACCCGCTGGTCTGGAAACCGGAACGCTTTCCAGGCATACCCAATACAAAAAGCGGGATATGCCGACCCAAGCCGATATATCCCGCGTAATCGTAGCAACACGCAGCGATGCCCCGCACCGCACGCGCTTCGCTCTGGAACATATCTTTCTTAAGGCCGAAGAAAACGATACTTGATCCGCAGGCAGGTCTTCTGACTCAGCATCATCGCCTCCGCGCGGTCTTCTCGGCCCCGGCCCCGTCCGAATCCCGGACGCGGCGCCAGCCAATGACGCATCTGCGCGGCGCTCCGCTTCACAGCAGCGGTCCTGTCGGGGAGTTTCACCCCGTTCCCTATTGTCCCGGCAATGCCGGGCACCTGCGAACTTCCCTGTTCAATTATCATGGCTATAATACCATAAACCCGGCCTTTTGTAAAGCCCCCACTTTCCCCTGGCCGCCCGATAAATTCAGCTGACGAAAGAAATTTAAAAAAAGCCTTGACAACCTCCCCGTCTTGTGCTACAATAACTCTTGCGTCGAACGAGACGCGGTGTCGCGGGGTAGAGCAGTCCGGTAGCTCGTCGGGCTCATAACCCGGAGGTCGAGGGTTCAAATCCCTCCCCCGCAACCAACGCCAACCATAGCGATATGGTTGGCTTATATGCCGGCGTATCTCAGTTGGCTAGAGAATCCGGTTCATACCCGGAGTGTCATTGGTTCGAATCCGATCGCCGGTACCACAAAACTGTGAGGTCTGTAAAGATCTCACAGTTTCATTTTTTTGAATTGTACATGATTGGCGCTGTGCAACCGTCGCCAATGGCGGCGGCAGCGTCTGATATCCTGTCTGGGCGGCGCCCCAGCCAAACGCCGCTGTTATGGACGGAGGGGGCGCGGACTCAGGAGCAGGTATAGGGAATATGCGCATCCCGGAGGACCCGCTCGGCCACAGAGCCGCGCGCCACAACCAGCTGGGCCCTGGGACAGCCGTATATGGAAACCTCGCTCATCTCCGTGACGCTGGCCGGGATTACAACCCGCTCCAGGTTTTCGCATTCACAGATCGTGTATCCGGAAAGGTGCTCAAAGCCTTCGGGCAACACGATCTCTGTCAGCGCGTCGCATCTCATGAACACAAATGACTGCATGCTCTTCAAGCCGGCGGACCAGCGAATGTGCGACAGCCGGTCACAACCGGAAAAGGCCAGCGCCTTGATCTGGCTCACGCTGTCCGGCATTGCGATCGACTCAAGGTTCCGGCAGAGCAAGAAACCATACTCATCGATGATCTCTGTGCCCTCCAACACCTCGTAGTGTGCCGGCAACAGGTTGGGCTGAACGCAGCCGATCAGCCGGTGATCAGCGCGGGAGTAGAGCACGCCGTCCTCGTACAGCAGGTAGGCGTGGTCGGGAGAGACGTCGAAGGACTCCAGCGACATCATGGCAAATGGGTTGTGTCCCACCGTCTGCAGGCTCTCCGGCAGCGCGATTTCATGAATGCCCGAGCATGACGCGAAGGCACCCCACCCCAATTCAACAAGCCCTTCCGGCAGATCGATGGACGTCAGGCTCTCACAGCGGAAAAAGCAGTCCTTGCCGATGCGCTGCAGCCCCGCAGGCAGCCGGAGGTCGCTCAACGCAATGCAGGAAAAGAAGGCTCTGTCGCCGATGGCGGTCAAGCCCTCGGGCAGTTCGAGGCTTGACAGTTGACTGCATCCGCTGAAAGCCATCTCTCCGATCTCAGTGACGCTCGGGGGAATGTTGACCTCCAGCAGGCTTGTGCAGCCATGGAACAGCATATCCGGGATGGAAGTCATGCCGTCCGGCAGTCGTATGCGCTCCAGCGCGTCGCATTCGCAGAAGGCTATCTTCCCAATCTGCGTTACGCTATCGGGAATATAGACCTCCTTCATGTCGCGATACATAAAGGCCCGGCTGGCAATGGCCGTCACCGGACGGTTTCCAATGGTTTCCGGGACTTCCACGCTCTCAGCCTTGCCAGCCCATTGCAGAATTCGGAGACTGCCGTCCTCCTGTTCCTCGAAGTAGAAGGTCCCGCCGCCGTCCGGCATCTCCATCTTTTCGGTTTTTGCCTGCGCGGAAAATGCCAGGCTCGCCAGCATCGCCAGTGTCAGCGTGAGCAAAAGAAAGCGCTTCACGGTCATTTCCTCCCCTTCATTGCCGAGCGCACCGGGCCCCGATACATCTTTGCGTTAATTCTATTTCAGGCCCATTTCAAGGCAGCTTCTTCCTTTAACAGTATATTGAATCAAGGCATCTGCTGTCAATACCCGACATTTGACGGGGCCAAATCCAATCGGCGGTCCCGCCCAAAGCGACCTAAAGCGCGTTCTGAGACCGCCCCTACGCTTTCGCGTCACCCCGCCCCCGCCGGCAAAAGCGGGAAGCGGCGCGAATGGACAGGGCCGCGGAAGCGGCATAGATCATCAGGCCTGCCGCTGCCGCGGCGGGCAGGGCGGCCGGGGCAACCGCCAACCCGTCGAGGCCTCCCCCGCTCCTGTCGATCACAAAGGCGGACAGGATGGCCAGCATCTGCAAGGCGGCGTTCGCCTTTTCCGCGCTGCCGTAGTCGAAGCGGAAAAACACACCCAGAAAGATCGCGTAGTACAACAGTAAGTAGACGGACGCAATCAGCGCTCCCCGAAGGCCGGGATAAAGCCCCAGCGCTACAGCTGACAGCGAGGTCAGACCGATTGATACAACCATGCACAGCAGTCCCAGAAGGTACTTTGAAAGGACCAGCTGCGCCTTTCGGACGGGCAGCGAAGCCAGAAACCCTCGCGTCTGCGCGTTATCGTCCAAATAGCACGACCGGGAGACAAAGTGCGAATTGGCCAATACGCCTCCAATGATATACACCCAGAGTATCAACCGCGATTCCTGACGATCGATATAGAACACAGGGGGCATCAGGATGGCGACCAAAACCAGCAGCAGTGCCCATTTCCGGTTGAACGCGATGTCCTTCCTAATCAGTTGGAGCATCATCGACGCCTCCCTCCAGGAATATCAGCGCCTCTTCAACACCCAATGGCGCTCTTTCGAGCTTGTCGAGGTCCTCGGGCAACGCGTCGGATGTTTTCATAATCACGAACCTGTCGTTGAGGATAACGCCTTTTCGCCTGCCTCGGTCCGGGCACACAGCCGGACCATCCAGGCGCAGTTTGACAAAGCGCTCACCCAGCCTTTTCACGTCTGTATCCAGCACGATGCTCCCGTTGACCAGAAAGAGAACGCGCGTCGCTATCCTCTCCACGTCCTGCGTGATATGGGATGAGAACAGAATGCAGGCGTTCCTCTCCCTGGCCAGGCGCTCCAGTATTTCAAGCACCTGCTCCCGAACGATGGGGTCCAGTCCCGACGTGGGCTCATCCAGGAGAAAAATCTCCGCGGAATGGGAAAGCGCGATGGCCAATGACAGCTTGACCTTCATCCCGCTCGAGAGCTGAGACAGCCTTTTGCTTGGGTCGATGTTGAAATCGGATAAATACCGCGCCATCCTGGACGCGTCCCACTGCGGGTAAAACCCGGAGACGACCCGAAGGAAGGCGCCGACGCGAATGCCGGGATAGAACTCCTGCGACGCGCCGACATAGCCGATCTTCTGCTTGAACCGATGCTCGTTCGCCCCTGTCACCAATTGCCCGTCATAGCGAACGCTCCCCGACAGGCGTCTCGTCAGGCCCATGATGGAATCGATCGTCGTCGTCTTTCCCGCGCCGTTCTTGCCGACGAGGGCAACTATTTCACCCTCGTCGCACGAGAACGAGACATTTGACAATGTGAACTTTTCATATGCCACGGTGATGCCGCTCAACTCAAGCTTCGCCATGCTTCCTCGCTCCCGTCTCCGTCGTGCCAAGGTCTATCCATTCTGTCGAGGCCACGATCTGTCCTTCTCCTGTATAGACGCCGCTATGGCTCAAAGGGTTACAGCATCCCGGTATGTCGTTCCTCCCTTGACATCCCCGGAGGCTTCGTGTACACTTTGAGTGAAAAAATTAGTCGAACGGGGCCCGGGCCGACGCGCCCACGGGCCGCCCTTCGCTTTGGAGATGGACGCATGCAAAACAGATCGGACCGACTGCGGCTGGTGGCCGCCTGCTGTGGGCTGATGTTTGCCTACGGCTGCTTCCTCGGCGCGTCCCAGACGGTCATCGAGGCGGTCGCCGGGGACCTGGGGCTGGACATCGCGGGCATGGGCGCGCTGGTGTCCCTGCAATTCCTGCCCGCCGCCTTCGTGCCCGTGTGGATGGGCGCCCTGGCGGACCGCGTCGGGCGAAAGCCCGTCATCTCGGCGTTCTGCGCTCTGTTCGGCGTCGGGCTCCTGCTCTGCGGCAGCGCCCGGACGCCCCTCGCCTATGCCATCGGCGCCATACTGGTGGGCTCGGGCTACAGCGTGTGCGAGAGCGGCTGCTGCGCCGTGATGTCCGACCTCGGGCCGGACTGGGAGACCCGGGGCATCAACCTGTCCCAGGCGATACTCTGCCTGGGCGCGGTGCTCTCCCCCGCCCTGATCAACGCCTTCGGCATCCGCTGGCGCGCGGCGTTCTATCTGTGCGCGGGCGGCTACGCCGTCATGCTGCCCATACTGCTCCTCTGCCGGTTCCCCGCGCCCCTGCCCGCCGCGGCCCGGGAGCGCGGCGGCGCGCGCAGACTGCTGACCTCCGGGGCCTTCCTGTGCCTGTTCGCGGGCATACTGCTGTACGTGGGGCTGGAGACCGGATTCGGCTACTTCATCGAGAGCCTGATCTCGGGACGCTTCGCAAAGACCCCGGTCTCCTGCGTGTCCCTCTACTGGCTGGGCATGATGCTGTCCCGGTTCGTGTTTTCCTCCATCCGATACCCGGCTAAGCCCGTGCTGATCGCCGGCTTCGGGCTGATCGCGGCGCTGTTTGCCGCGCTGATCCTCCCCGCCCCCCTGGCGCTGGCCCTGGCCCTCTGCTTCGCGACGGGCTTTGCCTACGGCCCCATCTGGTCCACGCTGGTGGCGGAGGCCAATGCCCGCTTCCCGGAGCACGCCGGCACGGCCTCCGGCCTGATGAGCGCGGGCTGCGGCGCGGGCGGCATACTGTTCCCGGCGCTGATCGGGCTGGTCGCCCGGCGCTTCAGCCTGGTGTCGGCCTTCGCGCTGCTGGGCGGCGTCGCCCTGGCCGGGGCCGCGCTGTGCGCGGCGCTGCCGAAGCGCCAAAGGGTGCGTTGACGACAGGGAAAAACGCGATCCCGCGAACGCGTTTCAATGCCGACCCAGGCATGCGCAAAACGGCCGCCCGGCTTCATCCGCCGGGCGGCCGTTTCATTGAGGGCAGCCTTCGGTTCGATAGGATCAGTTGGTATCCGCGCAGAGCGGGCCGGCCAGCTCTTCCATGAAGAACAGCTTGCCGGGCATCGTGGGAATCCAGCTGGAGGTGATCTCCTTCACGGGGCCGTGGCGCAGGGTCATCCAGAAGCTCATGCCCTGCCACTGCATGCCGCGGGACAGCACGCCGTCCGCGCCGCCGATGGCGTAGTCGGAGCTGAAGATGATGGCCGGGCCGATGGTGTTGGCATAGCACGGGATCAGCGGCCAGCTGGAGCGGAAGGACGTAATGGCGTTCTGCTCGATGGTGAAGGGATGCAGCCGCGCGCCAATGCGGTAGGGCGCCGCCTTCCACTCCTCCACGGTGGCGTAATCGCCGGCGAAATGGGGCTCCCAGAACGCGATGTGGCACATGCGGCCGATGCCGTACACCAGCACCTGCTTCGCGCCCTCGGCCTTCAGCTTCGCGATCTTCTCCGGATAGGTGGGCAGGTTCTCGCGGGTGGCGAAGTTGCGCTGGTCCTCGGGCACGCTCAGCTCGCCCAGGGGGCCGTAGAAGGCCTCGGTCATGGCGTTCTGGAAGGCCGCGGGATCGCTGGCGGGCAGGGTGTTGCCCTCGGCGTCGGCCCACTCGTCCATGTTGAAGCCGTAGACGTGCTTGCAGTCCACGTTCCACTCCTTCAGGAAGTAGACCGCCCACTTGTACATGCCCATCGGGCCGACGGGCAGGATCAGGATCAGCTTGCGGCCCTCGTCCCGGGCGATGCGGATCTGCATCGCGATCTCGTGGCCCATGTAGACGCCGAACTCCTCCAGGTTGGTGCACTTCACCGGGGCAAAGCCGTCGTTCCAGAAGGGCTGGCGGTCCAGCACGGACTCCGGCGGATTGGACACGCAGGCCTTGATCTTTTCAATGTCCCAGCCCGCGGGCAGGATCTCGCTGAAATAGGAGCCCTTCAGGGTGTTGGTCATATCCATGTGGCATTCCTCCTTGTTATGGCTGTTCATAATGAGCATGTGTGAATTTCGGATCCTGCTTTCGTCGTCAGGGCAGCAGGCGGCGGGGCACCATGCGCAGGTAATTCCGGCTCAGCCGGAAGCCCTCGGCGTACTTCACGCCGCACTGGTAACCGCGCACCTTGGAGCAGGTCCGCACCATGTCCGCGAAGTCGATGTTATCGTGCTCCATCATCCACTTCAGCTGGGATTCATGGCAGTTCAGCGCCTCCATCTTCAACTCGATGGTGTCGGTGATGTCCACGTATTCGGTGGGCAGGAAGTCCGCGCCGGTGAGGGTGTCCATGTGGTACATCGGGCAGACGTTCGCCGCGGGCGTCGTGGCCGACAGGTCGAAGTGGCCGCAGCTGGCGCCGAAGGTGGCGCGGAAGGCCGCGTAATAGGTGTTCATGTGGTCGTTCATGTAGTCCCGCTCGTAGTGGGTGATGACCACGTCCGGCTGCACCTCCCGCACCACGGCGGCCAGGCGGCGGATCAGCTCGTCGTTCTCCGGCGTGACGTACAGGTCGTCGATGTCGATGGAATAGTGGGTCGCGCCGATCACCTTCGAGGCGCGCTCCGCCTCCTCGAAGCGGATCTTGCGCAGCTCGTCCGGCATGATGACCACGTGCCCCAGGTTTCCGTTGGCCACGTGGCACACCGCAACGTCGTGGCCCTGCTTGACGTACTTCGCCAGCGTGCCGTAGCAGCCGATTTCCAGGTCGTCCGGATGGCAGCCGATTGCCAGGATATTCATGTCCTCTCCTCCTTGATCGTCTCCGCGAATTGCGGGGCGGGTCCCTCGCCGCGGCGTTCAGCCCGTCCTTGGCGCGCCGAAAATGGCCGTCGCCAAAACCGAGCCGAAAGGTTAATTTGATTTTGTCTAAAAATATTTTACAAATGTAGAGGCAAAAAGTCAACCTGTCGGCGCGCTTTTCGCGCCATTTTTATCGGTGAAACAAATAAAGGTTGGCACAATGGCCGGCCTGTGATAAACTATTCATGCAAGGGCCGCCCGCGCACGGGTCCCGGGCCGGGGGATTTCAGAAACCGGCCTGCTCCATGGCCTGAATGAAAGGACGTGATTCCCACGAAGAACGCGTTTGCCATCAATACAAACACCTACCATGGGTTCAGCACCGACGAAGCGCTGGAGGGCATTGCCGCGGCCGGCTTCAGGTATGTGGAGATCGCCGCGCTGCGCGGATGGACCGAGCACATCCTGCCCGATTGGCCCGGGGAACAGATCGACCGCGTCCGGCAAAAGGCAAAGGCGCTGGGCCTTGAGATCATCGCCATGAGCGGCCACTGTGACCTGAGCGACCCCCATCGGCTGGACGCCTTCCGCGCCAACATGCGTCTGGCCCGGGAGCTGGGCTGCGGCTGGATCATCTCCACCACCGGCGAATCCGACTTCACGCCCGGCCCCGGCGGCACCGAGGATATGCTGGTCGCCAACCTCAGGGCGCTGCTGCCGGACCTGGAGGCCTGCGACCTGCGGCTGGGCATCGAGGTGCACGGCGCGCACTACGGCACCGGCGAAGCCGCCTGTCGCCTGGTGAACGCCGTGGACAGCCCCAGGATCGGCGTCTGCTATGACGCGGCCAACGCGGTGTTCTGGAGCGGCGTCGATCCCCGTGCCGACCTGCGCGCCTGCCTGAAGAAGATGAACTGCTGCCACCTCAAGGACAAGGTCGGCGGGAAGGGCGTCTGGAACTTCCCGGCCCTCGGTGGCGGCGAACTGCCCCTGTCGGAGCTGATGCAAACCATGCAGGACGACGGCTTCGAGGGGCCCTTCTCCATCGAGATCGAGTTCACCGAGGCGTTCAGCCTGCGGGAGAAGCATGCGGAGGACCTGGCATACGCCAACCGGCTGGTCCGGGAATCCTGGGACTGGCTGCATGCCCAGAGGTTGATCTGAGGTCGTTCACAAACAGGCATAAGAGATTCTTCGACTCCGGCTCCGCCTCCGCTCAGAATGACCGGCGGTCATCCTCCCGGCGTCATTCCGGGTGGAGCGTTCGCGCAGGCACGAAACAAAGCATCCTCGCCCCGCGTCGGTCCTCGATATGGAAGCCGGATGAATCACGCGCCTGAACCATGGCAAAGCGGCGCGCACTCGCCTGAGTGCGCGCCGCCGCCTTATGAAAACCCTTACAGTCCGAAAACCCGGATGGCGTTGTCCCGATAGAGCTTTTTGAGCACGCCGCGCTCCAGCCCCAGGCCGCAGATCTTCCACTGGCCCAGGAAATCCGGGAAGGGATGGTCGAAGTACTCGTCCCAGGTCTGGAAGAAGCGGTAGTGGGTGTGGTAGAACTCCCGGGTGCGCTCCGGCGAAAACCAGCCCTCGTAATCTGTGCCGAACATCACCCGGTCCTGCCAGCGCTCGATGAACGCCCGGGCCGTGTAGGGCTGCCGGCCCAGCTGGTCCAGCCGGGCAGCCACGTCCACGTACAGGTTGGGGTACTGCTCCAGCCACTTGCTCACCTGGGGCAGGTTCTCCGCGTAGGAGCCCACGTGGGCCACCACGAAGGTGGTCTTCGGATGGGTCCGGATCACGGCCTCCTGCATGCGCATGTGCTCCTCGAAGGAGAACAGCCCCGGCCGGTAGAAGGACCACTCGGGGTGCCTGGACAGGCACACGTAGTGCTCGTTGTCCGTGTCGATGGGCTTGAAGAAGCAGGGCGGGTCCGCCACGTGGATGATGATGGGCAGCCCGAGCTCGCCGCAGGCCTGCCACAGCGGCTCAAAGTGGGGGTCGTCCAGCGCCAGGTTGCGGCCGAAGCGCTCCTGGCCCATCAGGGTCATGTTCTTCCACAGCTTCACCGCGGGGCTGCCCTTCGCCTTCAGGTCTCGGAGCACGCGGTACACGTGGTCCTCGAAATCCGGCTCCAGTGCCTTGAACACGTCCACCGAGCCGACGGGCACGATCATGCCGTCGGAGGCTTCCAGCTTGCGGCAGAGGCGGTCGTACTCGCCGTCCCACACCAGCTCCAGGCAGAAGATCCGCTCCAGGCCCATCTCCCGCAGCACCTCGCAGCAGCGCCGGGTGTCGTACTCCTCCTCATAGCGCTCGCCCAACAGCAGCGGCCCGAAATGGGCGTGCATGTCGATCACCGGGAAGGGCGGCATCGCCTCCGGGTGCCGGGGCAGCGCCAGCTCGCTGCGGGGGTGGAACTCGTCCGCGTATACTCTCCTCATCGCCATCGCCGCCACCCCTATGCCTTGATGAATTCAATGCCCATGATGTCGCAGAAGGCCTCCAGCTCGCCCGCCAGGTGCTCGCCGTAGCCCAGCACGCCGTACTCGTTCATGTAGCCCTCGATCAACGTGTCCACGTCCACATCGTCGTTCAGGCGAATGAAGGCGTGGGGCCAGAAGGGGATGCCGCACTCCAGCTTGCGCTCGGCCAGGTTGTCCGGCACGTAGACCTCGCCCTCGGCGATGGTCATCACAAACTGGCCCTCGACTCGGCCCAGGCGGGCCAGCACGCACTTGCCGGGCACGCAGGTCAGCTTCACCGACAGGCCGCCCGCCGCGCCCTCCGTGGGGATGCCGTGGCCGGCGAAATCGGCGGGGTCCCGGGGATCGGCCAGCGAGGGCGGCACGGCACCGTCGCCGATGATCTTCGCCTCGCGGGTCTTGCGGTCGAAGTGCTGCAGATCGCCGTAGTAGACCCGGCGCTCGCTCAGGTTCGTCAGCAGGTAAACCGTCATGGCCGTGTTGAAGTCCGACAGCGTGGAGGTGGGCACGCCGTCGTCCAGCATCATGCTCTGGGCAAAGCAGGTCGCGCCGTAGTCGTCGCCCAGGCCCGGGAAGGACTGGATGGTGTAGAAGTCAAAGCCGTTCTTCGCCACGACCTTTTTCAGCGCGACGTACAGCGCGATGGAGCGGCGGGCGGTGTCGTCCATCTCCGGGGCCTTGCCGAACAGCTTGACGATCTTCGGCATGACCGCGTCGATCTCCTCATCGGTCACGGCTCGGGCGGCCTCCAGCAGCTCCGTGGTGTCCCGGGAATCGATGTCCACGCCGAACACGCGCATCCACTGGGAGGGGTCCGCCACACCGCAGGCCTGGCCCATGCCGCGCCCGCCGAACACGCCGATGGTGGACATGTTCAGCTGCCTGCGCAGCTTGCCCGCCCGGCAGTAGAAGGCGATCTGGTCCACATACTCCGCCTCGTCAGCGGCGGCATAGATGAACTTGTGGGGAATGCCCACCTCCAGCATGGTGCCGTGCATGACAAAGCCGCCCACGGGGCGCCAGCCCTGGGAGCCCGAGTGGGTCCACAGGATGATGGGCTTGCCGCTGGTGGCGAAGTCCCGCACGGCGGCGATCATCAGCCCGGACCAGATCCAGGTGCCCGCAAACAGTATCAGCGCGTCGATGCTGTCATCCTTCTTCATGGCGGTCAGGGCTTCCTTTGCCTCGGCTTTGTTGGCCAGCACGATGGGCCACTCCACCAGCTCGATGTCCCGCGCCGCCAGCGCCTCCCGGGAGGCCTGGATGATGGCCTCATCGATGAAGGGCGTGCCCATGGGGTCCAAGAGGCCGTCCTTGTGGGTTCCGAATACGACAAATCCCGCTCTCGTCTTCATTGCTGTTTTTCCTCCTGTCCTCTGTTTCACATCGGCCGGAAAGCCGACCGTTCCATCTTACGATTCGTTAATATTATAGCTGTTTTGCCACAATTCCGCAATAGCCATTCCCCCACAATTGACCCTGCCGCATGATTATTCCCAGCGGAATTCAAACTCCGTGGCGGAGGTAAAGCGCTCGCCGGGCTCGAGCAGCACGCCCCCGCGCCATTCGGGCAGGTTGACCCCGTTGGGGAAGCGCTCGGTCTCGAGGCACACGCCCCAGTTCCGGCCGTAGGTCGCGCCGTCCTTGCCCCGCTCCGCCTCCAGGCCATTGGCCGTGTACACCAGCAGGCCCGGCGCGTCCGACCGGCAGAGCAGCGACAGGCCGCTCTCCGGGCAGCGCAGCCGCGCAAACTCACGCAAGCCCGTGCCCGCCACGGGGAAGTAGTGGTCGACGCCGCCCGCCCGGGCGATCTCCGGGAAGTCATTCCGATCGACAGCGTCGCCGATCCGCGCCGCCTCGCGGAAGTCCAGCGGCGTGCCCGCCACGGGGAACGTCCGCCCCGTGCAGATCGGGTCGCTCTCCCGCTCGGTCTCGGCACAGCGGTCCGCCCGCAGGGTCAAAAGATGGTCCCGGCAGTCCCCGCGCCCGCCGTTCAGCGTGAAGTAGCTGTGGTTGGTGAGGCTCACCGCCGTCTGCCGGGTGCACTCAGCGGCATACTCCAGCCGCAGGGTGCGCGGCGGAAGCAGCCGATAGTGCAGCCGAACGGAGAGCACGCCCGGAAGGCCGGTGGCGGCCTCGTCCAGATCGGCAAAGAGGCACAGCCCGTCCGCCTCCTCCCGCCAGCTCCACACCCGGCAGTGGAAACCCCGGTCCCCGCAGTGGCTGGCGTCCGGCCCGGCGTTCAGGGGCAGGCGCATCGTCCGGCCGTCCAGCGTGCAGAGGCCGCCTGCCACCCGGTCTGCCAGGGGCCCGATCATCGCCCCGAAGAACGTGTCGCTGCGCCGGTATTCCTCCAGGGTGTCGTAGCCCAGCACCGTGTCCAGGTTTCCGCCCCTGCCCGAGACCCTCAGCGCCTGGATCACCCCGCCGTAGTTGGAGACGCTCGCCCGCAGGCCCTCCGTCTCCAGGTCGAACAGCCAGACCACCTCGCCTTCCGCGCTGCCCCAGGGCCGCCGCGTCACCTTCACCGCCATGCTCCCATCCCCTCTTTCCTTGTTACAAAACCCGATTGCCGCTCTTATACTAATCAACAGCAATTAATTCTCAATTCCCAATTCTCAATTCACAGCGTTGAATGCTCCCTGCCTTCTCTGACATTCTGACTGTTGCCTAATTCCCCATTCCTTCTCCTTGACGCATCCGTGCCCGAGTGTTAAAATATGATTATCAAACAAACTACAGGAGGTGCGATCCTGGTGAACCAATATGAAGTCCTGGACATTCGCAGCGAGCGCTTCGGCGGGCTGGAAGTGCTCTTTCCCGGCTGGCAGCCGGGTGACGAGCGCCTGTGCGTCTACAGCCCCCACGACGACGACGCCATCCTCGGCGCGGGCTACGCCATGCGGGCCGCGCTGGACGCCGGCGCGGAGGTCGACATCATCATCGTGTGCAGCGGCGACTGCGGCTACAGCACCCCGGAGGAAAAGGACACCATCGTGGCGCGGCGCCACCGGGAGACGGTGAACGTCTACCGCGCCTTCGGCATCCCCGAGGCAAACATCCACTTCCTCAACTACCCGGATTTCAGCGCGCTGAGCTACGTGGGCCGCAACATCTCCCCCACCCGCGAGGGCCACTTCCGGGAGGTGATCACGCTGCTGCGGCAGCGCAGGATCACCCGCATCCTGGCGCCGAACCACTATCACGAGCACATCGACCACCTCGCCGCCAGCATGATGGCCCAGTTCGACGCGCCCCAGGCGGGCGACGCCCACTCCGTGGACTGGGCCGAACCCTATCCCGTCCGCTCCACGGCCCAGTATTCCGTCTGGGCGGAGCTGGACCCCGAGGACGCGCTGGTGGCCGGCCGCGACCCGCGCCTGCGGGCGGACACCGTGCTGATCGCCAGCGAGTCGGTGGAGCAGAAGGTCGCCCAGGGGCTGCGTGAATACGAATCCCAGCAGGCGATCATCGCCGATCTGATGGAGCAGCGCAAGGCCCGGCAGCTGCCGGACGGCCGCTTCATCGAGGTCTACCGGCGCTTCGACCCCCGCCCGAAGCTGGACTTCGAGCCCTACAAGGCCCTGCTGGCCAAACTCAAGTGACATAAGGAGGACCCACAATGTTTCAGATCGACGCATGGAAGCGGGAGGCGGACATCGTAGCGGACGTGCTGCGGCGCGCGCCCTCCTTTGACAGGGAGTTCCGGATCGGCAAGGAGGAGTTCCAGGCCCGCTGGCGCAAGACCTGGGAGGGGCTGGAGGCCCAGGGCATCGACGTGGGCTTCGTCTATTCGGACGAGCACTACTGCGGCGACGTGCCCTACTTCGGCGGCAACACCAACGTGCACATCGAGCCGGTGGCCGGCCTGGTGGGCAAAAACGGCTTCTTCCTGCTGGCGGGCCTGGAGGGCGGCTACTGCGCGGAGCAGCTCTCCTGGCGCTCCGGCTGCGAGGTCCGCAAGGTGGAGATGCTCAAGCTCGCGGACGAGGACTACCCTGTGGAGGCCGTGCGCTTTGAGGACGTGCTGGAGGAAGCCTGCGGCAGGAAGCCGACCAACATCGGCCTGCTCACCCCGACGGAGGTCATCCCGATCAAGTTCCTGTACGCCTTCCGCCAGTACTTCGGCGGCGAGGAGAACATCATCGACGCCCGGGACATCCTGTTCAAGGTCAAATACCTGAAGAGCGACAACGAGATGCGCATGATCCGCGAGGCCTCGAAGGCCGCGGACGTCATGATCGAGGGCATGCTCGGCGTCATCCGCCCCGGCATGTACGAGACCCAGGTGGCCCAGTGGGGCTACGCCATCGCCTCCGAGCTGGGTATCGAGACGATGGGCTTCGACGTGATGGTCTGCGCCGGGGAATCGAACCGCACCATCGTCGGCCGGGCCATGAACCGGAAGATCCAGGAGGGCGACTGCATCATGCTGGGCGTCGGCCCTCGCAGGGACGGCCTGACCGCCTGCGAGCGCGTCTCGGTGGTCTGCGTGGACAGCCCCAAAAAGCTGACGGAGAGCCAGAAGTACTGGTTCGACTTCGTGGAGGAGGCCTACCGCGTGGGCCTGAGGGAATACATCCGCGTGGCGGAGAACGGCCTGCCCGCGAAGCTCCAGGAGCAGGCGCTGGTGGATTACTTCGCCGCCCACTCCGAGGAAGTCAGCCGCCGCTACGGCAAGCCCATCGACATGACCACGCTGAAGCCCTACACCGGCACCCACAACGCGGGCTATACCGAGTGCCAGGAATTCTACGGCGCGATCACGCTCCAGTCCGAGGAGCCCCTGGGCGAGCAGATCGTCACCATGCTGGACGTGGCCGTGCGCGGCTATTCCAAAAACTGGTACGACGTGATCATCCCCGACATGGACTATGTGCTGGTGGAAAAGACGCTGGGCAAGTTCGGCCGCCATGTGGAGGTGCTCAACGACCTGCCCATCAACGTGCAGCACCTGGTGGGGCGGAACTTCTGAGGCAGGATTGATTAGCGCAGAGGATTCTTCGCTTCGCTCAGAAGACCGCGGCGGAATATCAATCCCCCGGGAGGGGCCGATATGGCTCCTCCCGGGGGATTTTAGCTGCCATTGGCCGGGCGATTATTCGATGCCCAGCACTTCCTTGTAGTCTTCGATGGTGGCGATCTGCACGCCGGTGTTGATGAACTTCGCGCCGATGGTCTCGTCGAAGTCCGCCTCGACCTCCTCGCCCGCGATCAGCTTGTGCAGGGTCTCGACGCATTGATAGCCCATGTTGTAGAAGCTCTGGCCGATGGCCACGTCCAACACGCCCGCCTCGAAGAAGGCCGGGGTGGTCTCCGGGAAGATGTCCACGGTGACGATCTTGTGGTTGGGATCCGCCAGCTTCCACTCGTTGGTGTTGGGCATGGCGGTCACGTCCACGGTGTAGGGCCAGCCGCCGGCCATGAACCAGGCGTCGCACTCCTCGCCGTTGGCGCGGCTGTAGGCCTCGACGCCCTCGATGGCCTCGTCCACGTTGTCGTTGCAGGCGAAGGTGTAGACGATCTCGATGTTCGTGCCCGCGATGGCATCCTGGAAGCCGCGGATGCGGGCCTCGATGTCATCGGCGCCGGGGATGCCGGCCAGCACGGCCACGCGGACCTTCTCCAGGTCGATGTCCTTGTACAGGTCGATCATGTACTCGCCGCTGGTGTAGCCGGCCTTGTAGTTTTCAGTGCCGATGTAATACTCGCGGTTGGAGTTCGGGGAGTCGACGTCGTAGCAGACCACCTGGATGCCCGCGTCCAGCGCGGCGTTGATGGAGGCCAGCAGCGCGTCGCCGGTGGTGCAGGAGATGGCGATGCCGTCCACGTCGCCGCGGGAGATCAGGTTGAGCATGATCTCGTTCTGCAGCTCGGCCTCGGCACGCAGCGGGGACTGCCACTCCACGGTGATGCCCAGGTCATTGCCGGCGTCGTTCATGCCCTTCTCGGCGTCCAGGAACACCACGTTGCCCAGCTGCTGGCCGATCATGACGATGGTCTCGGCCATCGCAGAGCCGCACAGCGTGGCGATCAGCATCGCGACCAATACCAGGGAAACCAGTTTCTTCATGGAAATACCCTCCTTTTATTCCGGATGAACCCCATCCGGTAAAATTCGTCAAGTAATGGGTCAGGACCGCGACTTGCGCAGCTGGTCGATGGACACGGCCACGATGATGACCGAGCCGATGATCAGCGTCTGGAAGTAGGAGTCCACCTTCAAGAGCACCAGCGCGTTGCGCAGCACGCCGATGATGGCCGCGCCGATGATGGTGCCGATGACCGTGCCCTCGCCGCCGGACAGCGAGGAGCCGCCGATGACCACCGAGGCGATGGCGTCCATCTCAAAGCCGTTGCCCGCCGTGGGCTGGGAGACGCCCAGCTTGGAGGCGTTCATGATGCCCGCAAAGGCCGCCGTCAGGCCGCTGAGCATGTAGCACAGCAGGTAGAGCCGCTTGATGTTGATGCCGGAGATGCGGGTCGCCTCGGCGTTGCCGCCCATGGCGAAGATGCGCCGGCCGGTGACGGTCTGATTGCGGAAGATGGCAAACAGCACCACGATCACCAGCATGGCGTAGATGGCGATGGGCACGCCCAGGAAGTAGCCCTGGCCCAGCCACAGGAACTTCTCGCCCAGGCCGGAGATGGGATAGCCGCGGGTGGTGATGTAGCAGATGCCGCGGAAGATCTGCTGGGTGCCCAGGGTGGCGATCATCGGCGGCAGCTTACAGTAGACCACCAGGCACCCGTTGACCAGGCCACAGCCCAGGCCGGTGAGGAAGCCGAGGATCAGCGACAGTTCCGTGGGCACGCCGCCCTTGATGGCCAGCGCCGCGATGGTCGCCGCGAGGCCGTAGATGGCGCCCACCGAGATGTCGATGCCGCCGGTCATGATGACCATGGACACGCCCAGGCCCGCGATGGCGTAGGCCGAGAAGGCGCGGGCCGTGCTCAGCAGGTTGTTGGGCTCCAGGAACGCCGGCTGGGCGATGGAGAGGATCACGCACAACAGCGCGAAGATGATAAAGATCGTCACCGTGGAGGCGCTGGCGCCCTTGAACACGCTCAGCGCGCCGCCCGCTCTTTTATTTTCGCTCATTTTTCTTCTCCTTCCAAATCAGGAAATGGCCATCTTCATGACGGATTCCTGGGTCGCTTCGCCCCGGGCGATCTCGCCCTTGATCCTGCCGTCGTGCATCACGTAGATGCGGTCCGACATGCCCAGGATCTCCGGCAGCTCCGAGGAGATCATGATGATGGCGACCCCCTGGGCCACCAGCTCGCTCATCAGCAGGTGGATCTCCTTCTTTGCGCCCACGTCGATGCCTCGGGTGGGCTCATCCAGGATCAGCACCGAGGGGTGCGTCGCCATCCACTTGGCGATGACCACCTTCTGCTGGTTGCCGCCGGACAGGTTCATGACCCGCTGCTCCTGGGAGGGGGTCTTCACGCGCAGCTTGTCGATGTACTCCCCCGCCAGCCTGCGCTCCCGCTTCTTGTCCAGGAACCCGCCCTTGGACACGCTGGGCAGCGCGGCGATGGAGGCGTTGTGCTGCACGCTCATCTTCAATATCAGGCCCTGCTCCTTCCGGTCCTCCGGCACGAAGCCCAGCCCGGCGCGCAGGGCGTCCACGGTGGTGCGGATGTTCGTCGGTCTCCCCCGGACGAAGATCTCGCCGGTCTCCCGGGGATCGATGCCGAACACGGCCCGCATGACCTCGCTCCTGCCGGCGCCCACCAGGCCCGCGAAGCCCACGATCTCGCCGGCGCGGACGTTGAAGGAGATATCCTTCAAAAAGTGCTTGGTGGAGAGGTTCTTCACCTCCAGCGCCACCTCGCCGATGGGCGCGGGCTCCTTGACAAACAGGTTGTTCACGTCGCGGCCCACCATGGCGGCGATGACCTTCTGTTCCGTGGCCTCGGCGGCGTCCATCGACTGGATCATCTGGCCGTCGCGCATCACGGCGATGCGGTCGGAAATCTCGAAGATCTCGTTCATTCGGTGGGAGATGAACACGATGGCCACGCCGTCGGCCCGCAGCTTTCGGATAATGCCGAACAGCATCTCCGTCTCCTTGTCCGTCAGCGAAGACGTCGGCTCGTCCATGATGATCATCCGGGCATGGGTCGAAAGCGCCTTCGCCACCTCCACCATCTGCTTCTGGGCGGTGGAGAGCCGCCCGGTCCTGGTGTGGGGGTCCACCTCCAGGCCCACCCGGGACAGCAGGAGGCGGGCCTCCTCGTGCTGCCGCTTCTTGTCCACAAACCCGTTTTTCTTCTTTTCCCGGCCCACGAAGATGTTCTCGGTGATATTCATGTTGTTGAGCACGTTCAGCTCCTGATAGATGATGCTGATGCCCAACTGCCGCGCGTGCAGCGGCCCGCTGATCTCGACGGGCTTTCCGTCCAGCAAAATCTCCCCCGCGTCCTTTTTGTAGACACCGGAGAGGATCTTCATCAGCGTCGATTTTCCCGCGCCGTTTTCGCCGACCAGCGCCAGCACTTCACCCGGATAGACGGTCAGGGTGACGTTGTCCAGCGCGAGCACGCCCGGAAACTGCTTGGTGATGCCCTTCATTTCCAGAAGCGGCGTCTGTGATCGTGCCATGGAACCAATCTCCTTCAACATTCAGTTAATCGCATCTTAACGAGGTTGACACTTTTATTATGGCACAATGACGGGAATCTGTCAACACGATCGGCCCCTGTTTCGGCGCTGTTTTCAGCTTATTCCGGGCCAATTCCGGCGGAAACCTTGACGGGGACCCGGCGCTGTGCTATGCTGGCCCCAGACACACATTGGCGGGAGGCGGCGGCGATGCGCGGACTGTATGGAAGAAGGGGCTTTGAGGTGGCGCTACGGGAGCGCGGCGACGTGGAGGTGACCGGCCGAAAGGTGCGCCTGCGGGTCGCTGCCTGCGGCGTGTGCGGCACGGACCTGCACTTTTTGCGGGAGCTGAACGACTTCACGCCCATGGGCCACGAGATCTCCGCCGTGGTGGAGGAGGTCGGCCCGGAGGTGACCCGGGTCAAGCCCGGCGACCGCGTCATCTGCGAGGACGTCAGCCCCTGCGGCAGCTGCCCCGCTTGCAAGTCCGGGCAGTCCCGGCTCTGCCGCAGCGGCTACAACCTGGAGGGACAGCCGGGCATGTCCGACACCATGGTGGTGCACGAGAACCTGCTGAACCCCTTCGAGGGCATCGACCCGGTCACGGCCTCGATGGTGGAGCCGCTGGCCGTCGCCATCCGGGGCGTGCGAAAGCTGAACCTCCGGCCCTTAGGATCGCTGGCGGTGTTCGGCATGGGCGCCATCGGCCTGCTGAGCGCCGCCTACGCCCGGGCCATGGGCGCCGGCCGCATCGCCATGGTGGCGCGTCGCCGGGGCAGCCTGCGCAATCGGGCCGCCGAGGACGCCGCCCTGGCCTTCGGCGCGGACGAGATCTATTACTCCGGGGACGGCGAGGGCTACACTGCCGACATGATCCGGGCGGGCGCCTTCGACGCCGCCATCGTGGCGGCTCCGCCCGCGGTGTGCGAGGACGCCATGCGCGTGGTGGGCTACGGCGGCAGCGTGCTGGCCCAGGGCGTCACCTTCGGCGGGAACCCCATGGCCACACTGAACGTCAGCGAGATGGTGTTCGAAAAGAAGCAGCTGCTGACCTCCCTGGCGGAGCCGGCGGAGAACTTCCCCCTCTCCATCGAGCTGATCCGCACCGGCCGCGTCGACGCCGGCCGGATCATCACCCACCGGCTGCCCATGTCCCGCGCAAACGAGCTGGGCCGGCTCTACGGGCAGGACGCCCCGGCCATCAAGACCGTGATCCTTCCCGGGGAGTGACCCGCGTCCCGCCCCCCGAAGGCTTCCATAATAAACGGGCAGCCCTTCCGGAACGCTTGGTTCCGAAAGGGCTGCCCGTTTGCTTTGCCCGTCATGCGGCGGGCTTGTCGTCGTTTTCCGCGAGGGTGTGGCCCGGGGTGACGCCCTCGGTGCTCTCGCGGCTGAACAGTACCATGATGGTGGCGAACATGATCTTCAGGTCCTCCACGATGCCGGGCTTGGAGATGTACATCAGGTCCATCTGCAGCTTGTCGTAGGGCGTCGTGTTGTACTTGCCGTAGACCTGAGCGTAGCCGGTCAACCCCGCCTTGGCCTGCAGGCGCAGGGCGAACTCCGGCATCTCCTTTTCGTACTCGGCGGCGATCTCCGGGCGCTCGGGCCTGGGGCCCACCACGCTCATGCTGCCGCCCAGTATGTTGAACAGCTGGGGCAGCTCGTCCAGCCGGCAGGCGCGCAGCACCCGGCCGAAGGGGGTGATGCGGGGGTCGTCCTCGCCGCTGGAGAGGCGGGGAATGCCGTCCTCCTCCGCGGAGACCACCATCGAGCGGAACTTGAGCATCCTGAACTCCCGCCCGTCCTTGGTCAGGCGGATCTGCCTGTAGAACACCGGCCCGCCGTCCTGCAGCTTGACGATCAGCGATATGCCCAGCAGCAGCGGGCTGGTCAGGGCGATCATCGCCAGGCTGAAGAGGATGTCCAGCGCCCGCTTGGCGAGGATGTACTCCGGCGTGGGGTTGTAGCGGTCCACCCGCAGGATGGGCAGGTGGAACATGTGGATCTTCTTCGCGCCGCTCATGATCACATCGCCCACCCGGGGGATGATGTACACCACGATGCCGTTGGCCACGCAGTACTTCAGTATGATGTTGCGCTCGTGGCTGTGCACGCCGCAGAGGAACACGGAGGTCAGCTCATTGAGCATCGCCATGTCCTGCTCGAGGCACTCCTCCACGGTGCAGGTGAACCGCACGTCAAACTTCCGGTCCAGGCCGTACTTTCCGAACAGGTCCTCCACGCCGCGGCGCACATCGTAGACCACGCCGGTCCTCTGGCCGCTGTAGTTGCAGAAGTACCATCGGTTGGCGCACAGGCACCACAGCGCCGAGATGACCAGCTGCGTTCCCATCGCCGCCAGCGCGGGCAGCAGGTTCGGGAAGGCGTTGCTCATCAGCCACAGCACCAGGAACATGAAGGCATCTGAAAACAGGATGCTCAGCGCCTGGGCATAGAACATGTCCGACACGCGCTTGAGCGACACCAGGAAGGCTTCGTAGGCGCGGCCAAAGAAGATATACAGCACCACGAACATCAGCACGATGCCGCTCGCCCTGATCACAGAGGGGAACATCAGCACCGTGTGGATGTAATAGAGCACCCAGACCAGCGCGAAAGGCAGGGTGATCAGCACCACGTTCGCCAGCTTGAGCAGCCTCAGGCCAAAATCATGGTGCAGATTGACGCCGCGGCGCGGCGCCCTGGGCAGCCCGCCCTGGCGTCCACTGGCTTCCGCTCCCAGTCTGCGCTTCTGCGCGCTCATCGCTTCACGCCCTTTTCCGGTCCTTGCACAGCATGTGCGCCGGCCTCCGACGCGCTTCCCGATTCTTGTCGAGAGGCTTCGAGGCCGGTCGAACCATGTACATTCCTATTCAATGTATATTTTAACCGAGTCGGGCGGCCTTGTCAACGCGATTTGCGCAATTTGGCAACCGGCAAAGCGCGTCTCCAGAGCATATGCAAAACCCCGCCGCGCCTGTATGGCTCGGCGGGGTATATTGGGCTCTTCATGGAAAACCGGGGATCCACTCCCCGCCCTCTGCGCGGGCGATCACTCGTCCAGCTCGAACTCCTCGTCGTCGTCCTCCTCGTCGTCGACGGCGTCCACCGGCGCGGACTCCAGGGGCGCTTCGATGCCGCCGCTCTTGAAGCTCTCGCGGATCTTCGCCTCCACCTCATCGAAGGCTTCGGGATGGTCGTGGAAATACTTGCGGGCGTTGTCGCGGCCCTGGCCGATGCGCTCGCCCTTGTAGGAATAGAAGGAACCGGCCTTCTGCACCAGGTCCTGCTCCACGGCGATGTCCAGCAGCTCGCCCTCCCGGGAGATGCCCTCGCCGTACAGCATGTCCACCACGCAGGTGCGGAAGGGCGGGGCCACCTTGTTCTTGACGATCTTGATCTTCGTGCGGTTGCCGATGATCTCCTTGCCCTCCTTGATGGCCTCGGACTTGCGGATGTCGATGCGCACGGAGGCGTAGAACTTCAGCGCCTTGCCGCCGGTGGTGGTCTCGGGGTTGCCGTACATCACGCCCACCTTTTCGCGCAGCTGGTTGATGAAGATCACCACGGCGTTGGTCTTGGAGATGACGCCCGTCAGCTTGCGCAGCGCCTGGGACATCAGCCGGGCCTGCAGGCCCACGTGGCTGTCGCCCATGTCGCCCTCGATCTCGGCCTTGGGCACCAGCGCCGCCACGGAGTCCACCACCACGATGTCGATGGCGCCGGAGCGCACAAGCGCCTCGCAGATGTCCAGCGCCTGCTCGCCGTTGTCCGGCTGGGAGACATACAGCTCGTCGATGTCCACGCCCAGCTTGGAGGCGTAGATCGGGTCCAGCGCGTGCTCCGCGTCGATGAACGCCGCGGTGCCGCCGGCCTTCTGGGCCTGGGCCACGCAGTGCAGCGCCACGGTGGTCTTACCGGAGGATTCCGGGCCGTAGATCTCCACGATGCGGCCCTTGGGCAGGCCGCCTACGCCCAGCGCGAAGTCCAGCTGCAGGCTGCCGGTGGGAATGACCTCCACCTGCATGTTGCCCGCGGCGCTGCCCAGCTTCATCACCGAGCCCTTGCCAAAGTCCTTCTCGATCTTGCCCAGCGCCACCTCCAGCGCCTTCTTCCGGTCGTCCCCGAGCTTCTGGATCGCGGGCTTCTTCTCGGCCTTTTTCTCAGCTGCCATCTGTATTTCCTCCAGTGCATTATTCTGTCGCGCCCCGCGCGCTCTCTATGGCATGATTATAGCACAAGCCGCGGGGAATTAAAATCGAACATATGTTTATTTTTTCTTGTCGAGGCCAATTTTCAGGACTTGACTGCCCTTGGGGCCGTAGGAATTATCTCTAGCCCTTCAGCACGATGCTGTCCGCGCCGATCAGGTTGGCCAGCGCGCCGAAGTCGTAGCCCTCGTCCACCCAGTATTCCCGGGGGGCCTGGTAGGTCTTCTTCTCGTCGGCCATGTACAGCATCACGCAGATGCGGCCGGGGGTCTGTGCCAGTATGCGCAGCGCCTCGTCCCGGGTCTCGCGGGTCAGCTTCAGATACAGCTTCCGCCCGCCCCTTGCGCTGCGGGCGCCACCCGAGCACCCTGGACCGTTTGAGGCATATCCCCCGCCATAGTCCTCCGGGGGCGGCGCGCCATAGGCGTCATAGGCCGGTGGCGCGTCATAGCCGCCCCGGCTCCCTCGCCCCGCGGGCCGGTCGTCCAGCGCGTCCGCGTCGGACAGCGGCGCGACCCGGTCCAGCAGCAGCTTCGGGGACTCTTCCTCCCGCACGGACAGCTTGCCGGTCATCACCACGGGCGCGTCCTCCACCAGCTGGGCGGACACCCGCTCGTACACCTTTGGGAACACCAGCACCTCGGTGGTGCCGTACATGTCCTCCAGCTGCACGAAGGCCATCATGTTGCCGCTGCGGGCGGCCTTCATCTTCTTCTCGGCGATGATGCCGCCCATGCGCACCGTCTTCTGATCCCAGGACATGCCGCCGTCCGGAGCCTCCTCCGCCAGGGATTCCAGGAACCGGGCGTTCACCGGCAGCTTCGCCAGCTGCTCGGCATAGGCGTCCAGCGGATGGCCGGAGATGTACACGCCGGTGGTCTCCTTCTCCATCTGCAGCAGCTGCCGCTTGTCGAAGGGGGGCATGTCCGGCATCGGGGGCATGGGCACGTCCAGGGCGCTCTCCGTCATGCCGAACAGCGAGATCTGGCCGGTCACCATGCTCTTCTGGCTGCGGTTGATGCCGTCCATGGCCCGCTCGAACACGTGCAGCTTCTGGCTGCGGCTGCCGGGCATGTTGTCCAGCGCGCCGCAACGGATCAGGCTCTCCACGCCCTTCTTGTTCATGTCACCGCCGGTCACCCGGGCCACGAAGTCGTACAAGTCCCGGTAGGGCCCGGAGGCCTCCCGCTCGGCCACCAGCGCCTCCACGGCCTTGAGGCCCAGGTTTTTCACCGCGCCCAGGCCGAAGCGGATGCCCCGCGTGCCGTCGCTGGCGTCCACGGTGAAGCGTGCCCGGGAGCGGTTCACGTCCGGGGGCAGCACCGGGATGCCCTGCCTGCGGCAATACTGGATGTAGAAGGCGATCTTGTCGGTGTTGCCCAACATGGAGTTCATCATCGCCGCCATGAACTCCGCCGGGTATTTCAGCTTCAGCCACGCCGTCTGCACGGCGACCAGCGCGTAGGCGGCGGCGTGGGACTTGTTGAAGGCGTAGCTCGCGAAGGCGGTCATCTCGTCGAACAGCCGGGTGGCCACGTCCTCAGAGATGCCGTTGCGCACGCAGCCGGGCACGGACACGGTGCCGTCCGGCTCCACCTGGCCGTGGATGAAGATCTCCTTCTCCCGGGCCATCACGTCGTGCTTCTTCTTGGCCATGGCGCGGCGCACCAGGTCGCTGCGGCCCATGGAATAGCCCGCCAGGTCCCGCACGATCTGCATGACCTGCTCCTGATAGACCATGCAGCCGTAGGTCACGTCCAGGATCGGCTTGAGCTGGGGCGTCAGGTAGGTGACGCTGTCGGGGTTCTGCTTGCCCGCCACGTACCGGGGGATGGACTCCATCGGCCCGGGCCGGTACAGCGATATGGCGGCGATGATGTCCTCGAAATTGGAGGGCTTCATCTGCGTCAGGAACTGGGTCATGCCCGAGGATTCCAGCTGGAATATGCCCGTGGTGTCGCCGTCGGAGATCATCTCATATACCCCCGGCTCGTCCAGGGGAATGTCCTCGCTCCTGAAGTCCGCCCCCAGCCGGTCCCGGGCCATCTCGATGGTGTCCATGATCACGTTCAGGGTCCGCAGCCCCAGAAAATCCATCTTCAGCAGGCCCAGGGCCTCCACCGTGCCCATGGGGAACTGGGTGGTGATCACGTCGTCGTTGGTCTGCAGCGGGCAGTAGTCCACCACCGGCTTCGCGGTGATCAGCACGCCCGCCGCGTGGGTGGAGGCGTTTCGTGGCATGCCCTCCAGCTTGCGGGCCATCTCGATCAGCTTGTGGATGTTGGGGTCGTTCTCATAGGCGCCGCGCAGCTCAGCGTTCATCTTCAGCGCCTTTTCCAGCGTCATGTTCAGCTCGAAGGGCACCATCTTGGCGATGGCGTCCACCTCCTGGTAGCTCATGTCCATCACCCGCCCCACGTCGCGGATGACGGCCCGGGCGGCCATGGTGCCGAAGGTGATGATCTGCGCCACGTGGTCCGCGCCGTAGCGCTGCCGCACGTAGTCGATCACCCGGCCGCGGCGCTCGTAGTCGAAGTCGCAGTCGATATCGGGCATGGACACCCGCTCCGGGTTCAGGAAGCGCTCGAACACCAGCGCGTACTTCAGCGGGTCGATCTCCGTGATGTCCAGCGCGTAGGCCACGATGGAGCCCGCGCCGCTGCCGCGCCCGGGGCCGACGCCCACGCCGTGGGTCTTGGCGTAGTGGATGAAGTCCCACACGATCAGGAAATAATCCACATAGCCCATGCTCTCGATCACGCCCAGCTCGTACTCCATGCGCTCCCGGGCGTCCCTGCGGTCCGGGCCGTACTTGCGGGCAAGGCCCGCCTCGCACAGCTTGCGCAGGTAGCCCCTGTCCGTCTCGCCCTCGGGCAGCGGGAACGCCGGCAGATGGGTGGTGGAGAAGTCGAAGTCCACCTGGCAGCGCCGGGCGATCTGCTCCGTGCGCTCGATGGCCTCGCCGAAGTTCGGGAACAGCGCCCGCATCTCCTCCTCCGACTTCACGTACATCTGGTCGGTGTCCATGCGCATGCGGTGCTCATCGGACAGCGTCTTGCCCGTCTGGATGCACATCAGCACCTCCTGGGCGGCGGCGTCCTCCCGGGTCAGGTAGTGGCAGTCGTTGGTGACCACCAGGGGGATGTCCATGTCCCGGGCCAGGCGCACCAGTCGGGGCGCCACGGTCTTCTGGTCGGCCAGGCCGTGGTCCTGCAGCTCGATGAAGAAGTTGTCCTTCCCGAAGATGTCTATGTAGCGCTGGGCCATGGCCCGGGCCTCCTGCTCGCGGCCATCCAGCAGCAGCTTCGGCAGGTCGCCGGACAGGCAGGCGGACAGGGCGATGAGCCCCTCGCTGTACTGCTCCAGCAGCCTGTAGTCCACCCGGGGGCGGTAGTAGTAGCCCCGGATGAAGCCCTCGCTGACCAGGCGGGAGAGGTTCTGGTAGCCCTTCTGGTTTTCGCACAGCAGGATCAGGTGACTGTAGTCCCGGGTGGTGCTGGTCTTGTTGTTCATGTCCGGGCACACGTAGACCTCGCACCCGATCACCGGGTGGATGCCCGCCTCCTTCGCCGCGCGATAGAAGTCCACCACGCCGTACATCACGCCGTGGTCGGTCACCGCGCAGGAGGTCATGCCCAGGGCCTTCAGCCGCTCCATCAGCGGCTTGATCCGGCACGCGCCGTCCAGGAGGCTGTATTCGGTATGTAGATGAAGGTGTGCGAACATGCTTGTACCTCTTTTTCAATTGAGAATTGGG
>JAUMVG010000012.1:0-166 GCA_030530315.1 Clostridia bacterium | reverse complement strand
AATGGAGAATTGAGAATGACAGTTTGTGGCTGCCGCCCCACCCCGATAATGTGGCGGCGGCACTTCACAATTTTCAAGTATGTAAACATGCTTGTGCCTTTTCTCAATTGGGAATTGGGAATGGAGAATTGAGAATGACAGTTTGTGGCTGCCGCCCCACCCCGAT
>JAUMVG010000011.1:2813-61973 GCA_030530315.1 Clostridia bacterium | reverse complement strand
GGAAGGGGCAAGACGCAGGTGAAACCCGCGGGCAAGCGAGCGAAGCGAGTAGCGCAGGCCGCGGGGCGGGATGCGGGAAGGGGGTACGGCCATGAACGCGAATCGCAGGTTCAATTCCATCGCCCGGCGCATCCAGCGCTCCTGGCAGTGGAAGCGGCTCCGGCAGATGATCTTTTTGAACCTGCTGGCGTTTTTGACGTGCCTCGCGGCCTACCTCTTCGCCCGGGAAACCGCCGTCACGGGGAGCTTCGTCGGCAACGGCATGCCCCGGTTCCTGACCCTCGATCCCGCCCTCCGGGGCCCGGAGGCCCTCCTCAGCCTGACCTACGGCTTCACCTGGCAGGGGGAGCGGCACCTGGTGCCGCTGGCGGATTTCCTGGGGCTGGCCTGGCGCTTCGGGCGACCCCTGCTGCTGGGGGAGGGCGTGCTGTGGGTGCTGGGCTTTTTCGGCGGCGCCGGGGACGCGCGGCGGCTGCTGAAGCCGCTGGACCGCATGGCCGCCACGGCGCAGCGGCTGAGCGACGAGGCGAGCGCGCGCCGGGCCGCGGAGCAGAGGCCGGACCGGCAGGGCATGGACGAGGAGAAGTTCCACAGCCTGGAGCACGCCATCGAGCAGATCGACATCGGCGACCGGCTGTCCACCGGCGACAAGGACCTGCAGGGCCTGGAGGACGCCATCAACGACCTGCTGGCCCGGATGCACGCCGCCTACCAGCAGCAGGCCCAGTTCGTCTCCGACGCCTCCCACGAGCTGCGCACGCCCATCGCGGTCATCCAGGGCTACGTGCGGATGCTGGACCGCTGGGGCAAGGATGACGAGAAGGTGCTGGAGGAATCCATCGCCGCCATCAAGACCGAAACCGACCACATGAAGGTGCTGGTGGAGCAGCTGCTGTTCCTGGCCCGGGGCGACAGCGGCCGCCAGAAGCTGAATCCCGAGCCCCTGGACCTGTCGGAGCTGGCCCGGGAGGTGCTGGGGGAGTACCGCATGATCGACGCCGCCCACCAGTGGCGGGAGGGCCAATTGGAGGCTGCGCCGGTGTCCGGCGACCCGGCCCTGCTGAAGCAGGCGGTGCGCGTCCTGGTGGACAACGCGGTGCGCTATACCCCCGAGGGCGGCAGCATCCGGCTCAGCGCCGCCGCCCGGGACGGGGAGGCTTGGCTGGAGGTGCAGGACAGCGGCATCGGCATCGAAGCGCAGGACGTGCCCCGGATCTTCGACCGCTTCTTCCGGGCCGATCCAGCCCGCGCCCGCAGCAGCGGCGGCACCGGGCTGGGGCTCTCCATCGCCCAGTGGATCGTGGAGCGCCACGGGGGCCATTTCGAGGTGACCAGCCGCGCCGGCATCGGCACCCGGATAAAGGTGTGCCTGCCCGAGGCGCAGGCCGGCGAGGAAGAACGGGCCCCGGAACCCTCGTGAACCGAAAGCCCATGAATCCGCTGGAATTAACAAAACCATCATTGACAAAAGGCCTTCTCCGGCGTATAACTATATCAGATCGCATGATCTGCGTCTTCGGGGCAGGGTGAAATTCCCGACCGGCGGTATAGTCCGCGAGCCGCTTCGGCGGCATGAACCGGTGTGATTCCGGTACCGACTGTAGAGTCAGGATGGAAGAAGATGACGCGCGCAAGCGCCTGTGCCGAAATGTCCGCGCCCCGGGACTGATCCCGCGGGCGCGCTTTTTATGCCCGGCGAACGCGCCGGGGAAGAGGAGGTATCCGGTATGTCTGAATCGAGAATCAACAGCAAGCGGTTGACCCTGATGGCCATGCTGGCCGCCATGGCCTATGTGGCCATGCTGGTCACCCGGCCCCTGCCGGCGGTGGCGGGCTTTCTGAGCTACGACCTGAAGGACGTGATCGTCGCCATGAGCGGCTTCCTGCTGGGCCCGGTGGCCGCCGCGCTGATCACGCTGGTGGTTTCGCTGATCGAGATGGTGACGGTGAGCAGCACCGGTCCCATCGGCCTGCTGATGAACGTGCTGTCCACGCTGGCCTTCGCGCTGCCCGCCGCCCTGCTCTACCGCAAAAACCGCACCCTGCGCAGCGCGGCCGTTGGACTGGCGCTGGGCGTTGTGATCATGACAGCGGTGATGCTGGCCTGGAACTACATCATCACGCCCATGTACATGGCCGTGCCCCGGTCCGTGGTGGCGGGCATGCTGCTGCCCACCTTCCTGCCCTTCAATCTGGTCAAGGGCGGCCTGAACGCCGGCATCACCATGCTGCTGTACAAGCCCCTGTCCACGGCGCTGAAGCGAGCGGGCCTGCTGGCCTCCCAGGGCGGCGGCGCGCCTCGCAGGTTCAACCTGACGGCCACGCTGATTTCCGCCTTCGTGGTGGTGACCTGCGTGATCCTGTTCGTGCTGATGACCCGGGGCTGATGCCCCAGGGCCGCCCGAAGCATCAACCCCTGTCGGCCCGTGCCTGGCCGGCAGGGGTTTTCTGTCGTTTGGATCAATGCGAAAGGGTGGATGCCGCGGATGCCTTGCCGGAGTCCTCGCCCACCGGTTGAGGCAGGGTCGACGAACGCGTTATTTCCTCAAAGGTGCGGACGTGGTACAATACAGGTGACCGCGGGACGAAACAACAGGAGGACGATGAACCATGAACATGGAGATGGGAAGCCGGATCCGCGCGCTGAGGACGCGGCGCGGCATGACCCAGGAGAAGCTGGCCGAGCGGCTGGGCGTGAGCTACCAGGCGGTGTCCAAGTGGGAAAACGGCCTGTCTCTGCCGGACATCGCGCTGATTCCGGCGCTGGCCGAGGTCTTCGACGTGGCGACGGACGAGCTGTTCGGCGTCAACCGCATGGAGCGGGATCGGAAGATCGAAGCCATCTGCGCCGAGGCGGCCGACCTGCGCCGGGACGCGCCGGAGCGGGCGGAGGCGCTGCTGCGGGAGGCGCTGAAGCGCTATCCCGGGGACGAGGTGCTGCTGAACAACCTGCTGTACACCATTCGCGCGCCGGAGCGGCGGCGGGAGGTGATCGAGCTCTGCCGCCAGCTGGTGGAAAACAGCACCCGCTTTGACGACGTGAAATACGACGCCCTGCGCATCATGGCGGAGAACTGCGCGGCGCTGGGCGAGTGGGAGACGGCCCGGGCCGCCGTGGAGGGCATCCCGGAGATCTACTTCACCAAGCTGGAGGTGGCCGCGGAGGTGCTGCGGGGCCCGGAGGCCCTCGAGGCCGCGCAAAGACAGCGCAACCTGTCCGCGGAGATGCTGACGCGAATGCTGCGCCGCCTTGCCATCCACCAGAGGGAAGCGGGGGACGCGGCAGGGGCCGCGGAGAACGAGGCCATGTTCGAGCGGCTCATGCCGGTGATCGGCAACCTGCCCTACGCCTTTGGGGAGGGCACGCTGCGGGAGCACTGGCAGAGCGGTGACGCGGCCGGGAAATAACACTCCCATCAAACCGAAATAAACGCGGGCATCGGTGTCGATCTGTGACACGGATGCCCGCGTTTATTGGCATATAGTACGCGCTTTGCGTCGATCCCCGCCGCTCAGCCGAACTCGTACTCGTCATCCCGCAGCATTTGCAGGCTGTAGGCCATGACCACGGCGTCGGGGTGATACTGCTCCACCCACCACTCCAGCGGCTCGATGTCGCGGCGCATGTCGATGGCGATCACGTGCCGGGCCATCAGGGAGGTGAAGGTGGCGATGGGCGCGCTGTAGGAGTCCTTCAGCAGCAGGATGGTGAAGTCCGGCGCGGCCTCGTTGGTCAGCATGTCGTAGTACTCCACCTGGCCGTAGTAGGTGTAGGCCAGCTTGTTCCACGTCCTGCCGGGATCGGGCTCCAGCCGGTCGGCGCGGGTGACCGCCTCGCGGAAGCTGCCGGAAGCCTGTTCGGGCCCGGAGGCGCGCAGGGTCTGGCGGGAGATCCCGGTGTCGTAGACGGGCCAGTACTCCACGATGTCGTCCGGGTCGACGATGGACGGGCCCACGCGCTGGCCGTACTTGCCCATGAACAGCTTCTCATGGGTCAGCGTGTTCAGGTTGTCCAGGTCCAGCAGGGAGGGGTCCAGGTCCGCCCCGGCGAGGTCGTTCAATTCCACGGCGATGCGCTGGGCCATGGTGATGGCGGCCAGCGTGGACCAGTGCTGGTCGGTGACCATCAGCAGGTCGTCGAGGTCGCGGCCGCTTTCGGTCAATACCTGGCGGCTGTCCAGCACGGGGATGTCGTTCTCCCGCAGGATGGCGAGCACCTCGTCCGCCATTTGGGCGGAGTGGTCCAGCGCCTCGTAGCCGGAGGGCATCATGGCGTCGTCGTACAGGGTGGGATGCTCGTAGACGAACAGGAAGGGGATGCCCGCCAGGGTGTTCTGCCGGGTGGCGACGATCTCCCGGGCGTTGGCCTCCAGCGGCTTGTAGCTCGTCAGGTCGTACAGGTGGCCGGTGGTCAGCGTGATCATGTTCTGGCTGCCGGTGTTGATCACCTTCTTGCCCAGGGCATACTGGAAGGCAGAGTTGACGTAGCCCATGTCCTCCTTCAGCCACATCTTGTCCGCGATGGCGGCGGTGAAGGAGCTGATGCGGGCGGAGAGGCGGTCCAGCTTGTCCGGGTGCTCGGGCAGGGTGGCCTTCAGCTCGGGGGTCATCTGCACGGAGTGCAGCAGGGCGTGGTGCTCCTGGATCAGCATGACGAAGAACACGGTGAATACGAAGCCCAGGAAGACGACCGTCAGGAGGGCGGCGGTGATCCGGGTCAGCTTTTTGGAGGGGGTCTGGGTCTTTTCCATGTCGGTTCCTTTCAGGGAAAGCTATCGGTTTGGGACGGTCAGTACCGTGGGGAGGTCACCAGGTGGACGAGCATGTCGGTCATCAGGTCCATGTCCTCGATGGCGACGCACTCGAAGCGGCCGTGGCAGTTCATGCCGCCGGTGGCAATGTTGGGGCAGGGCAGGCCCATGAAGGTCAGCCGTGCGCCGTCGGTGCCGCCGCGGATGGGCTCGCTCCAGGGCTCCACGCCCACGGCGCGATAGGCCGCGTTGGCCCGCTCCACGATGTCCATGCGCTCCTCGATCAGCTCCCGCATGTTGTAGTAGGAGTCCTTGACCTCCACCTCCACCGCGCCGGGGCCGTACTTGCCGTTCAGGTAGGCGGCGATGTTCTGGAACTGCTCCTTCCGGGCCTCGAAGCGCACGCGGTCATGGTCTCGGATGATGTAGTGCAGCGTTGCGAGCTCCTCCTGGCCCTTCATCTCGGACAGGTGGAAGAAGCCCTCGTAGCCCTCGGTGTGCTCCGGGCGCTGCTGGGGCGGCAGCATGCCGGCGAACTCCATGGCCACCAGGGAGGCGTTGACCATGATGTTCTTGGCGCTGCCGGGGTGCACGTTGCGGCCGTGCACCGTCACCAGGCCGGAGGCGGCGTTGAAGCACTCGTAGCTGATGCCGCCCACCGCACCGCCGTCCACCGTGTAGGCGAACTCGGCGCCGAAGCCCTTCACATCGAACAGGTCCGCGCCGCGGCCGATCTCCTCGTCCGGGGTGAAGCCGACGCAGATCCTGCCGTGCTTCAGCGCGGGGTCGCTTTGCAGGCGCTCCACCAGCGTCATGATCTCGGCCACGCCGGCCTTGTCGTCGGCGCCCAGGGAGGTGTTGCCGTCGGTGACGATCAGGGACTTGCTCTTCGCCCCGGCGACCTCCGGGAACACGGCGGGGTCCAGCACCATGCCGTTGGCCAGCGTCACCGGGCCGCCGTCGTAGTCCCTGATGATGGCGGGGATGACCGGCGCGCTGGGCACGCAGTCTACCACGTCCATGTGGGAGATCAGTCCGATGGACGGCAGGCCCTCGGCGTTGGCAGGCACGCTGCCGTAGACGTAGCCGTGTTCGTCCATCCGGGCGTCTTCCACGCCCAGGGCCTTCAGCTCCTCCACCAGCGCCCGGGCCAGCACCAGCTGCTTTTCGGTGCTGGGGCAGGTGGGGCTGTTTTCGTTAGAGGCGGTGTCGTATTGCACATAGTTCAGAAAGCGTTCGTAGGCGCGCATAGTAAACCTCCGAGATTTAGAGTTAAGAGTTGAGAGAAAGAATGCCTGTAGTGGGGAGAATACTTCCCCAATACAGTTTACCTTCCCAGCATTGCCGCGCCGATGATGCCGGCGTCGTTGGTCAGCTTCGCCAGCTCGACCCGGGCGAAGGGCATGTCCCTGTAGAACACCATGCCGGGGAGCTTGGCCCGCACGGCGTTCAGCAGGAATTCGCCGGCGTGGGACACGCCGCCGCCCAGGGCGATGACCTCCGGGTCGTACAGGCTGACCATGTTGCGCAGGCCCAGGCAGAGGTAGTAGACGTAGCGGTCGAACAGCGCGGCGCAGTCCGGGTCGCCCTGCTTGGCCAGGTCGATCACGTGCTTGGCGGTGATGGCCTTCAGGTCGCCGTCCACGGCCTTGGCCAGGGCGGTGTCGGGATTGTTGGCGCAGAGCTTGCGGCCCTCGCGGATCAGCGCGGTGGCGCTGGCGTAGCGCTCCCAGCAGCCGCGCATGCCGCAGGTGCACATCTCGCCGTCGGCGACGACGACCATGTGGCCGATCTCCGAGGCCACGCCGTGGCTGCCGGAGAACACCTTGCCGCCGATGATCACGCCGCCGCCCACGCCGGTGCCCAGCGTGATGAACAGGCTGTTGGCGCAGCCGGCGGAGACGCCCGCCACGGACTCGGCCAGGCCCGCCACGGTGGCGTCGTTGTCCACGAACACGGGGCGGTCGGTGTACTTCGCCATCTCCTGGATGATGGGCACGTCGTGCCAGCCCAGGTTGGTGCAGAAGGGCACCCTGCCGGTGCGGGGGTCCATCACGCCGGGCAGGCCGATGCCGATGGCCTTGATCTCGCTCATCCTATGGCCGCTCTTTTCCACCACGGAGATGGCCAGGTTGGCCATGTCCTGGATCACCGCGCCGTAGCCGCGCTCCGCGCCGGTGGGACAGCTGTCCTTGAGGATGATGTTTCCCTGCTCGTCCACGATGCCGGCCTTGATGCCGGTACCGCCCAAATCGATGCCGATGTAATACATTGCGGAAGCCTCCTGAATCTATGTATCGTTGTTGCGCCTGTGGTTGCGCGCCGCGTTATTCCTCGTCCAGGTTGTGCTGGAAGCGCTCCATGTGGCGGCGGGTCAGCTCGTTGGCGGCGTTGTAGCCCATCTGCTTCAGGCGCTGGTTGCGCGCCGCCACCTCCAGCACCACGGCCAGGTTGCGGCCGGGGTGGATGGGCAGCAGCAGGCTGGGCACCTTCACGCCCAGGATCTCGATGAAGTTGTCCGTCAGGCCCAGGCGGTCGTACTCCTTGTCGGCCTGCCACATCTCCAGGTGGATGACCATGTCGATGGTCTTGCTGCGCATGATGGCGCCCGCGCCGTACATGGTGGACACGTCGATGATGCCCACGCCGCGGATCTCCATGAAGTGGCGCACCAGCTCCGGCGACTCGCCGATCAGCCGGTTGTCCTCCACGCGGCGGATGTCCACCACGTCGTCCGCCACCAGCTGGTGGCCGCGCTTGACCAGCTCCAGGGCCGCCTCGCTCTTGCCCACGCCGCTGTTGCCGGTGATCAGCAGGCCCGCGCCGAACACGTTCACCAGCACGCCGTGCCGGGTCTCCCGGGGCGCCAGGCGGTCGCGCAGGTAGGCGATCAGCTCCAGCTCGAACTGGGTGGTCTCCTTCTTGGTGGAGTAGATGGGGATCTTGCGCGCCATGGCCAGGATCACCATTTCGTCGAAGCAGGGATAGCCGCGGCAGATGATGATGCAGGGCAAGGGATAGGTGAAGTACTTGGCCAGCCGCTCCCGGCGGGTCAGCTCGTCCAGCTGGGACAGGTAGGTCATCTCCACCTTGCCCAGCAGCTGGGGCCGCTCATAGGGGAAGAAATCCCAGTAGTTGGCGAACTGCATGCCGGGGCGGTTGGTGTTGCTGACCTCGATGGGCAGCGTCTTGCTGTCCACGGACAGCATGCGCGTCAGGCCCAGGGTCTTGACAAAATCGGATTCGGATACCATCAGCGATTCCTCCTGGTGGGTGGTGTCGTTGTGAAGCGGGGATGGGCGCGCCATCCTGGCGCATGCCAGGGCTTTCCGGGCGGGTATGTCAGCGCTTCATGGGGCCGATGCGGCCCTCGCGCAGGCAGCGCTCGATCACCTGGGCCACGCCGTCCTCGGTGTTGGCGGGGGCGACGAGGGGCGTGCAGGCCAGCGCCTCCCGGCAGGCGTTCGCCATGGCGTAGCCATAGCCGGCATACTCCAGCATGGGCACGTCGTTCTGGCCGTCGCCGAAGGCCATGACCTCCTCCGCCGTCAGGCCGAGGTGCTCCGCCAGCCGCGCCAGGGAGCGGCCCTTGTCCACGTTCTCCGGGGCGATCTCCACGAAGTGGGGCTTGGACTTCAAAAAGCAGGCCCCGTGGGGGAAGGCCTCCCGCAGGGCGGCCTGGGCCCGGTCGGCGCCCTCGGGGGTGTCGATGATCAGCATCTTCTGCATGTCCCGGGGGTTCTGCTCCAGCCAGCGGGACATGGGCATGTGCACCGGCGTGGCCTCCACCCGGATCTGCCGGGCGTAGGCGGCGGTGTGGTCGCAAATCTCGTCGCAGAAGTAGCCCTTGCCGGGATACAGCTGGATGTAGAAGCCCATGGCCTCCGCCATGCGAACGACGCCCAGCGCCACCTCGTAGGGGATGCGCGGAGCATAGATGGTCTCGTCGGTGTTGTGGTCGTACACCAGCGCCCCGTTGTATAGCAGCATGGGCGCGTTCACGCCGATGCGCTCGGCAAAGGGCAGCATGGCCTCCAGCATCCTGCCGCTGGACAGCGTGATGCCGCAGCCGGCCTCCATGGCGGCGGTCAGCGCCGCCTGGGTGCGGGGGGAGAGGTCGTTGTCCGCGTTCAGGAGCGTATCGTCCAGGTCTGTTGCGATCAGGCGTATCACGGTATAATCATGTCCCTTCACAAATATCCAGTCTTATTGTAATACATTTTGGAGGGCTTTGCAATACGGTTTTCGGGGAATGGGCCGCGGGAACGTGCCCTGGATTTAAACAGGGCTTGACGTTCCGCGCTTGATTGCCGGGCGGGATTGTGATACACTACTGGCATGCTTTTTGAAAAGGGGTGCGGGCCCATGGAAAATCTGAGCGCGGTGATCGAGGCGATACTGTTCGTCTCCGGCGACCCGGTGCGCGTCGACGCGATGGCCCACGCGATGAACCTGACGGTCTCCGAGCTGGAGGAATCCCTGGCCGCGCTGGGGGACCACCTGGCGCTGGAGAACCGGGGCATCCAGCTGAACCGCAGCGGGGAGACCGTGTTCCTGTCCATCTGCCCGAAGTACGCGGAGCAGGTCGAGGCGTTTTTGCAGCCGCTGCAGAAGCAGCCCCTCTCCCAGGCGGTGCTGGAGACGCTGTCCATCATCGCCTACCGCCAGCCGGTCACCAAGGGCGATATCGAGGCCGTGCGCGGCGTGAAGTGCGACTACTCGGTGCAGAGCCTGCTGAACAAGGGCTTCATCGAGGAGCAGGGCCGGCGGGAGACCCTGGGACGGCCCATCCTCTACGGCACCACGGACAAGTTCCTGCAGCACTTCGGCATGCAGTCCCTGGCGGACCTGCCCAACGTGGAGGCCCTGCAGCCGGAGGGAGAGATCGGCATCTGACCCGCGGCGCGGTGTCCTGAACGGGAGCGTCTCGAGGCGGGGCGAAAGGTCACAATTTCGTCACGAGAATGTAGTGCCAGCGCCGAGATTCGACTTGACGTTCGATTGAGGCGCTGGCTATAATTAATATAAGTATATCTGTCGTTTGCAGGAGGCTTTGTAAGCGTATGAATAAGATTTCACCGAGACAGAGCGCGGCCATGAAGGCGCGTATACAGCGCGTTCGCGCAAAGTATCGCAGGCGCATGCTGATTGTCGGCATCATATTCTTCATCCTCGGCCTGTCGCTGGGCATCCTGGCCTATCGCTGGTTCGCCGCCGGAACGCCTGAGACGGTCATCGCGCCGGAGATCACCGAGGTGCCGACCGAGGCCCCGACGCCCACGCCGGAGATCACCGAGGCGCCGACCGAGACCCCGACGCCCGTTCCGATGGTCACCGAAGCGCCGACCGAAGCGCCCACGCCCACCCCGGCCCCGACTGAAGAGCCCCAGGCTGAACAGCCGGAGGCGACCGAAGCGCCGGAGATCTTCCCTGAGGGCGAGCCCGACGGCGCCATTGAAGGCGAGCCGGCGATCTTCCCCGAGGAGGAGTCTGCTGAAGCGCCTGCCGAGGAGCCCACTGAGGAACCTGCCGAAGTGCCCGCTGAGGAGCCCGAGGCCGAGCCCGCCGAAGCCCCTGCGGAGGAGCCCGCCGAGGAGCCTGCCGAAGAATCCGCCGCGACGGCGACGCCCGCCGCCGAAGCGCCCGCAGAGGTGACGCCTGCGGAGAACGAGGCCCCCGCCGAGACCGCCGCGCCCGATGAGGCCGCCGCCCCCGAGGTGAGCGAGCAGCCCGCGGAGACGGAGGCCCCCGTCGAGGAAGGCCCCCAGGTGATCGCGATCGTGCCCTATGGCGAGAGCTTCACCTATTCCACCCAGATCCTGTCGGACGGCACGGCCCGCGTGACGGCCACCGACGCGCCTTACGAGACCATCAGCTTCACCCAGACGATGAAGGACTTCATGCGTCCCACCGATTTCGCCGCCAAGTATTCCACCCAGTACCGCCTGCAGGGCAACGAGGCCGGCGCGGGCTTCGAGCTGGTGCTGAACGGCTACGCCGGCACGGCGACGATCGTGCCCCAGAACGTGGTGGACATCAGCCTGCGCAGCGAGTCCGGCGCGTCCACGGAGCGCGGCTATCAGCTGATGGACGCCGAGATCGCTGGCAATTACGACGTCGCGGTGGTCTCCGACACCCCCAAGATGCTGTACAAGCGCTATCAGTACTCCGCCACCGGCGAGGAGATGGCCTACCTGGTGGTGACCACCTACAATGACGGCGTGCCCCAGATGATCCTGTTTGAGGTGGAGAGCGACGAGCCCGAGCCCACCTCCGAGGTCGTGTATCCCACGCTGCAGCGCGGCATCAAGAGCGACGAGGTCGCCGCCATGCAGGCCCGCCTGATCGAACTGGGCTACCTGACCGGCGTGGCGGACGGCAACTTCGGCCCGATGACCGAGGAGGCCATTCGCGCGGCCCAGGAAGCCTTCGGCATGGAGCCCACCGGCATCGCCGACAACGCCTTCCAGCAGCGCCTGTTTGAGGGCGCGGAGCCCACGCCTGCCCCGGAGGCAGAGGAAGACGAGGCGGCGGAGGAGCCCGCGGCCGACGAGCCCGAGCCCACCGAGGATCCCATGGCCCAGAACGCCGTGGGCTGAGAGACAGTCGAATAGTTGGAAATTGCGCCGCCGAGAGCGATCCCGGCGGCGCTTTGTGTGAAAAAGGCGACCGATGCGCCAAATTGCGCGAAGCGCCCTTGCACCGGCCGTGGGTTTGTGCTATCATATTAGTCAATGACTATGCGTCGTGGCGCGGCGCGGCAGCGCGGCGCGCCGGAATCTGAAAGGGAGAATTGCCATGAAAAAGCTGATGCTGGGCAACCAGGCGGTGGCGCGCGGACTGTACGAAGCGGGCTGTCGGTTTGTGTCGTCCTATCCGGGCACGCCGTCCACCGAGATCACGGAGCAGGCGGCCCTCTACGATGAGATCTACGCGGAATGGGCGCCCAACGAGAAGGTGGCCGCCGAATCCGCCGTGGGCGCGAGCCTGGCGGGGGCCCGCAGCTTCTGCGCCATGAAGCACGTGGGCTTCAACGTGGCCGCGGACCCGCTGTTCACCGCCTCCTATACCGGCGTGAACGGCGGACTGGTGGTGTGCGTGGCGGACGACCCGGGCATGCACAGCAGCCAGAACGAGCAGGACAGCCGCCACTACGCCATCGCGGCGAAGCTGCCCATGCTGGAGCCCTCGGATTCCCGGGAGTGCCGGGACTTCGTGAAGGCGGCCTATGAGATCTCCGAGACCTTCGACACCCCCGCCGTGCTGCGCACGTGCACCCGCGTGGCCCATTCCCAGTGCCAGGTGGAGCTGTTCGACCGGGAGGAGCGCGCGCTCAAGACCTACGAGCGCAACCCGCAGAAGTACGTGGCGGCCCCGGCCAACGCCGTCAAGCGCCACATCGAGGTGGAGAAGCGCATGGACGCGCTGCGCGCCTTTGCTGAGACCACGCCCCTGAACCGGGTGGAGATGGGGGACACCGCCCTTGGCTTCGTCACCTCCGGCACCTGTTACCTGTACGTGAAGGAGGCCTTCCCCGAGGCCAGCGTGGTGAAGCTGGGCCTGGTGAACCCGCTGCCGGTGCAGCTGCTGAAGGACTTCGCCGGGAAGGTGGACCGCCTGATCGTGGTGGAGGAGCTGGACGGCGTGATCGAGAACCACCTGCGGGCCAACGGCATCCGGGTGGACGGCGGCAAGGACCTGTTCGGCTGCCTGGGCGAGCTGTCCCAGAACAAGCTGCGCAGGGCCATGGGCGAGGCGCTGCCCGCCTTCGACGCCTATGACGAGGCCGTTCCGGGCCGCCCGCCGGTGATGTGTCCCGGCTGTCCCCACCGCGGCCTGTTCACGGTGCTGAGCAAGCTGAAGCTGACCGTGCTGGGCGACATCGGCTGCTATACCCTGGGCAGCGGCGCGCCGCTGAACGCGGTGGACTCCGTGCTGTGCATGGGCGCCTCCATCGGCATGGCCCATGGCTACACCAAGGTGCTGGGCCAGGAGGCCGCGCAGCGCTCCGTCGCCGTCATCGGCGACAGCACGTTCATGCACTCCGGCATCACCGGCGTGGTGAACCTGGCCTACAACAAGTCCATCGCCACGGTGCTGGTGCTGGACAACTCCATCACCGGCATGACGGGCCACCAGCAGAACCCCACCACGGGCCTGACGCTGCAGAACGAGCCCACCTATCCCATCAAGGTGGAGGACATCTGCCGCGCCGCGGGCATCGAGCGCGTGCGCGTGGTGGATCCCCAGGACATGGCCGCCACGGAAGCCGCCATCAAGGAGGAGATCGCCGCGGACGCCCCCAGCGTCATCATCGTGCGGCGGCCCTGCGCGCTGCTGAAGTACGTGAAAGCCAAGCCCGCCCTGTCCATCGATCCGGAGAAGTGCAAGGGCTGCAAGAGCTGCATGAAGATCGGCTGCCCGGCCATCCGGTTCTCTGACAAGAAGGCGTCGATCGACGCCACCATCTGCGTGGGCTGCGGCCTGTGCGAGCAGATGTGCAAATTCGGCGCGTTCGAGCGGAAGGAGGGCAAGTGATATGAAGACCACTTCCATCATGATCGTCGGCGTCGGCGGGCAGGGCACCCTGCTGGCCTCAAAGCTGCTGGGCAACGTGCTGATCGGCGCGGGCTACGACGTGAAGCTGTCCGAGGTGCACGGCATGTCCCAGCGGGGCGGCTCGGTGGTGACCTACGTGCGCTACGGCGACAAGGTGTATTCGCCCATCGTGGACCAGGGCGAGGCGGACTATATCCTGTCCTTTGAGATCCTGGAATCCGCGCGGTGGATTTCCTATCTCAAAAAAGGTGGGAAACTCATTACAAACACCCAGAAGACCTGGCCCATGCCCGTCATCACCGGCGCGATGGCCTATCCCGAGGGCATTGTGGAGAAGCTCTCCGCCATGGCCGACGTGCAGGCGGTGGACGCCCTGGCGCTGGCAGAGCAGGCGGGCAGCCCCAAGGCCGTGAACGTGGTGCTGATCGGCGTGCTGTCCCGGCACATGGACTTCCCCGAGGAGGCCTGGATCAAGGCCATCGAGGAGACGGTGCCGCCGAAGTTCTTGGAGATGAACAAGAAGGCGTTCCAGCTGGGCAGAAACGCCTGACAGCTTGAGCGAAAGACGAGAGGCTCCCCGCCCCGAATCCGAGGATTCGGGGCGGAGAGCCTCTTTGCACTGAAAGGGCGCCGCCTTCGATCAGATGTCCACGCCGCCGTCCACGCGTATCAGCTGGCCGTCGATGAAGGAGGAGTCCTTCGTCGCCAGGAACAGCGCCACGGTGGCGATCTCGCTGCCCTGCGCCACGCGGTGCAGCGGAGAGCGGTCCTTCATGAAGCCCATGGCGGCCTCGCCGCCGGCCTCGTCCAGCATGGCGGTGAGGATCGTGCCGGGCTGGATGCCGTTCACGTGGATCTCCGGCCCCAGCTCCAGGGCCATGGACTTGGTCAGGCCGTTCATGGCGTGCTTGCTGGTGCAGTAGGCCACCGGGCCCCAGTGGGCCGCGCAGCCCGCCACGGAGGAGGTGTTGATGATGTGGCCCTCGCCCTTGGCCTTCATGACCGGCGCGCACAGCTTGCTCAGCAGGAACGCCGAGGTGACGTTCACGGTCATCACCCGCTGGAACTCCTCCAGGGAACAGTCGAGGATCGGCTTCAGGCTCAGCATGCCCGCGTTGTTGAACAGGATGTCCACGGTGCCGTAGGCTTCCATCGTGGCGTCGAAGATCTTCTGGGGGGCATTCAGGTCGCTGGTGTCCGCGATGACGCAGATCGCCTCGCCGCCGTCGGCCTTGATCTTGTCCACGACGGCCTGGGCGCGCGCCTCATTGCGGCCCGTCACGACCACCTTCGCGCCTTCTTTGGCGAACAGGTAGGCGGTGTCCCGGCCCATGCCGGAGGTGGAACCAGTGATGATTGCGACTTTTCCATCAAGTTTTCCCATGGGATTACCTCCTTCATTTTCGTGTAACCATTATAGAACGTCGGCTTGAACTCAATGATTAGTCTGCGTTAATTTATAAAGAATATACGAAAAAAGAATCCCGAGGGGACAGAAAGGCGGAGGCTTGAAAAATGGCGCAAAAAAGCGGAGGCGGCGATGGTTTTCATCGCCGCCCCGCCAAACGCATGGGGTGTAGACTGCCGAAGAGACGCTTTCGCGCTTACTCCGCCAGCTTCCTTTCCACCTCTTCCAGCTCCGGCACGCTGGAGATGCCGCCGTGCTTCTGGGTGGAGAGGCTCGCGGCGGTGCAGGCAAATCGGGTGATGTCAGTCATCTCCTGGACGGTGAGGTCGCCGGGGGCCTTGTTCAGCTTGAGGAAACGGCTCATGGCGCTGCCGCCGAAGATGTCGCCCGCGCCGGTGGTGTCGATCACCTTGATGCCGGTGGGGGAGGCCACGGTGGCGGTGCCGTTGCGGTTGGCCACGTGGCAGCCCTTCGGGCCCAGGGTGGCGTAGACCAGGGACACGCCGTACTCGTTCAGCAGCTTCTGGGCGCCCGCTTCGGGGGACAGCCCCCACAGGAACTCGATCTCCTCGTCGCTGATCTTGACGATGTCCGCCTGGTGCAGGCTCCACTCGATGGCTTCCTTGGCGGCGTCCATGCTCGGCCAGAGGGGCTTGCGCAGGTTCGGGTCCACGCTGACCAGCACGCCCCGGGCCTTTGCCAGCTCCACCGCGCAGTGGGTGGCGGTGCGGGCGGGGTCGTCGGTCAGGGAGAGGGTGCCGAAGTGGAACACCCGGCTGCCGATGATCAGGCTGGCATCCATTTCATCCGCGTTGATGCAGGTGTCCGCGCCGGGCTTACGGGCAAAGCTGAAGTCCCGGTTGCCGTTGGCGTCCAGGGAGACGAAGGCCAGGGTGGTGAACTGGTTCGGGTCGACCACGATGCCCCGGGTCTCGATGCCCGCCAGGCGCAGCGTGTTCAGCAGCAGGCGGCCGAACATGTCGTCGCCCACCTTGCCGATCATGGCGGTGGAGCAGCCGTACTTGTTCAGCGCGGCCAGGAAGTTGCCGGGCGCGCCGCCGGGATTCGCGGCCAGGGTGGGGTAGCCCGCTTCGTCCACGGACTTGGGGGCAAAGTCAATCAGCAGTTCGCCGAGCGCAGTGACATCATACATAATAATCCCTCCTCATTGTGCCTATCATAGCATATGCGGGGCTCAATTTCAATGGGAAAATGACCGTTTGGGGCGGGAAAGGCGCGCCTCGCGTTGCATCCCGGCGGGAAAAATGCTACAATGGTCGGGATGAGAACCCATGCGAAGAGGGGGAGGCCCATGGTTGAACGGGTGCGGGCGGGAAGGTTCGCCATCGACGTGCTCTACGAGGACAACCACCTGCTGGTGGTGGTGAAGCCCCCGAACCTGCCCGTGCAGGCGGACAGCTCCGGGGACGACGACCTTCTGAGCATACTGAAGCGCTATATTGGCAATAAATATCAAAAGCCGGGCAACGTGTACCTCGGGTTGGTGCACCGGTTGGACCGGCCCGTGGGCGGCGTGATGGTGTTCGCCCGGACCTCCAAGGCGGCCTCGCGGCTGTCGGCGGACTTCGCCGGCCACGCCCAGGACAAGCGCTACCTGGCCGTGGCCCGGGGAGAGGTGATCCGGCCGCTTGAGCTTGAGGACGCGCTGCTCAAGGACGGGAGCACGGGCATGGTCCGGGTGGTGCCGGAGGGCACGCCCGGGGCGAAGCGGGCGCGGCTTGTGACGCGGCCGCTGGCCCGGCGCGACGGGCTGACGCTGCTGGAGGTGGAGCTGTTCACCGGGCGCGCCCACCAGATCCGCGTGCAGCACGCCCACGCGGGCTTTCCCCTGTGGGGGGACGCCCGCTACGGCGGCGGCAGGCCGGGCCAGCAGATCGCCCTGTGGGCGGCCTCGCTGACCTTCGATCACCCCACCCGGCACGAGGCGATGCGCTTTGTCAGCGCACCGCCGGACGAGGGCGCCTGGGCGGCGTTCCGTGACGACATAGGAGCCTATTTTGGAGTCTGTTTCTAAATTCGGAAAGATGCATATTCGGCATCTAATCCTCCATTTCAGCGTTGGTTTCCCTTGACTTAGCCCCACTAAGCCTGCGGAAAACCGCCTTGAAATGAATGATTATCTGCTCGAAACTGCACATCCCTAATTTTTGAAATACACTCTAAGGAGATTGACGCGTGAAGAAGAAGAGAAGCGGAAGCCGAACCATCGTATTTTTATGCTGCGTGCTGGCGGTGCCCACGGTGGCGATGATGATGGGCGTGTACGAGGGAACGCCCACGCTGGAGCAGCTCAAGCCCGCGCTGGTGACCGGCGCGCTGCTGGGCATCGCCCACCTGCTGCTGAGGCCCGTGCTGCGGGTGCTCTCCGCGCCCCTGGGCTGCCTGACCCTGGGGCTGTTCGGCATAGTCATCGACGTGGGGCTGATCTATGGCTGCGATAAGCTCGTGGAGGGCTTCGAGGCTCCAGGCCTGCTGTACGCGGTGCTGACGGCGGTGCTGATCAACGCGGTGTGCGCCGTGACGGGCAGCCGGCGATAGGGCGCTTTGCGGCGGGACCGTGAAACGCCCGGGAAACATGAAACGATGAAAGGGAAGTACGACAGATGAAGCACATCATCAGCTGCTCGGCGGCCGCCATGGCCAAGGTGTCGCCGCTGGAGGACTGCGTCGCCGCGCTGGCGGGGGCGGGCTTTGACACGATCGATTTCTGGCTGTACCGCTACAGCGAGGGCAAGGACGCCCCGATGCTGGAGCCCGGCTGGCGGGACTGGGTCCGCCGGACGCGGGACAGCCTGGCGGGGGCGGGGCTGTCGGTGGGGCAGGCCCACGGCCTGTGGAACCACGGCGGGCCGATCCGCCCGGACCTGTCCGTGGATCCCTCTGCGGAGATCTTCCACCGCACCATCGAGGCCGCCCGGATGCTGGGCTGCCGCCGCCTGATCTTCCATCCTCAGTTCTACGGCGGGCGGGTGGACAGCGAGGCCCTGCGGACGCGGCTGCTGGACATCAACGCGGAGTGGTTCTCGGCGCTCCTGCCAACGGCGGAGCGCTTCGACGTGGAGCTGCACCTGGAGAACACCTTCGACTTCAACCACGTGCAATTGCCGGGGGACGGGGGCTACCAGTGCACCACCGCGGCGGAGATGGTCTACCTGGCCCAGAAGCTGGACCACCCGCTGGTCAAGCTGTGTCTGGACACCGGCCATGCCAACATCGCCGGCCAGGATATTCCAGCGATGATCCGCGCCTTCGGCAGGCACCTGGGCTCGCTGCACCTGAATGACAATTACGGCCGGATCGGCCCGATCTACGAGGACCTGCACCTGTTCCCCGGTTACGGCCGGATCGATTGGGACGGGGTGATGGAGGCGCTGCGGGAGACGGACTATGCGGGCACGCTGAACCTGGAGCCCACCGCCGAGCTGCCCCGGGCCGACGCGCGGACGCGGGTCATCCAGCTGCGCGCGGCGCGGGAGGTGCTGGAGGCAATGGCCGAAGCTCACGACATGTAATGCCAATACTTCCTTAATGTATACCTAAAAGACGTATTCATGAAATACTTTTGTAATAATTAGTAATATTAATGACATTATTAAACCGGTAGGAAATCGGTGGAAAGGGCGGTTCAACGGGCTCAAAAGGCCGCTGAACGCCAGATTGTGACAGAAATTGGAACGGCTGAGCGCGGAAAAGTCACAAAGCGGCTCGGAATTCGAATGAAATGAGGCTAAAACAAACCAAAGTCTGTGGAAAGATTTTATGCATAATGGCCGATGCGGGGGTGAAATGCCCAAAAAGCCGATAAAACCGGGGTTTTAGCCTCAATTTCTGTGGATAACCGTGTGGAAAGTGTGGATTTCTGCATAGGGAATTCAATGTATATACAGTTTTGATACTGCATAACCGGCCGTTCGAATTCCCAAATTGAGCTGACTTATTAATATTTTGTGGCGCGGAACAAAGGATGGAGCGGGTGGCCGCGCAGGGCCCGCCGCGGTTGACAAACCGCCCGAAGTCGCTATAATGGAGGGTGAATGGCCCGAAGGGGTCTTGTGAATACAGACGACGGGAGTGTTGAAATATGAACGCGAGAGAGTTGGCGAAGTACATCGACCACACCCTGCTGAAGCCTGAAGCCAGCGCGGAGCAGATCCGGAAGATCTGCGACGAGGCCAAGACCTGGCACTTTGCCTCCGTATGCGTCAATCCCAGCCGGATCGCCCTGGTGGCGGAGGAGCTGAAGGGCTCCGACGTGACGCCCTGCTGCGTGGTGGGGTTCCCCCTGGGCGCGATCCCCAGCGAGAGCAAGGCGGCGGAGACCGCCGTGGCCGTGAAGAACGGTGCGGGAGAGATCGACATGGTGATCAACCTGGGCGCGGCCAAGGACGGCGACTGGGCGCTGGTGGAGAGCGACATCGCCGCGGTGAAGGCGGCCTGCGGCCCGGCGAAGCTGAAGGTCATCATCGAGACCTGCCTGCTCACCGATGAAGAGAAGGTGAAGGCCTGCCTGGCGGCCAAGAGCGCCGGTGCGGACTTCGTCAAGACCTCCACCGGCTTCTCCAAGGCTGGCGCCACCGTGGAGGATGTCCGCCTGATGCGGCAGACCGTGGGCCCGGAAATGGGCGTCAAGGCCGCCGGCGGCGTGCACAACAAGGCCGAGGCCCTGGCCATGATCGAGGCGGGCGCGACCCGCATCGGCGCCAGCAGCGGCATCGCCATCGTCAGCGAATGATCAGCTGACCGCGGCGGACCCTGAAGAAACGTGTCCGGCGAGGCCCCTCCGTCCCCCTTCGCGGGGGCGGCGGCACGCCGGGCATTTTTCTGCCCGAAAGGTAAAACAGAATTCGGTCTGTTTAACGGAAAGACGCCTCAATATGCCGTGTTTTGGTCGAAATAGGGCACAAAATGACATAAATTAGACTTTGGTATTTTTAAAATGTTTCAATGTATCGGAATTGTATATTGATTGTGTAGAATTGGAAGATTTGTTGTCTTTTGCGATTTCCTAATGCTATAATTCTGTCAATCTATAATGATAACAGGGGGCATTACCAATGAAAAGAGCGATCTTCTTCGCACTGTCCGTCGCGCTGATCCTGACGCTGCTCTGCGGGCAGGCGCTGGCCGCGGGCGGGGACATCACCATCCGCGAGGTCAAGGCATACTCCGATCCCGACATGACCAACTACGTGGGCACCATTCCCACCGCCACCTCCCTGCTGGTGCGCTCCTACGAAAAGTACGCGGACGTCTATGTGAACGGCAAGCTCGTGTACATCGATGCCTCCGCGCTGCTGAACCGCGACATTGCGGGCCCCTACAACGCCACGCTGAAGAAGGGCACCCGGGTGTACCAGCGCGCCACCACCTCCGCCAAGAGCGTCAAGCTGAAGAAGAGCGGCGTGGTGAACATCTGCGCCGTGTCCGGCGACTGGGCGCTGGTGCGGTCCACCGGCGGCCTCGGGGCCTTCGCCTTCGTGAAGACCAACAAGCTGACCAACATCGTGACGATGGATTGACGTCAATGGGTTGAATGCGCCGGAGCCGCATAGCGGCTCCGGCGTCGTTTTGGAGTGGAATAATATTCCATTTTTCAAGATTTCTGGAAGATAACGCAAAGGCGAGGGATTTCCCGCGGACACCGTGCTATAATGGTCGGACCAGAAGAGCGAATGGAGATACCGATATCTATGGATGAAACGCGACGGGAAAATGAAGAACTGGAGCGCGGCGAGCGCTCCGCCGGCTGCATGGGTCATGTACGGACGCTGCCCCGCTTTGAGTTTGACCTGGCCTCGGGGCGCTATCCCCGGGTGCTGCTGCTGGGCAACGGCATACTGCGGCTGCGGGGCGGCGTCAGCTGGGAGTCCCTGCTCTCGCGCATCGCGATGAACGACGACATCCCGGACGAGGTGCTGCGGGAGATTCCGATGGCCATGCGGGTGGAGGCGCTCTGCGGCGCGGACGTGGAGGGCGCCCGCCTGCGGGCGGCGGGAGAGTTCGAGCCCATCGACGCCTGCGTCACCGACACGCTGCGGCGGCTGCTGAGCCTGCCCTGGGACTGCGTGCTCACCACCAATTATACCTATGAGGCGGAGGGCGTGCTGCTGAACCGCGGCCGCTTCGGCCGGGAGGACCGGAGCAGGATGCTGGCCTGCATGAACGGCTCCGTGCTCCGGCGGGACAACCTGCACTTCTGCTACATCATGGAGCGGGAGGGCCTGCCGCCGCTGCCGGTGTGGCACATCCACGGCGACCTGGGGCGGCCGGAGTCGATGATCCTGAGCTACTACAGCTACGCCAAGGCCATTTCCCGGCTGCAAAAGTACAACCGGAAGCTGAAAAACGCCTTCCAGGAGGCGGTGGAGGCCCGCCGGACGATCGTGCCGCTGAGCTGGTCGGACTGGTTCATACTGGGGGATGTGTATTCCGTGGGCTTCGGCTACGACTTCTCCGAGTTTGACCTGTGGTGGGCCGCCGAGCGCAAGGCCCGGGAGAACGCGGCGGTGGGGCGGCTGATCGCCTACCAGGACCGGCAGGAGAAGTCCGACCCGGTGTGCGCGCTGCTGAAGTCCATCGGGGCGGAAGTCGTGCGGGTGCGGGATTACGAGGACTACGCCCAATTCTATGGCATCGTGATCGACGACATCGAGAAGCGGATGCGGGTGGAATGAATATGCGTGATTTTGCGGTTTTATACATTCGTTATGCATTATTGCCCCGAATGACGGATAAAAGCACGCCGATGAAGTATTATTATGCATGATTTGTGCATATTTTGTTAATTATCGTGAATATCTATTGCATTCCGGCGCATATGGATGTATAATCAGGTCAATTCAAGCGGAAAACAATCCGCCAGCTCAATGGAGGTACATACAATGAAGAAGATCATCGCCCTGGCAATCGCCGCCATGTTTATCCTCTCCGGCATCGCCGCTCTCGCCGAGAACGGAACCCTGACCCTGTGCACCAACGTCGCCTTCCCGCCCTATGAGTTCTACGGCGAGGACGGTGAGGCCACCGGCATCGACATCGAGATCGCCAAGGCCATCGCGGCGAAGCTGGGCTACGAGATCGAGGTCGTGGACATCGAGTTCGCCCAGTGCATCCCCGGCGTCCAGTCCGGCAAGTACGACTTCTCCGCGGCCGGCATGACCGTCACCGAGGAGCGCAAGCAGATGGTGCAGTTCACCGACACCTACGCCACCGGCATCCAGTCCATCATCGTGCCCGAGGATTCCACCTTTGAGAGCATCGACGACATCGTGGAAGCCAACGGCACCGTGAAGATCGGCGTGCAGATGGCCACCACCGGCGACCTGTACTCCACCTGGGACTATGAGGACGAGGGCAAGGGCACCGTGGACCGCTACACCAACGGCGCCGCCGCCGTGCAGGCTCTGCTGGCCGGCAAGGTGGATTGCGTGGTCATCGACAACGAGCCCGCCAAGAACTTCGTCGCCCAGAACGAGGGCCTGAAGATCCTGGATACCGCCTACACCGTGGAAGACTACGCCATGGCCTTCGCCAAGGACAGCCCGATCTTCGAGGAATTCAACGCCGCGCTGGGCGAGCTGATCGCCGACGGCACCGTGCAGGGCATCATCGACGAGTACATTCCCGCCGAATAAAGCCGAGGCCCATTGAACCCGCGAACAGGGCGCGCTTGCCGCGTGCCCTGTTTGTGCGTGAATGCGGGCGCTCCGGCGCCCGGGCCGGAATGAGAGGAAGGAGAGATGGCTTTGCAGTCCTGGTGGGAGGATATCAAATTTCAGTTTGATCTGAACTTCGTGCAGCGCAACCGCTGGCGCTTCATTACCACGGGCCTGGGGAACACGCTGCTGATCACGCTTTTCTCGCTGATGCTGGGCGTGGTGATCGGCGTGGTGATCGCCGGCGTGCGCTCCACCTACGACAAGACCGCCGACAGCGCGCGCCCCACCTTCGGCAGGAAGGTGCTGGGCTTCTTCAACACGCTGTGCAAGGTGTACATCACCGTGCTGCGCGGCACGCCGGTGGTGGTGCAGCTGATGATCATCTGCCTGGTGATCTTCGCCTGGTCCGACAACGGCGTCGCGCTGGCGTCCCTGGCCTTCGGCCTGAACTCCGGCGCCTACGTGGCCGAGATCATCCGCGGCGGAATCATGGCCATCGACAACGGCCAGTTCGAGGCGGGCCGCAGCCTGGGCTTCAACTACTTGCAGACCATGCGCCACGTGGTGCTGCCCCAGGTGATCAAGAACGTGCTGCCCAGCCTGATGAACGAGTTCATCGCGCTGCTGAAGGAGACCTCGGTGGCGGGCTACGCCGCGGTGCGGGATCTGACCTACGGCGGCAACACCATCGCCGGGCAGACCTATTCCTATTTCATGCCGCTGATCGCTGTGGCGCTGATCTACCTGACGCTGGTGATGTTCCTGACCTGGGTCGTGGGTCGGGTCGAAAGGAGGTTGAGGAGCAATGACCACTGACGTTCTGATTCGCGTGGAGGGGCTCGAAAAGCACTTCGGCGGCAAGATTCACGCGCTGAACGGCGTGAGCGCCGAGATCCGCAAGGGCGAGGTGGTGGTGATCATCGGGCCCTCCGGCTCCGGCAAGTCCACCTTCCTGCGCTGCCTGAACCTGCTGGAGATGCCCTCGGCGGGCAGGATCACCTTCGAGGGCGTGGACATCACCGACCCCAAGGTGAACATCAACCAGCACCGCCAGAAGATGGGCATGGTGTTCCAGCACTTCAACCTGTTTCCCAACATGACCGTGCTGAAGAACATGACCGTCGCGCCGGTGACGCTGCACAAGAAGAGCCGCGAGGCCGCCGAGGTGCTGGCCAAGCAGCTGCTGGAGCGCGTGGGTCTGGCCGACCGCGCCGGGGCCTATCCCAACCAGCTCTCCGGCGGGCAGAAGCAGCGCATCGCCATCGTCCGCGCCCTGTGCATGGAGCCGGATGTGATGCTGTTCGACGAGCCTACCTCCGCCCTGGACCCCGAGATGGTCGGCGAGGTGCTGGACGTCATGAAGCAGCTGGCCCGCGAGGGCATGACCATGGTGGTCGTCACCCACGAGATGGGCTTCGCCCGCGAGGTGGGGGACCGCGTGATCTTCATGGACGGCGGCCGCATCATCGAGCAGGGCACCCCCGAGCAGGTGTTCGAGCATCCCGAAAATCCCAGGCTCAAGGAGTTCCTGGGAAAGATACTGTAATTCTGGTTTGTCGAGGACTTCACCCTCTGTAGTGCCCTTTGCGTTTACCACCCGGCTCCCCGATGATTCTGAATTGGAAAGGCTCTCTCATGCGCTACAAGGCCATACTTTTCGACATCGACGATACGCTGCTGGACTTCCAGACGGGGAACCGGATCGCGGTGGATCAGCTGATGGACGAGCTGGGGTACCATGACCCGGACCGCTATGAGCAGTACGAGGCGGTGAACCTGGAGTGCTGGGCGGCGCTGGAGAAGGGCCAGCTGACCCAGGGACAGCTGAAGGTGGCGCGGTTCGTGCGCTTCTTCGACCGCTACCCGGTGCCGGGGGACCCGAAGCGGGCGGCGGAGCGCTTCGTGGAGCTGCTGGGTCAGCAGAGCATTTTGCTGCCCTACGCCCTGGAGACGGTGCGGGCCATCGCCAAGAGGCTGCCGGTGACGCTGGTCACCAACGGCATCACGTCGGTGCAGAGGAATCGCCTGGCCGCCTCGCCGCTGAAGGACCTGGTGTCCGGCGTGGTGATCTCCCAGGAGGTAGGCGCGTCGAAGCCCCGGCCGGAGATCTTCCGCCTGGCCCTGGAGCCCCTGGGGGTGAAGCCCCGGGAGGCCCTGATGGTGGGGGACGGCGTGAACAGCGACATCCGCGGCGCGAACAACGCCGGCATCGACGCCTGCTGGCTGAACCCCGGAGGGAAGGAACTGCCCGAGGGCGTGCGCGCGGAGTACGTGATCTCTGACATCCGCCAGTGCGTGGCCATCGCGCTGGGAGAGTGATATTTCCTGCTCCTGAATGGGCGCCGGATAAGATCCTTTGCTTTACTTGGGATGACAGGGCAGTAGCATTGTTAACCGAAGCAACGCTAAGCCAGAGCGGAAAAGACGCCCAAAGATGTTGCGGTTTAGTTTGAGAAGAGTATTAGGCGTCATCCTGAGCGGAGCCGCGTAAGCGGCGCAGTTGAAGGATTTTCCATATTCAATGACAAAGGGGACGGCCCTCGATGTCACCAAAAGGTGACGCTGAGGGCCGTCCCACTGTCATAGGTGTTCGGGGACTTCGTCAGTTCATGCGCCCTTCGCCGCCCATCAGCCGGGTCAGCTCCTCGATGCGCTCCAGTGGGAACGGGGGTTGGCCCAGCGGGCCCATGGCGATGGACATCAGCTTCATGGGGTTGTCGTCAGCGGCGACGCGGTTCGCGCTTAGCTTGCCACACCGGCTGCAGTGGTGGATAATGGCCCATTCGCCATTGCGCTTGACCCAAACGGCTATGGCCGCCATGTGCCCGCCGCAGTCGGCGGCCCGGTCGCCGGGCACGTCGTCCACGTGCAGGCTGGTCAGGCAGATGGGACAGTGGTTTCGGTGCTGGCTGCCCGCACCCTCAGGTGTCACCAGCCGCCCGCAATGGCAGCAGGTGAACGTCTCGTCGCAGGGGTGATTCCTGTAATAGCCCTTTTCAAAGGACCGTCGCTTGTTTTCTCGGTTCATGGGGAGCCCTCCTCAGACCATTTCTCGGATGCCTCGGAGGGTGCGCCGTCCCGAAGGATGCGCTGGATGCTCTTCTCGGAAAGGTAGTAGCGCTCCGCCAGCTCGCCGACGGTGCGCCCGGCCCTGCTCTCGTCCCGTATGCGGGCGTTTCGCTCCCGCAGGTGCGTCTGCGCCCCGCTGAGCGAGCCCCAGGCATTGCGACGCGCGTCCCGTCGGGGAATGTACAGCAGCTGACCCTCGGCGTATTCCTGAACGCGGCGCAATAGCTCGGGCGGAAGCAGGTCTTCCGCTTTGGTATAGCCCATAATTGCCCTCCTGATGTTTGCCGCACGAGGAAAGCGATGGCTATAGCGTATCGTGGATCTATATAGCCATCGCTATACGGCCACGGCCTCATTCTTAGTCTTCATGCAATTGTTCCTCCTTCTTTGGATGATCGTGAACGGTCGGTCCACAGCATCATCATAGCATGCGACCGGGTCGGACGCAACCTCAAAAACCGGTTTACGTGTTTTTGCGCCGTGGTATGGCATGAGGGAACCACCCCTATGGGGAGGTTTGAGGACCTCCCCAAGCCCCTTCGGGGCTTGTCAATAGCCTGAAAATGCCCGCCGACAGAGCCGACGGGCATTTTCAAATGGCTGCAATCCGTATCAGCGGTAGAACGCGTATCCGCCCACCGTCTCAAGCGGCGCGCCCTCCCGGGGCTGGGCGGCGGCCAGGGACTGGTAGTGCAGCGCGTCCGCGCTCAGGGCGCGCTTGCCGGAGAGCACCGCGTGGGCGGCGGCCAGGCTCTCGGCGTCGTACCGATTGCCGATGGGGAACTGGTGCTGCTCGTTCAGCACGCCCTCCAGCGTGTCGGCAAACCAGGGGTCGTCCAGCCGGTTCATGGCCACCGTGCCGAGGGCCAGCTTGGTCTCATAGGATTCGCCGTGCCCGAGGGCATAGATGGCCCGGGCCAGCAGCACGGTGCTTCGATCCTCCGTGAAGCTGACCGACGGCGCCAGCGCGCAGGCCAGCAGGGCCGCGAGGGCGATGATGGCAATCCATTTCTTCATAGGGCAGGGCCTCTTGTTCCGCCGGGCGGACGCCACGGCTAATATTTCATTCGCGAATGTAATTATATACCATCCTGTAATATCTTTCAATTGATCTGTAATAAATGTGAAACAAATGCCTAGATTGACGAATTCGGTCACAATCCCGGGGGAATGTGACAAATCGGAGCGGGGCCGTCCGGTCGGCCCGGGTGGCTTCGGAGGGCCAAAGGGCCTGAAAACAGGGCTCCCGTATTCCGGAAACACACTGTAAATATAACCGTAAATTTGCAATGGGCTGTCGAAGAAAGCGGCGCGCGCATGTTATAATAAATATGTGTATTTTTGCAACAATGCGGCCCGGCCTGCCGGGCGAGGAGGGATAACCGGGTGAAGGACGTAAACGCCATCGAGCTTCGGAACATATCCAAGCGCTTCGGCAAGGTGGTCGCCAACGACCGGATCAATCTGTCCGTGCGCAGCGGAGAGATCCTGGCCATACTGGGCGAGAACGGCAGCGGCAAGACCACGCTGATGAACATGATCTCCGGCATCTATTACCCGGACGAGGGTCAGATCTTCGTCCAGGGCGAAGAGGTGAGCATCCGCTCCCCCAAGGACGCCTTCCCGCTGGGCATCGGCATGATTCACCAGCACTTTAAGCTGGTGGACGTGCTCACCGCCGCGGAGAACATCGTGCTGGGGCTCTCCGGTCCCACGAAGCTGGACATCACCGCCGTGGCGACGCGCATCAGCAAGCTGGCTCACAAGTACGGCTTCGAGATCGACCCCTTCAAGAAGGTCTACGAGATGTCCGTGTCCGAGAAGCAGACGGTGGAGATCGTGAAGATGCTCTACCGCGGCGCGAACATACTGATCCTGGACGAGCCCACCGCGGTGCTGACGCCCCAGGAGACGGACAGCCTGTTCGCCGTGCTGCGCAACATGCGGGACGCGGGCAACGCCATCATCATCATCACCCACAAGCTGAACGAGGTGCTGGCCCTGTCCGACCGCGTCGCCGTGCTCCACAAGGGCAAGTACATCGGCACCGTGGAGACCTCCGAGGCCACCGTGGAATCCCTGACGGAGATGATGGTGGGCAAGAAGGTGACGCTGAACATCGACCGGCCCGACCCGGTGGACCCGGAGCTCCGGCTGAACGTGAAGGACATCACCTGCGTGAACAAGGAGGGCGTGATCACCCTGAACCACGCCAGCTTCACCGCCTACGGCGGGGAGATCCTGGGCATCGCGGGCGTGGCCGGCAGCGGCCAGAAGGAGCTGCTGGAGTCCATCGCGGGCCTGACCGCCAAGGAATCCGGCGAGATCGACTACTATCCGCCGAACCAGCCCATGCAGGAGATCTCGAAGATGAGCGCGGTGGAGATCAGCCGGCTGGGCATCAAGCTGTCCTTCGTGCCGGAGGACCGGCTGGGCATGGGCCTGGTAGGGCCCATGGACATGGTCGACAACATGATGATCCGCAGCTACAAGAAGGGCGGCTTCTTCTGGGCCGACCGCCGCGCGCCGAAGACCCTGGCCGAGCGCATCATCAAGGAGCTGGAGGTCTCCACCCCGGGCGTGAGCACGCCGGTGGGCAAGCTCTCCGGCGGCAACGTGCAGAAGGTGCTGGTGGGCCGTGAGATCTCCTCCGCGCCCATCGTGCTGATGGTGGCCTACCCCGTGCGCGGGTTGGACATCAACTCCTCCTACACCATCTACCGCCTGCTGAACGAGCAGAAGAAGCGCGGCGTGGCCGTGCTGTGCGTGGGCGAGGACCTGGACGTGCTGCTGGCGCTGTGCGACCGGATCCTGGTGCTGTGCGACGGCAAGGTGACCGGCATCGTGGACGCGCGAACCGCCACCAAGGAGCAGATCGGACTGCTGATGACCCATACCGGAAAGGGAGGTGCCCGCTGATGGCAGGAAACAATCACAGCGTGCGCGAGCCGCTGCTGCATATCTCCAAGCGGGAGGACTGCGGGCTGCTGCGCGCCTGCCTGGTGCGGCTGGCGGCCATCGCCCTGGCGCTGGTGGTCTGCGCGGGCGTCATCTATTCTCTGACGGGCCTGAACCCGATCCAGGTGTACGCCGGCATCATCGACGGCGCCGTGGGCAGCAACCGTCGCCTGTGGGTCACCATCCGCGACACGCTGGCGCTGCTGCTGGTGGCCGTGGCCATCACCCCGGCCTTCCGGATGCGCTTCTGGAACGTGGGCGGCGAGGGCCAGGTGCTTGTCGGCGCGGCGGCCACCGCCGCGGTGATGATCAACCTGGGCAGCTCCGTGCCCACCTGGCTGCTGTTTTTGCTGATGATCCTGGCGGCCGTCGCCGCCGGCATGATCTGGGGCGTGCTGCCCGCGCTGTTCAAGGCCGGGTGGAACACCAACGAGACGCTGTTCACCCTGATGATGAACTACGTCGCCACCCAGCTGGTGGCCTTCTGCATCGTCTACTGGGAGAACCCCGCGGGCTCCAACAGCGTGGGCATCATCAACTCCGCCGACAAGGTGGGCTGGCTGCCGCCGCTGTTCGGGCTGACCTACGGCTGGAACCTGGTGATGGTGCTGGTGATCACCATATTCATGTACGTGTACCTGCGCTACTCCAAGCAGGGCTATGAGATCGCCTACGTGGGCCAGAGCGTGAACACCGCGCGCTACGCGGGCATCAACGTCAAGACGGTGATCGTGCGCACCATGGCCATCTCCGGCGCGCTGTGCGGCCTGGCGGGCTTCATACTGGTCAGCGGCGCGGGACACACCGTGTCCACCACGCTGGCGGGCGGCCGCGGCTTCACGGCCATCGTGGTGGCCTGGCTGTCCAAGCTGAACACCTTCACGATGATCGTGGTCTCCTTCCTGCTGACGTTCATGGCCAAGGGCGCCATCCAGATCGCCAGCCAGTTCAGCCTGAACGAGAACGCCAGCGAGATCATCACCGGCATCATACTGTTCTTTGTGCTGGGCTGTGAATTCTTCATCAACTATCGGGTGAGCTTCCGCCACCGCCGGAAGGAGGACTGAGCCATGGGCGCGATCATCGTATTCATCCAGAAGGCCATCGGCCAGGGCATCTGCATACTGTTCGGCGCGGACGGCGAGATTCTGACGGAGAAATCCGGCAACCTGAACCTGGGCGTGCCCGGCATGATGTACATGGGCGGCATCGCGGGCATCGCGGCGGCGTTCATGTATGAGCGGGCCGTCGAGACGCCCAACGCGGCCATCGGCTTCCTGCTGGCGCTGCTGGCGGCGCTGCTGGCGGGCGGCCTGGGCGGCCTGATCTACAGCGTGCTCACCATCACCCTGCGGGCCAACCAGAACGTCTCCGGTCTGGCGCTGACCACCTTCGGCGTGGGCCTGGGCAACTTCTTCGGCGGCTCGATGGCCAAGCTGGCCGGCGGCGTGGGCCAGATCTCCACCGCCGTGACCGCCAGCGCCTTCCGCATCAAGGTGCCGCTGCTCAGTGACATCCCCGTGGTGGGCGACATCCTGTTCAGCTACGGCTTTTTGACCTACTTCGCCATCGCGCTGTCGGTGGCGCTGTCCTGGTACCTGAACCGCACCCGCCAGGGCCTGTGCCTGCGGGCCGTGGGCGAAAGCCCCGCCACCGCGGACGCCGCCGGCATCAACGTGAGCCTGTACAAGTACCTGGCCACCGTCATCGGCGGGGCCATCGCCGGCCTGGGCGGCCTGTACTTCGTCATGGAGTATTCCGGCGGCACCTGGACCAACAACGGCTTCGGCGACCGCGGCTGGCTGGCCGTGGCGCTGGTCATCTTCGCCCGCTGGCGTCCGCTGAACGCCATCTGGGGCGCCATGCTGTTCGGCGCGCTGTACATCCTCTACCTGTACATCCCTGGCCTGGGCCGCAGCACCCAGGAGATATTCAAGATGCTGCCCTACGTGGTCACCATCATCGTGCTGATCCTCACCAGCCTGCGCAAGAAGAAGGAGGACCAGCCCCCAGAGAGCCTGGGCCTGCACTACTTCCGCGAGGAGCGGTAAGCGGCTTTGCCGGAAAATGTCACCCGGCAAAACTTGAGGATTTACAAACTGTGTAAAATCATGTATAATATCTTTACAGCCATTAAATGATAACTGGAGGTTAGCGCTATGGCCAAGTATGTTTGCGACGCTTGCGGTTGGGAGTACGACGAGGAACTGGGCAGCCCCGAGAACGGCATCGCCCCTGGCACCAAGTTTGAGGATCTGCCCGAGGATTTCGAATGCCCGCTCTGCGGCGTGGGCAAGGACATGTTCTCCGAGGCCTGATTGAAGACGTGGAGCGCCCGGCATAGCGATGTGCCGGGCGCTTTCTGTATCCTGCTGAATACGGAGGTAAAACCATGACCCATGAATTCGACGTTGCGGTGCTCGGCGGCGGGCCGGGCGGCTACGAGTGCGCGATTCGCTGCGCGCAGCTGGGACTGAAGACGGCGCTCGTCGAGGCCCGCGAGCTGGGGGGCACCTGCCTGAACCGGGGCTGCATTCCCACCAAGGCGCTGCTTCACGGCGCGGAGGCGTATGCCGAGGCCAAGGCCGGCAGCGCCTTCGGGCTGATACTGGACGGACTGACGCTGGACTACCCGAAGCTGGCGGCATTCAAGGACGACAAGGTGAAGAAGCTGGTCAGCGGCATCGAGGCGTTGGAGAAGGCCCACGGCGTGGAGGTCGTCCGGGGCTTCGGCAGGCTGACCGGACCCAACGAGATGGATGTAAACGGCCGTAGGCTCACCTACGACAAGCTGATCCTGGCCATGGGCAGCGAACCCGCGTGCCCGCCGGTGCCGGGCATGGAGACCGCCTACACCAGCGACGACGTGCTGGCGGCCGTCAACCTGCCCAGCGGCGCGATCATCATCGGCGGCGGCGTGATCGGCCTGGAGTTCGCCACGCTGTTCGCTTCCCTGGGCAAGAAGGTGACCATCGTGGAGATGATGCCGGACATCCTGCCGGGCGTCTCTTCGGAGATCACCGCCAAGCTGAAGGCGCTGCTGAAGAAGAAGGGCGTGGAGTTCATCCTCGGCGCCAGGGTGACGGGCGTGGAGAGGGGCCGCAAGGTGACCTTCGAGCAGGACGGCAGGGCGGATGAGCGAACCGCCGCCACGGTGCTCGTCTGCGCAGGCCGCAGACCCATGACCCGGGACTGCGGGCTGGAAGCCATCGGCCTTGCCACCGACCGGCGGGGCTTCATCGAGGTGGACGACCACCTGCGCACCGCCGTGAAGGACGTGTACGCCATCGGCGACATCACCGGCAAGATCCAGCTGGCCCACGTGGCCTCCGCCCAGGGCATGGTGGCGGCGGCAAACTGCGCGGGCAAGGACAAAGCCATGCGCTACGACCGGGTGCCCGCCTGCATCTACACCTCCCCGGAGATCGGCTACGTGGGCCTCACCGAGGAGGCCGCCCGGGCCCAGGGACGTGAGGTGGTGACCGGCGGCTTCAACATCGCCGCCAACGGCCGCTGCATGGTGATGAACGAGTCCACGGGCCTGGTCAAGCTGGTGGCGGACAAAGCCACCGGCGAGATCCTGGGCTGCCAGATCATGGCGCCCCGGGCCACGGACATGATCGCGGAGGTCACCGCGCTGATGAGCCACGGCGGCACCGTGCAGAGCCTGTCCGAGGTCATCCACCCCCATCCCACGGTCTCGGAGATCATCGCCGAGGCCGCCCACGACGCCGAGGGACTGTGCGTGAACGCGATGCCCCGAAAGAAGTGACCGGAGAGCGCCTCACCGGGACCTGAGGGACAAACGCCGCGCATTTGGCCGATACTTTGGCCAGATCCTTCGCGGAGAGCCGGGGAATGGGCCCAAATGCTCCACGAGACGGCTCTTTCCATGCCGTCGGCCAATGAAACAATAGATCCTTCGCTTCCCTCAGTATGACAGCGAATCGAAGTCCTGTCATACTGAGTGGAGCGAAGGATCTTGCATTATTAGATTAGGGCGGTCGTTTATCATGGCTCTTCACGGAAAGACCACCCATGGATTGCTTCGTTTCATTTTCCGGTTTTCGGCGCGGAGCCATTGCCTTCGGCGCCTTGAAGGACGCCCCTGATCTGCTCGGTGACGCGCCTGGCGCGCGCGTGGTCTTCGCCGCTGGCGGTCACGCCGACCACGATATTGCCCTCCCGAACGATGCCGGGGAAGTAGAAATCGCACAGCGCCCTGTCGCTTGAAGCATTCGCGAGGATGCCGCGAAGCCTGCAATCGTCGCAGATCGTGGCGTTCAGTTCGGCGTCGTCGGTCGCGGCGAGCACCATGTCGGCGCCGCTGATGTCGGTCATATCATATTCTTTCCGAACGAGGCGCAGCCTGCCTGCGAGGGCCAGCGCTTCGAGGTCCGGATGGACTTCCGGGGCGATGACGGTGACGTGTGGCGTAAACTGCACCAGCGCAGCCGCGCGGCGGGCGGCGATTTTGCCTGCGCCGACCACGACCACATGCCTTGTGGAAAGGTCGATGAACATCGGGAAACGGGGATAGTCCGCCATGGCTACTTCCTCTTCTTCTTCACAAAATGGTTCAGGATCCCGCCTACGACGATGATCGCCAGCGAAATATACAGCACCTTCTTTGCCGCCTCCTGGGGAATCTGGCTCTTGTCGCCCAGCGACTCGGAGTAGAAGGTCAGCGTGTATTCGATCTCCAGGGGATCGCCCATGGCGGTGGTGTCCGCGATGACCTGCATCGGCGCGTCCATTGCGGTAATGGGAATCTCGAAGGTGGAATTGCCGCCGTCCGTGGTCAGGTTTTCATAGATGGTCTCGCCGACGACCATGTAATCGTAGTAGGGACTGCTCCAGAGCAGGCGGGCCCAGGCCTTGCCCTCCCGAATGATCAGCAGCGTGGGAGAGCTGACGTTCGCCCTGCCGCTGCCGCCCGCCAGGTTGACCTCTATGGAGTATTCGCCGTCGGAGCGGGGCAGGGAGACCGGCTCCAGGAGCGCAGGCGTGACCGTCTCCGGCGCCTCGTCGCCCAAAGCCGCTTCGCCGTCCGGCTCAAAATCGAGGACGGCCTTTTCCGCCAGCGCGTAGTCGGGCAGCTCGAAGGCCAGCGCCCCCTCTGGAAGCGCCGAGGCGTCGATGAGCAGCTGCCGGTCGTACCACAACTGGCGGTTTTTGCTGTAGGCCGCGCATTCAAAGGGCGCGTTGAGCGCGGGAACGGGAATGGTGAACATCGTGTACCGCTGCCCTGCGTCCCCCGGGATCCATTCTTCCTCGGGGGCGTGGCCCGCCTGCTCCGCCGTGCCCATGTAGACGTACAGGTAGCTGTGGCTGCCGATGGTGATGCGGGCCGTCATCTCATCGCCGCTCACGGTCAGCTCCGCTGCGATGATCTTGAAAAACACCGAGGTGGATTCCACCTTTATCTCATAGGTGCCGTCCTCGATGTCCCGACCGTAAATGGGGACCATGCCATAGCTGCCGACCTCGCGATCCCGAATGGCTTGCACGGCCCTCGCCAACCGGTCCGCATAGTCCGTTCTGTTCGGCGTCAGGATCGTCACGGCGAGCGCGGACCGGAGCGCAACCAGCAGCGTTGCCAGCAGGAGCCAGGCCGCCAGCTTCTGTACACTATGTCGCATCGTTCACAGCCTCCGCCTGGATTTGCTTTGCGCGCCGGGCATGCTTGACGTACAGAGCGCGCACCGCCGCGTATTCGCCCATGCCCTTGAGAACGCACTCCGTCTGGACCCCTGTTGCGCCAATTTGGGATTTCCACGACTCCGGTCCGTCGCCCGCCATGTCCCTGATTGCGTGCCCGCCCGCGACCACCAGCAGCGGCGCGATGGTGACCTTCCGCGGTCTTCTGGCGTTTACGCGCGCCAGCACCGGGGCGATGCCGGGCTCGTGCTCCACGGTGCCCACGCAGATGTTGGCGTGCCCGCTGGCCCGGAAGCGCTCGTCCAGCAGCTCATAGGCGGCAAAGCGGCTGTCGGCGCTTCCGTGCCCCATCAGCGCCAGCAGCTCATCGTCCCGCAATTCGGCATAGGTGGACAGGATCGCGTCCGCGAGATCGGACAGGCTTTCGACATCCGCCAGCAGCGGTTCGCCCATGCGGAGGGTGTCGAATCGGCGGGCATGGGCGCCTATCGCCTGGCGAAGGGCCTCGTATTCGCCGCCCGCCATCATATGGGTGGGTTGAACCAGCAGGTCCGTCACGCCGTCGCCCAGCATCCGATCCACGGCTTCGGAAGCGGAGTCGATCTGAATGCCCTTCTCCAGGGCCAGCTTCCTGCGGATCGTGCCGCTGGTCCACGCCCGGTAGAAGGCGCGTTCCGGGAAGGCCGCCCTCAGATCCGCTTCAATCGCGTCAAGGGTCTTCTTGCGCGTCTCCTCGTAGGCGGTTCCAAAGCTGACCGCCAAAAGTGCGGTTCGATTCATCATGGCACCTCTTCACAGGTTCTTTTTGCGGTAGATAAACGCCACCGAAATCGCGCCAAATACAGTCAGGTAGGCCAGCAGCACCGCGAACCCGAACCAGCCCGGCGCTTCGCCGTTGGATATGGCGCGGATCATGGCGCTGGCCTGGGAAAGGGGCAGTATGGAAATGACCTGCCGGAAGCCCGAGGGCATCTGGTCGGTGGAGAAGAAGGTGTTGCACAGGAACGACATCGGCATGATGATGTAGGAGGTAAAGCGCGGCGCGTCGGTATAGCTCTTGGCCAGGAACGACATCACCAGCGCGATGGTGGAAAACACCGTGCCGTTCAGGAACATGATCAGTATGGACACCCCGTTGAAGATCAGGTCTGTGCGGATCGGCGCGGTCAGCAGCAGTATGATGCCGCCCGCGTACATGCCCCGCAGGCTGCCGCCGATCACCTGGCCCAGTATAAACTGCCACAGCGGGGTGGGGGAGACCATGATCTGGTCCAGCGCCTTCTCATACAGGCGCTGGACGCTCATGTTCTGGGCGATGGCGCTGAAAGAACCCGTCATGGTCGCCATGGCCACGATGCCCGGGATCAGGAAGTGCAGGTAGGGTTCCCCGTGGGACGTGGTCTGGATGCCCATGCCGAATATGATCAGGTACATCAGAGGGGAGATCATCGCCGCGACGGTGATCTTGTAGAAGTCCCGCTTGAACTCCACCCATTTTTCCCAAAGAACGGTTATGATGCCCATCTACAGCTTCCTCCCCGCCACATCCACGAACACGTCCTCCAGCGTCGTGGCCCGCAGCGCGGCGTCGCTTCCCGCCTTGGAAAGGTAGGCGATCGCGTCGTCGCGGTTGTGGAAATACCGGCTGACCAGGTTGTCCTGCGAGGTCTCGTCCACGGCGAAGGCGCCCAGCTCGTGAATCAGGTTGTCGGGGCTGTCCAGCTTTTGCAGCTTCCCCTGGTTGATCAGCGCCACGCGGCCGCACAGCGCCTGGGCCTCCTCGATGTAGTGGGTGGTCAGCACGATGGTCATCCTGTCTCCGTTGACCCGCCGCAGGAGGTTCCACATCTGCCTGCGGGACAGCGCGTCCATGCCCGCCGTGGGCTCGTCCAGCAGCAGGATCTCCGGCTCGATCATCAGCGCCCGGCAGATCATCAGCTTGCGCTTCATGCCGCCGGACAGGTGCCGCACCGTGCGGTGGCGATACTCGATCAGACCGGCGAACGCCAGAAGCTCGTCGGTCTTTTGCTTGATGACCTTCCTCGGCAGATAGTACAGCCGCCCCTGATACTCCATGACCTCGTCCATGTTCATGTCCTGGCGCATGGAATACTCCTGGGTGATGACGGACAGCTTGCGCTTCTGCGCGCTGGCCTTGCGGTCCAGCTTCTGCCCGTCGATCAGTATCTCGCCCTCCGTGGGCAGCAGCACCGTGGACATCATGGACAGGGTGGTGGTCTTGCCCGCGCCGTTGGGGCCCAGGAGCCCGAAGAACTCCCCGGTCTCAATGCGCAGGCTCAGATGGTCCACCGCGGTGAAGTCGTCGAATTTCTTGGTCAGGTTCTTTAGCTCAATCATGGTTTTCCTTCGCTATGATGAGGGAGAAATACCCGGCGTCGTCGGGAATCTCGTCCAGGCTTCGATACAGCTTTTCGTTGTCCATGCTGCAATTCTCCACCATCTGGACCGCCCGGCCGCTCTTTCTGAGCATCTCCTTGACGGCGGCCATCTGGCTGGCGGACTTCATCAGCACATAGGTACCCGGCTGCTCCAGAGCGTGGTCCAGCTTGTGGACCGCGGGTATCACGTGCAGCTGCTCGTCCCACTCCACCAGCGGGAGGCCCAGCCGCGCCGCCGCGGCGCAGAAGGAGCTGATGCCGGGGACCAGCTCCACCTGGTAGCCGTCCGCCTCCAGGTAGTGCTGGATGTAGCTGAAGGTGCAGTAGATGGTGGGGTCTCCCAGGGTGATGTACACCAGATTTTTGCCCGTATCCAGTATGCTCTCCACCAGCTTCGCGGCCTTCTGATGCTCTTTGTCGATCAGTTCCCGGTCCTTGACCATGGGCATGTAGATGGGCACCAGCTCCTTGTCCGCGATCTCGGGCACCACGCCCGCCGCGATTTTGTAGGCCACGGCCTCCTTCGGGTCCCTGCCGGGCACGGCGATCACGTCGTTCTCCCGGATCAGCTTCGCCGCCCTGTAGGTCATCAGTTCAGGGTCGCCGGGGCCGACGCCCACGCCGTAGGCAATACCACGCTTCATATGTTCTACCTCCATATCAACGTCTGTTTGGTTTAATTGAGAATTGAGAATGGAGAATTGAGAATTCCTGTGGAAATCCTATGGATTTCTTTGATTGAATAGCGGCAGAGAATCTGAATATATCAAACAAATCCGGAAGGATTTGTACCTCCATACTCCATACTCCATTCTCAATTGTCAATTCTCAATTCTCAATTCGTCCGCGGCTTCCTCCACCCGCTTTACCAGGGCTTCCAGCGTGGCCCTCTCTGAGATCCACACGCGCATGCCGCGCTTCTGCGCCTCGGCGGCGGTTTGCCGGCCGATGCAGACGGCGTTCACCCGGTTGAAATCCGCGTCCGGCACGGCGGCGGCAAAACCCCGCACCGTGGAGGCGCTGGTGAACACGGCAAAGTCCAGGCCCGGAGCCGGATCCTCCGGGCTCCGCTCAAACATCCCGCGCACGTCGAACACCTCGGGGGATGCGTATTCCGTGTCGTAGGTGGCGACGTCGGTGACGGTCAGGCGGTCGCCCTGCTCCAGTTTATCGATCAGTTCGTGGTTGCCGATGGCCGCCCGGGGGATGAGGATGCGGGAACCCGGCGCGCAGACCGCCCGCAGCTCCCGGCCCAGCGTCTCGCCGTCGTACACAGACGGCAGGAAGTCCGCCTTGAGGCCGTATCTGAGCAGCGCCTTCTGCGTGCCCTGGCCGATGGCGGCCAGCTTCACGCCCGCCAATGCCCGCAGGTCGCGCTGCGCGATCAGCCGGTCGAAGAAGATGCCCACGCCGCTGGGGCTGGTGAACACCAGCCAGTCGTAGCCGCCTTCGGCGAGCGCTTCAATGGCCGCGTCCACCGCCGCCATGTCCTTCACCGGCACGGTGCGGATGGCGGGCAGCTCCAGCACCTCCGCGCCCCTTTCCCGCAGCAGGTTCGCCAATGTGGATACCAGCTCCCTGGGCCGGGTGACCAGCGCCCGGACGCCCGCCAGGGGGCGCTTCTCTGCCCAGGCGAAGGTGTCCGCGAGGGCGCACGCGCGGCCCACGACGATGATCGCGGGCGTCTGGATGACGGCCTCGGAGCACACCCTTTCCAGCGTGCCCACCGTGGCGCTCACCCGGCGCTGCTTCGCGGTGGTGCCGCGCTCCAGCACCGCCGCGGGCATATCCGGGTCCATGCCCGCCGCCAGCAGCCCGTTCATGAGGTCCGGCAGCGCGGCGATGCCCATCAGGAAGATCAGGGTTCCCTTTGTGCGTACCAGCGCCTCGAAGTCGATGTCGTAGGTGTGGTCGGCCCGGCGGTGGCCGGTGATGACGTGTACCGAGGAGCAGAAATCCCTGTGGGTCACGGGGATGCCGTTGTAGGCCGGCACCGCGAAGGCGCTGGTGACGCCCGGCACGATCTCAAAGGGCACGCCGTGTTCCACCAGCAGCTCCAGCTCCTCGCCGCCGCGCCCGAACACGAAGGGGTCGCCGCCCTTCAGGCGCACCACGCGCTTGCCGTCAAGGGCCTCCTCCAGCAGCACCCGGTTGGTCTCCTCCTGCCGAAGGAAGTGGTTGCCCGAGCGCTTGCCCGCGAAGATCCGCTTTGCGCCCTCCGGGATCAGTGTCAGCACGCTGCCTGACACCAGGGCGTCGTAGACCACGACCTCCGCCTGGGAGAGCACCTCCCGGCCCTTGATCGTCAACAGGCCCGCGTCGCCGGGGCCGGCTCCGACCAGCCAAACCTTGCCCGCCATGGTCACGCCTCCCTTCCGTCGCGCAGCGTCTGCGCGAGCGCTATACCCAGCTGCTTGGCCTCTTCATAGGGTCCTTCGACGGATCCCTTGCGCCAGCTGCCGTCCGATTCCTCCCAGTACAGGCCGATCAGACGGATGCCTTCGCTGTCCAGCACCGCGTGGGCGCACACCGGCGACGTGCAGCCGCCGTTCAGCTCGTGCACGAAGGCGCGCTCCGCCATCGCGGCGCGCCAGGCGTCCGCGTCGGCATAGCCCGCCAGCAGCGCCCGGTCGAAATCCGCCCGGCCTTGCACGGCCATGATGCCCTGGCCCGCCGCGGGAAGGATCTCGTCCACGCTGAAAATCCGGCTGACGCGGGCTTCAAGGCCCATGCGTTTCATGCCTGCCGCCGCCAGCACCAGCGCGTCAAACTGGCCCTCGTCCAGCTTGCGGAGCCGGGTTTGCAGGTTGCCCCGCACCGGCCTGATCTCGCAGTCCGGGAAAAGCGCCTTCAGCTGGATGGCGCGGCGCAGGCTGGAGGTGCCGATGCTCGGATGCTCCGGCAGTTCCGCCATGCCTTCCCGCAGCACCAGCGCGTCCCTCGGGTCCTCCCGGCGGGAGCAGCACAGGATCGGCAGGTCCTCCGGCACCTCCATGGGCATGTCCTTCAGGCTGTGGACGGTCACGTCCGCACGGCGCTCCCGCAGGGCCACGTCCAGCTCCTTCACGAACAGTCCCTTGCCGCCGACCTTGTCCAGGGTCTTATCCAGTATCTTATCGCCGGTGGTCTTCATTGTCAACAGCTCCACGTCGATCCCGGGCTGCGTCGACCTGAGAAAATCCACCACCGTCATGCTCTGCACCACCGCGAGCCGGCTCTCGCGGCTGCCCACGACAATTTTCGCGCTCATTTGACGAACTCCCGGACGGCGTTCAACGTCCTCTGCAAGTCTTCGGGCGTGTGCGCCGTGGACAGGAACATGGCCTCGAACTGGGAGGGGGCGAGGTAGACGCCGCTGTCCAGCATGTGCCTGAAATAGGCCGTGTACCGCGCGGTGTCGCTGGTCTGCGCGCCGGCGTAGTCCTTCACCAGCTCCGCGGTGAAGAACACGCAGCCCAGGGAGCCCACGTGGTTCGTGCAGTGGGGTACGCCTGCCCCGGTGAGGATCCCATCCAGTTCAGCGAAGAACGCGTCTCCGGCGCGGTTCAGGTTTCCGTAGAGGCCGGGGGTGTCCCGGAGCAGCTTCAATTGCGCCAGCCCCGCCGCCATGGCCACGGGATTGCCGCTGAGGGTGCCCGCCTGGTACACCGGGCCGGTGGGGGCGACCATGGACATGATGTCCCGCCGTCCGCCATAGGCGCCCACGGGCATGCCGCCGCCGATGATCTTGCCGAAGGTGGTCAGGTCCGGGCGAATGCCGTAGAAGCCCTGGGCGCCGTCCAGCGCCAGGCGGAAGCCGGTGATGACCTCGTCGAAGATCAGCAGCGCGCCGCTTGCGTCACAGATGGCGCGCAGGCCCTCCAGGAAGCCCGGCTCGGGCAGCACCACGCCCATGTTCGCGCCGACGGGCTCTACGATGACGGCGGCGATCTCATTGGGATTGGCTTCGAACAGCGCCTTTACGCTGTCCAGGTCGTTGTAGGTGGCGGTCAGCGTGTCCCGGGTGCAGCCCCGGGGCACGCCGGAGCTGCCGGGGATGCCCTGGGTCATCACGCCCGAGCCCGCCTTGACCAGCATGGCGTCGCTGTGGCCGTGATAGCAGCCGGCGAACTTGACGATCTTGTCCCTGCCTGTGAAGCCCCGCGCCGCGCGGATGGCGCTCATGACGGCCTCAGTGCCGGAATTGACCATGCGCACCATCTCGACGGAGGGCACGATGTCGCAGATCAGCTCCGCCATCTCCACCTCGCGTTCGGTGGCGGCGCCGAAGCTCAGCCCGTCCCTCGCGGCCTGCTCCACGGCCTCCAGCACGGCGGGATGGGCGTGGCCCAGGATCATCGGCCCCCAGGAGCCGATGTAGTCGATGTATTCGTTGCCCTCGACGTCCCAGATGCGGTCGCCCTTCGCGCGGGCGATGAACCGGGGCGCCATGCCCACGGAGCCGAAGGCCCGCACGGGGCTGTTCACGCCGCCGGGAATGACCGATTTCGCGCGATCAAACAGTGCCTGCGATCTCATGTCAACCAATCCTTCCTTCCTGGATGAATCGCGCCAGTTCCTTGGCATAGTAGGTCAGGTAGATGTCCGCGCCGGCGCGATAGGCGGCCACCGCCATTTCGCACACGATCTTCTCCTCGTCGATCCAGCCGTTGGCCGCGGCGGCCTTCACCATGGCGTATTCGCCGGACACGCTGTAGGCGGCCACGGGCAGGTTCACCCGGTCGCGGACCTCCCGCACCAGGTCGAGGTAGCTCATGGCGGGCTTGACCATGATGATGTCCGCGCCCTCGTCCACGTCCAGCAGCGCCTCCTTGATGGCCTCGCGGCGGTTGTGGAAGTCCATCTGGTAGCTCTTGCGGTCGCCGAAGGAGGGCGCGGAGCCCGCCGCCTCGCGGAAGGGGCCGTAGAAGGAGGAGGCGAACTTCACCGCGTAGGACATGATGGGCTTATTGGTGAAGCCGTTTTTGTCCAGCGCCTCGCGGATGGCCCGCACCCGGCCGTCCATCATATCCGAGGGGGCGACCATGTCCGCGCCGGCCTCCACGTGGGAGAGCGCCGTCTTTGCCAGCAGTTCCAGTGTTTTGTCGTTATCGACATCGTGGTCGCAGAGCACGCCGCAATGCCCGTGGGAGGTGTACTCGCACATGCACACGTCCGTGATGATGTACATCTCCGGGTGCAGCATCTTCGCCCGCAGCACCGCCCGCTGGACGATGCCGTCCGGGGCATAGGCCTGGCTGCCCACCGGGTCCTTGTGCGCCGGGATGCCGAACAGCATGACGCTTGAAACCCCCGTCGCCGCCAGACGGTCCAGTTCCTCGCCCATGCGATCCACGGTGTAGCGGTACTGGCCGGGCATGGCGGCGATTTCCTCCACCTTGTCCTTGCCGTCCATGACGAACATCGGGTAGATCAGGGACGCCTTGTCCACCCGCGTCTCCCGGACCATCTTGCGCAGAGCCTCGCTGCTCCGCAGCCGCCGGGGCCTTACGATCATATCCATTATCTTCATTCCTCCCTGTTTCAATTGTGCTTCCACGATTTCAGCGATGCTTCCATCGCGCCCAGGCACTCCCGGAACACGTCCTCCGAGAGCCTTGAGCGCATGCCGAACAGCAGGTTGTTCATCATGCGCGACGACGCGCCTTCGATCTCCTGCTCCAGGTTTTCCTTGGCGTCGACCGCCAGACGCGCGCGCTTGAACGCAGGCACCATGCGCGCCGCCACGTTTCCCGCCGCGATGTCCTTCAGTTCCTGGATCCGGGGGACGACGTCGCGCCCCTCGTACCAGGCGAAAAATGCCTCCTTTTCCTCCTCCAGGATGGCCTCCGCCCGGCGCAGGTTCTCCCGGACCTTCTCCGATTCAAGGTCGATGCCGAAGGAATCGATGTCGTAGAGGGTCGCCCAGTCCAATTTTTCCGCTGATTTTTCGATGTCCCTGGGCACGGCCAGGTCGATCAGCGTGACGGGGTGGCCCGGATGGAGGGCCTCGAGGTCCTCGCGGCACAGGGTATAATTTGGGCTGCTGGTGGCGCTGACCACCAGGTCGCATTCCGGCAGCAGCGCAAGGCGGTCGTCGTAGTCGACGCGGCTGCAGCCCGCGGGGATGTCGACGATCCCCTTGCGGTATTTGCGCACCGTCACGCAGACCCTTGCGCCGTCGTCCAGCAGGGCCTGGGCGGAGATCTTGCCCATCATGCCGCTGCCGATGACCATGCAGTTCTTTCCCGAGAAGGACAGGCCCTGCCCGCGCAGCGCCTTGAGGGCGGCGTGGATCACGGAGCTGTCGGAGAGGGACAGGCTCGTCTGGGTCTTCACCCGCTTTGCGGCGGTGACGGCCATGCGGAACAGTGCCTCGAGAGCGTGGCCCGTGGCGTCGCAGCTGCGCGCGAAGGCCAGCGCTTCATTGACCTGCGTGACGATCTGGTCTTCGCCCACGACCTTGGATTCCAGTCCCGCCGCCAGCCGGAACAGGTGGTCGACGGCCTCCCGCTCCCGGCGTTCGACGAAGTATCGCGCGCATTCTCCCGGATCGGCCTGCATGAACGCGCACAGCGCCTCCGTGGGGGAGAGGCTTTCGTCTCCCGTGCTCAGCCAGATCTCCATGCGGTTGCAGGTCGAGAGGATGACGCAGCCATCCACCGGGTAGTGGCGCTTCAGCCAGGTGAAGGCGTCCTCCATCATCCGCTTTGTGAATGAGAAACGGCTCCTGATGTCCAGCTCGGCCCTGTTGTGGTCAATTCCCGCCATCAATATTGGCATCGTTTTTCCTTCCTTATAAATGATTTTCGGCGCGTTCCATTGCAACCCGCCGCCCCGGAAAACGCTCCGTCTTCCTGATGATGCAGAATCCCAACAAAATCGGCTGCAGCAACGCACGCATGTGCATTGCTACAGCCGTCTTTTTCCATAGCATAAGCCATCGGAAAGTCCGTCCAATGGCATCTACAGCTTGCAGCAGGTCTTCTGACTCGCGCATGGACTCTCGTCCGGTTGACGCGGCCTTCTCAGGTTTCCCCAATGACCGGCTTTCGCCTCGCGTCACCCATCTGCGCTTACAGCGGCGGGCCCGTTCATGACTTTCACATGATTCTCTATTATCTCCGGGCGGTTCGTCGCCGTCCGAAGCACTGCAAGCCCTGTTCAATTGTCAGTTTCATTTTGTTCGGCTAACGGAGCGCCATGCGCAGGAAATACCCGCTTACTTCCTCCGGCGTCGCCTTCAACCCCTGGTAGAACCACCACTTCACCGTCGAAGTAAAGGCGTTGCAGATGAAATCCACCACGTAGTCCCTGGGAACATCGACGATATCCACCGTCAGCGCCGGTACGATCTCCCGCTGGACGAAGGCGGAAAACCGGAACTGGAAGTACTCCCAGAACAGCCCCGCGCTTTCGCAGGAGAAGATCCGGGACAGCCGTTTGCGGTCCTCCTGGAGGTGGTACAGCGTGTGGATGATCTTGGCCTCCACGTCCTCTTCGCTGCCGGAAAAGTCGTGTCCCGGCTCCGCGTTCAGGTGCTCCGCGAAGATGTGGTCAAACAGGCCGCTGCAAATCGCGTCCAGCAGGCTGTCCTTGGTCTCAAAATGGGCATAGAAGGTGCTGCGGCCGATGTTCGCTGCTTCGATGATGTCCTGTATGGTGATATCATCATAGCTCTTCTTCATCAGCAGCTTTTCAAACGCCTGCATGATCGCGGCGTGCGTCTTTTGTACCCGCCTGTCCGTCCGCATGATATCGCACCGATAGCCTTTCCTGGTCCGCCTGTAACTGTAGACTTTTCCCATACCACATATTTATTATACTGACTTAACCAAGCACACGTCCACCGTTATGTATTTTATCAAACAAAATGTTCTGTAATTTACGATAATTTAATAACGTCAGATTCAGCACATTTTCGCCATTTTGTCCAGTAAAACACAGGATGGGTGATTTGATTATTGTATTGGGCTGTTCCGAACGCTATAATCTAAGATGATAGATCATTAACCGTGTCTAACCGGAGGCGCTTATGCTCAAGAAGATCAATGATTTCCTGGCGGGTTGGCCGATGACCCTCGTGGGCGGGTTGTTCCTGCTGGCTTCATTCATACTGCCGCGGGTGGGGTATCCAGCCGGGGAAAAGCTGGCCTGGGTGTGCGTGGTGATCTGCGGCATCCCGCTCCTGTACCTGTCCGTCTGGCGCGTCATCCACAACCGGGGCATCGCCAAGATCTCCTCGGCGCTTCTGATCTCCATCGCCATGATCGCCGCCATACTGATCGGCGATCTTTTCGCCGCGGGCGAGGTGGCCTTCATCATGGAGATCGGCGCGCTGCTGGAGGACATGACCACCGAGCGGGCGAAGAAGGGGCTCAGGAACCTGATCGCCCTGGCGCCCGAGACCGGCAGGGTGATTGAAAACGGGAAGGAAACCATACTGCCCGTGGAACGGATAAAGGTCGCCGATACCGTGCGCGTGCTGCCCGGCGAGACCATTCCCGTGGACGGCGTCATACGGACCGGCGAGACCTCGGTGGATCAGTCCGTGATGACCGGCGAGAGCCTGCCGGTGGACGTGGCCGTCGGCGACAGCGTGTTCAGCGGCGCCATCAACCGCTTCGGGGCCATCGACATCGAGGTGACGAAGGTCAGCGGGGACAGCGCCCTTCAGAAGCTGATCCGCATGGTCGAGGACGCCGGGAACCACCAGGCCCCCACCCAGCGCATCGCTGACCGATGGGCCAGCTGGCTGGTGCCCATCGCGCTGACCATCGCTATACTGGCGTGGCTCGTCACCGGCGACATCGTGCGCGGCGTGACGGTCATGGTGGTGTTCTGCCCCTGCGCCCTGGTGCTGGCCACGCCCACGGCCATCATGGCGGCCATCGGCCAGGCCACGAAGCACGGTGTCATCATCAAGTCCGGCGAGGCGCTGGAGCGCATGGGCGGCGTGGACACCATCGCCTTCGACAAGACCGGCACGCTGACCTACGGGCGGCTGGAGGTCAGCGATATCCTCCCCATGACGGACATGACGGCCGACGCGCTGCTGGTCCTGGCCGCCTCCGCGGAAAGGCTGAGCGAGCACCCGCTGGGCAAGGCCATCGCCGAACGCGCGAAGGACATGCCCCTGCTGCCGGTCTCCGACTTCAGGATGAGCGCTGGCAAGGGCATCTCCGCGACGGTGGACGGCAAGGGCTATCGCCTCGGCAACGAGAAGTACGTCGCGGAGGCAGACGTCCGTCTGGATGAGAACGCCCGGGCGGCCCTCGACAGGCTGCGCGGCGAGGGCAAGGCCTCCGTCATCATCGCGGACGCGCGGCGCGTCATCGGCATCATCGCCCTGTCCGACGTGCTTCGCCCGGAGGCCGCCGACATGGTCAGCCGCCTCGCGGCAATGAACACCCGCGCCGTGCTGTTGACCGGCGACCACGCCACCGCCGCGAGGTTCTTTGCCTCAAAGGTCGGCATACAGGACGTGCGCGCGGACCTGCTGCCGGAGGAAAAGGTGGGCATCGTCTCCGAACTCAAACAAAAGGGAAAGGTTTGCATGATCGGCGACGGCGTGAACGACGCCCCGGCGCTCAAGACGGCAGACGTGGGCGTGGCCATGGGCGCGATGGGCTCGGACATCGCTGTGGACGCGGCGGACGTGGCGCTGATGACCGACGACATCTCGAAGCTGCCCTATCTCAAGCGGCTGTCCAACGCCACCGTCAGGACCATTCGCGTGGCCATCACGCTGTCCATGTGCATCAACTTCGCGGCGGTCACGCTGTCGGTACTGGGCGTGCTGAACCCCACCACCGGCGCGCTGGTGCACAACGCGGGCTCCTGCTTCGTCGTGCTGCTGGCCGCGCTGCTGTACGATCGGAAATTCTGATTCCCGAAACAAACTGCAATAAAGCAGTATTTAGGCTTCGACGGAACTCCGTCCGAAGCCGGCTCTTTTGTTTTAGTACGCGCAAATAGAGTATTTTCTCCCGGGTATGGGCACAGCGGCGTCATGATTGTGTGCTATACTGATGCGGATAGAATGGAGAAAGTGTGCGAAGGCCGCCCCGGCGACCTTCGCGGGAGGAATACGATATGAGCATGCGAAGATGGCTGAGCGCGCTGCTGCTGGCGGCGCTGCTGCTGGCGCTGCCGGCGGACGCCCTGGCGGCGAAGAAGCCCACCATAAAGATGCCGGTGAAGGTCGGCCTGATGCAGGAGGGCGGCACGGTGACCGTGAAGCCCAAGGTGAAGCGGATCAAGGCTTCGGAACTGATCTGGGAGAGCTCCGACGAGGGCGTCGCCCTGGCCGCGGGGGGCAGGATCAAGGCCGTGGCCGTGGGCAAGTCCGTGATCACCGCCTCCGGGGGCGGCGCGTCGGCCAAGCTGGGCGTCGTGGTGCTGCCCAAGGAGGTCTCGGTGAAGGTGGGCGAGAAGTTCAGCCTGCCCCGGGGCGGCGTGGAAAAGTACACGATGGGCAACAAGAAGATCGCCACCGTCAGCAAGAAGGGCGTGATCGCCGGCAAGAAGGCGGGCGCCACCAAGCTGAAGGTGAAGTACGGCAGGCAGAAGCTGACCATCAAGGTGACCGTGACCGCCCCCGCCGCCGCGCCCGAGGAGAGCGCCGCGGAGGGCAGCGAGGCCGCGAAGCTGGAGTGCGCGTCCCAGACGGACCAGATCGTACTGGTGGATTACATCTCCGGCAGCACCGCCACGCTGTCCGTGCACGAGAAGCAGAACGGCACCTGGAAGAAGCTGTTCGAGAGCACGGCCTACGTGGGCCGCAAGGGCCTCGGCAAGACCGTCGCGGGCGACGAGCGCACTCCGGTGGGGACCTACAACCTGACCACCCCCTTCGGCATCAAGGACGATCCCGGGGCCAACATGCCCTATACCAAGGTGACCAAGTACCACTATTGGTGCGGGGACTCCTCCAGCAAGTATTACAATCAGCTGGTGGACGAGCGCACCGCCGACCGCAAGCACAACGGCAAGGACGAGTACCTGATCAACTACAAGGGCGTGTACAACTACTGCATGTTCATCGACTACAACGCCGAGGGCACCCCCGGCAAGGGCAGCTGCATCTTCCTGCACTGCACCGGCTCGAAGAAGTCCACCGGCGGGTGCGTGGCCGTGCCTCAGAGCACGATGAAGAAGATCATCCAGTGGGCCAGGCCCGGGGTGAAGATCGTCATTCGATAGGAAATCATCGGCGGCTTCCGGCGAACAGCGCCGGGAGCCGCCGATTTGCGGGTCCGCGAGACGCTTTCGCACTGGTAAGTTAAATTTAACTTGACAGCATAAGTTAGTGTGATTATACTAACTTATGAGTATGGGAGGGAGCGAGCGCGCCGTGGAGGACAACCGCCTGACAGAGCAGCTGATTCAGATGCATTTCGACCATCTGAAGGAGCTGTACCGGCTGAGCGATGCCGTCATCGCCCAGGGCGAGGACGGGGTGCTCCTGTGCCTGTATCGCGTGAACCGCTCGATGCTGCCCGGCGAGATCATGGCCCGGATGGGGCTGACCACCGGCCGGGTGGCCAACATCCTGCGCAGGCTGGAGGAAAAGGGCCTGGTGCTCCGGCTCCAGGACGCGGACGACCGGCGGCGGGTCCACGTCTCGCTGACGGACGCGGGCGTCGAGGCGGCGAAGGCGCTCCACCGGGATTTCACCCGGCGGCAAGCCGCGCTGCTGGGCTACCTGGGCGACGAGGACGCCCGGGAAGCGCTGCGGTTGCTGGGGCGGTGCCTGAATTACTATCAAACGCATTGAAAACTGCGTTTTTCAATGAAAAGAAAAGCATCTGCGGATGCTTTCTGTTTGACCCTAATGCTTCCAATAAAACCTTTGGATAAAAAGTTCCAATCGAAAGAAAAGGGGAGAGGAACATGACCCTGAGAGACCTGAAAATCGGCCAGAGCGCCCGGATCGACGCGGTGGGGGGCGAGGGCGCGCTGCGTCAGCACTTCCTGGATATGGGCGTCATTCCCGGCGCGGAGGTAACGCTGGTCAAGCTGGCGCCCATGGGCGACCCCATGGAGCTGCGCATCCACGGCTACGAGCTGACGCTGAGGCTGGCGGACGCCGCGAAGATCGACGTGACGCCGACCCAGAAGCGGGCGGCGGGCGGAGAGGGCGACCGCGCCCGCAACCGTGAAAAGCCCCACCTGGGCCTGGGCGAGGACGGCAAGTACCATGCCAAGGGCAGCGGCGATCCTCTGCCCGAGGGCACGAAGCTGACCTTCGCGCTGGTGGGCAACCAGAACAGCGGCAAGACCACGCTGTTCAACCAGCTGACCGGCGCAAACCAGCACGTGGGCAATTTCCCCGGCGTGACGGTGGACCGCAAGGACGGCGCGATCCGCGGCCGCCAGGACACCTCCATCACCGATCTGCCGGGCATCTACTCCATGTCGCCCTACTCCAGCGAGGAGCTGGTGTCCCGCAACTTCGTGCTGAACGAGAAGCCCAAGGCCATCATCAACATCGTGGACGCCACCAACATCGAGCGCAACCTGTACCTGACCATGCAGCTGCTGGAGATGAACGTGCCCACGGTGGTGGCCCTGAACATGATGGACGAGGTGAACGGCAACGGCGGCTCCATCGACATCAACGGCATGGAGGCCATGCTGGGCGTGCCCGTGGTGCCCATTTCCGCGGCGAAGAACCAGGGCGTGGACGAGCTGGTGAAGCACGCGCTGCACATCGCCCACTACCAGGAAAGGCCGCTGCGGCAGGACTTCTGCGACAGCACCGACCACGGCGGCGCGGTGCACCGCTGCCTGCACGCGGTGGTCCATCTGATCGAGGACCACGCCGTGCGGGCCGGGCTGCCGCCGAGGTTCGCGGCCAGCAAGATCATCGAGGGCGACCAGCTGATCCTCAGCCAGCTGGAGCTGGACCAGAACGAGCGGGAGACCCTGGAGCACATCGTGCTTCAGATGGAGAAGGAGCGCGGCCTGGACCGCAGCGCCGCCATCGCCGACATGCGCTTCGCCTTCATCCAGAAGGTGTGCGACAGCTGCGTCACCCGCCCCCGGGAGAGCCGGGAGCACCTGCGCAGCCAGCGCATCGACCGGGTGCTGACGGGCCGGTTCACCGCCATACCGATGTTCATCGCCATCATGGGCGTGGTGTTCTGGCTGACCTTCAACGTGATCGGGCCGTGGCTGCAGGACCTGCTGGCCATGGGTATCGAGGCGCTGACGGACCTGGTGGACGGCGCGATGACCTCCGCCGGTGTCAACGAGGTGCTGCACGGCCTGGTGATCGGCGGCATCTTCGAGGGCGTGGGCAGCGTGCTCAGCTTCCTGCCCATCATCGTCACGCTGTTCTTCTTCCTGTCGCTGTTGGAGGACAGCGGGTACATCGCCCGCGTGGCCTTCGTCATGGACCGGCTGCTGCGGCGCATCGGCCTGTCCGGGCGCAGCATCGTGCCGATGCTGATCGGCTTCGGCTGCACGGTGCCGGCGGTGATGTCCACCCGCACCCTGCCCAGCGAGCGGGACCGCAAGATGACCATACTGCTGACGCCGTTCATGAGCTGCACCGCCAAGGTGCCCATCTACGCCTTCTTCGTGCAGGCGTTCTTCCCGGGCCGGGGCGGCCTGATCATGACGGAGCTGTACGTGCTGGGCATCATCGTCGGCATACTGGTGGCGCTGCTGTTCAAGAACACGCTGTTCAAGGGCGAGGCCGTGCCCTTTGTCATGGAGCTGCCCAACTACCGGCTGCCCAGCCCCCGCAGCGTGGCCATGCTGCTGTGGGAGAAGGCGAAGGACTTCTTGCAGCGGGCCTTCTCGGTCATACTGATCGCCACCATCGTGGTGTGGGTGCTGCAGAGCTTCGACCTCCACTTCAACCTGGTGGAGGATTCCGGAGACAGCATCCTGGCGATGATCTCCGGCGTGCTGGTGCCGCTGTTCCGACCCGTCGGCCTGGGCGACTGGCGCATCTGCACCTCGCTGATCAGCGGCTTCATGGCCAAGGAGAGCGTCGTCACCGTGCTGAACGTGCTCTACGCCGAAGGCGTCACCACCGTGATGACCTCGCTGACCGCGGCCTCCCTGCTGGTGTTCAGCCTGCTGTACACCCCCTGCGTGGCGGCGGTGGCCTCCATCCGCCGGGAGCTGGGCGGCAAGTGGGCCCTGGGCGTGGTGCTCTGGCAGTGCGCCGTGGCCTGGGTGGCCGCGCTGGTGGTGCGGCTGATCGGCCTGGCACTGGGCTTCATGTGATGAATCGCCGCCCGGGAGGATTTCCTCCCGGGCGGCCGGGAACAATAATTGGGCCGCCGGTGATGCCGGCGGCGCGGTGAGGTGAGCGCTATGAGGCTGTGGGACTGGATCGTCCTCGGGACGGTGGCTGCCGCGCTGTTTTTCGCGGCGCGCAAGGTCGTCCGGGACCGCCGGCGGGGCAAGCTCTCCTGCGGGGGAGACTGCGCCCATTGCATGCAGGGATGCGGGGTGAAGCGGCAGTGAACGCGCTGATCATTATATTGGTGGCGGTCGCGGCGGCGGTGGCGGCGGTCTATGCCGTCCGCCGGGCGCGGAAGGGCGGCGCCTGCTGCGGCGAACACGAGACGGTGAAGCGCCGGGGCGTTTCGGACCGCAATCCCGCCCACTATCCCTACGGCGCGGAAATGACCATCGGCGGCATGACCTGTGAGAACTGCGCCCGCCGGGTGGAGAACGCCCTGAACGGGCTGGAGGGCACCTGGGCGACGGTGCGCATCGACGGCTGCCGGGCCAGGGTGCGCTGCAAGCAGCCCCCGGACGAGGCGGCGCTGCGCCGCGCGGTGCGGGAGACGGGCTACGTCGTGACGGGCTATGCCGAGGGCCGGGAGGCCAGGTAGCCCACCAGCGCCCCGTAGTCGCCGGGGCTCAGGCGCAGCGCCGCCTGACCGGGGGACGCCGGCGCGGCATCCCCGTTGATCTGTTGAAAGACGGTCGAAAGGCCGTCTTTCATTTTGTCCCGGGCGCGCTGCCAGGCGGCCGCGTTTGTCCGCCGCAGCTGTCCCATGGCGCAGCGGAGGGCCCACAGCCGGGCGGACTCCGCGAACTCGCCCCCGGCGGCCAGGCAGCGCTCCCAGGCGGCGATATTGGCCGCGCCTTCGTCGGCGACGCCTGCCAGGTGCATCAGCTCGTGGACGGCGGTAAAGGGCAGCAGGGACGTCGGCGCGCCGGCGTCCACCAGGGCCTCGCCGGTGAGGGGCACGAACAGACCGGAGACGCGGACGGCGCGCATCCACTCCGGGTATCGGGCGGATTTCACGACGCATTCCGGCATCCCGGCGGCCTCCGGGGCCCGGCGCAGTATGGCGTCCGGCGCGGAAAAGCGCAGCGGGGCCTCGTTCAGCGCGTCGATCAGTTCGCCGCACAGCCAGGCGAGGGGCTCGGCCTCGGACGGGGCGGGCAGGTCCTCCGGCGTCGCGGCGCAGGGCGGCAGCCACAGCAGGATCAGGAGCGCGGCCAGCGGTAGCGCGACACAGGCCGCGCTTCGAAGCCATCGGGCCAGCGGGGCGGCGCTCCTTCGAAGGACGGCGCGGCAGGCGGCCATTGCCAGCGGGAGCAGCGCCGCGGTGGCCAGCAGGAGCCCGGCGAGCTCCGCCGCCGGAAAGGGGACCCGGGCGGTGAGGCGATGCAGGGCCAGCATGGCGGGCCGGGAGAGGCGGCGCAGGGCGAGGACCGCAAAGGGCGCGCTGAAGCGGCAGGCGAGGGCATAGGGGAGGAGCAATCCCGCGAGGAGCCCCGCGCCGTATCGCCTGCCGTTCTTCATCATGCCTCGCCTCCGCCGTGCCTGCCTTGTGATGCGTATATTATCCCATACATGGCGGGCTAAAATCAAAGGGAATATCTGGAAGGCGAGGTTGCGGGCGGGGCGCGGTTTGAGCTATAATAGAGCTGTGCATCCCTTCCAAAGGAGAGAGCGTATGCTGAAATACCTGAAGAAATACCGCCTGGAGTGCGTGTGCGCACCGCTGTTCAAGATGTTCGAGGCGCTGCTGGACCTGCTGGTGCCGCTGGTGGTGGCCTCCATCATCGATGCGGGCATTGGCGGCGGCAGTCCGGCCCACGTCTGGCGGATGAGCGGCCTGCTGATCGCCCTGGCGCTGGTGGGCCTGGCGGCGGCCATCACGGCCCAGTACTTCGCGGCCAAGGCGGCCACCGGCTTCGCCGCGGACGTGCGGCACGCGCTGTTTGCGAAGCTGGCCTCCCTGTCCTTCCCGGACGTGGACCGCCTGGGCACCTCCGCCATGATCACCCGGATGACCAGCGACGTGAACCAGGCCCAGACGGGCGTGAACATGGCGCTGCGCCTGTTGCTGCGCTCGCCCTTCGTGGTGCTGGGCGCGATGGTGATGGCCTTCACCATCGACGCGCGCTGCGCATTGATCTTCGCGGCGGTGATCGCGGTGCTGTTCGGCGTGGTGTACGCCATCATGGCGGCGAGCCTCCCGATGATGCAGGGCGTCCAGCGCCAGCTGGAGTCGGTGCTGGGGGCGACCCGGGAGAACCTGGCCGGCGCGCGGGTCATCCGCGCCTTCCGCCGGGAGGACGCCGAGTTTGCCGCCTTCCGGGCGAAGAACCGGGAGTTGACCGCCCGGCAGAAGCGGGCGGGGAAGGTGTCGGCGCTGCTGAACCCGGTGACCTATGTGCTGATCAACGCGGCGGTGATCGTGCTGGTGCGGCAGGGGGCGATCCGGGTGAACATCGGCGCGCTGTCCACCGGCCAGGTGGTGGCGCTGTACAACTACATGAGCCAGATCCTGGTGGAGCTGTTGAAATTCGCCTCATTGACCATCACCATCAACAAGGGCTGGGCCAGCTGGAAGCGCGTGGCGGACGTGCTGGCGCTGGAGAGCTCGATGGCCAGCCCCGAGGCCATGGCCGGGATTCGGGACGATTCTGCCCCGGCGGTGGCGTTCCGCCACGTGACCCTGACCTACCCCGGCGCGGGCAGTCCGGCGCTGGTGGACATCGACTTTTCCGCCCTGCGGGGGCAGACCGTGGGCATCATCGGCGGCACCGGCTCTGGAAAGAGCTCGCTGGCGCGGCTGATTCCCCGGTTCTACGACGCCACCGAGGGCGAGGTGCTGCTGGACGGCGTGAACGTCCGGGACTGGCCCCAGGCGGCACTGAGGGACAGGATCGGCGTGGTGATGCAGAAGGCGGCCCTGTTCAAGGGCAGCATCCGGGACAACCTGCGCTGGGGCAAGCCGGATGCCGACGACGGGGAGCTGCTGGCCGCCGCCGAGGCAGCCCAGGCCCTGGACGTGCTGGAGGCCAAGGGCGGCCTGGACGGCGAGCTGTCCCAGAACGGCGGCAACCTGTCCGGCGGCCAGAAGCAGCGCCTGACCATCGCCCGGGCGCTGGTGCGCAGGCCGGAGATACTGATCCTGGACGACAGTGCCTCCGCGCTGGACATGGCCACGGACGCGCGGCTGCGCCGGGCCATCGCCCGCCTGGACTACCGCCCCACGGTGTTCATCATCTCCCAGCGCACGGCCTCCATCATGGGGGCGGACCTGATCCTGGTGTTGGACGACGGCCGCCTGGTGGGCAAGGGCACCCACGGCGAGCTGCTGGAGAACTGCCCGGTCTACCGGGAGATCTACGACTCCCAGTTCGGAAAGGGGGCGGCGGTATGACGCGCAAAGGGCGGAATGCTTCCCCCAGAGGCCAGCTGGCGACGCTGAAGAAGGTGCTCGACCACATCGGCCGCTACCGGTGGCTGGTGCTGCTGTCCCTCGTGCTGTCGGCGGCTACGGTGCTGCTGACGCTGGCCGTGCCGGTGCTGGTGGGCCGCGCCATCGACGGCATCATCGGCGCGGGCGCGGTGCGGTTTGAGATCATCTGGCCGCTGCTTTGGCGCATCGGACTGTGCGTGGCGCTGACGGCCCTGGGCCAGTGGATCATGAACGTGACCAACAACCGCATCACCTTCGACGTGGTGCGGGACCTGCGGGAGGAGGCGCTGGCCCACATCCAGGTGCTGCCCCTGAGCTACATCGACGCGCATCCCCACGGGGAGACCGTCAGCCGGGTGATCGCCGACGCGGACCAGTTTGCCGACGGCCTGCTGATGGGCTTCACCCAGCTGTTTTCCGGCGTGCTGACGATCCTGTTCACGCTGGGCTTCATGTTCACCCAGAATCCGCTGATCACGCTGGTGGTGGTGGCAGTGACGCCGCTGTCGCTGTTCGTGGCGCGGTTCATCGCCAAGCGCACCTACGCGCTGTTCCGGCAGCAGTCCCAGACCCGGGGCGAACAGACCGGCTTCATCGACGAGCGCATCGGCAATCTGAAGGTGGTGCAGGCCTATGGCCGGGAGTCGGCGGAGACGGAGCGCTTCGACGAGATCAACGAGCGCCTGCGGGACTGCTCGCTGAAGGCCACGTTCTTCTCCTCGATCACGAACCCGGCCACCCGGTTCGTCAACTCGGTGGTGTACGCCCTGGTGGCGCTGAGCGGCGCGCTGGTGGCCCTGGCCCCCGGCAGCGCCATGACCGTGGGCATGCTGACGGCCTTCCTGAGCTACGCCAACCAGTACACCAAGCCCTTCAACGAGATCTCCGGCGTGGTGACGGAGCTGCAGAACGCCATCGCCTGCGCGGCGCGGCTGTTCGAGCTGATCGAGGCCCCCGCCCAGGCGCCGGACGCCCCGGATGCCGCGCCGCTGGAGGCGGTGCGCGGGCAGGTGGCATGGCGGGACGTGTGCTTCTCCTACAGCCCGGACAGGAAGCTGATCGAGCATTTCAACCTGTCGGTGCGCCCCGGCCAGCGGGTGGCCATCGTGGGCCCCACGGGCTGTGGAAAGACCACACTGATCAACCTGCTGATGCGCTTCTACGACGTGGACGCGGGCAGCATATCGGTGGAGGGGCGGGACATCCGCCGGATTCCCCGGAGGAGCCTGCGGGCGGCCTACGGCATGGTGCTGCAGGAGACCTGGCTCAAGCGGGGCACCGTGCGGGAGAACATCGCCATGGGGCGGCCTGGCGCGACGGAGGCGGAGGTCGTGGCCGCGGCGAAGGCGGCCCACGCCCATGCCTTCATACTGCGGCTGCCGGAGGGCTACGACACCGTGATCGGCGAGGATGGCGGCCAGCTGTCCCAGGGGCAGAAGCAGCTGCTGTGCATCAGCCGGGTGATGCTCTCCGGCGACCAGGCGTCCGGGGAGGGGGAGGAGGCGCTCTGGCTGCCGCCGATGCTGATCCTGGATGAGGCGACCTCCTCCATCGACACCCGCACGGAGCTGCGGATCCAGTCCGCCTTCGCCCGGATGATGAAGGGCCGCACCAGCTTCGTGGTGGCCCACCGGCTGTCCACCATCCGGGAGGCCGACGTGATCCTGGTGATGCGGGACGGCCGCATCGTGGAGCAGGGCGACCACCGGACGCTGCTGGCGAAGAACGGGTTCTACGCGGAGCTGTACAACAGCCAGTTCGCCGCGGCGGAAGGGTGAGAAGGCGCGCGCGTCGGTCCTTGCCGGCATCTTGAGAATAGCCGGGGATTTCCACATAAAGGCGGCACCTCTGCGCATACGCTTTTTCGAGAGCAATGCGGGGAGGTGCCGCCTTGAGTGTGACGCGGGTACGGGTGCGGCGGGAGCGGCCCACGGCGCTGGCCTGGGCCGTGGCCCTGTGCGTGACCATGCTGGTGGTGTACGTGCTGACTCTGAGCGCGGCCAGGCCGGACGTGGTGGAGAGCGTTTCCGCCGCGCCGAGGGTGACCAGCGAGATCGAGCTGCCGCCGCTGGAGGGCTGGTGCGTGACCATGGCCCGATGCGATACCCCAGAGGAGGCCCGGCTCCAGGCCGCCGCCTATAGCGCCCGGGGCGCTGCGGGCTGCGTGGCCCAGCTGGAGGACGCCTGGCAGGTGCTGGGCGCGGTGTATGACTCCGAAGGCGAGGCCGAGCGCATCGCCGGGAGGCTCTCCGGGGAGGCGGGGCTCGAGGCTGGGGTGATTCATCTGGAGGCGGACGGCCTGCGGCTTCGGGTCACCGCTTCCGAGACCCAGATCGAGGCCATCGCCGGAGCGGACGCCACCCTGCGGGAGCAGGCGCGGCAGCTGGGGCAGATAGCCCTGCAGCTGGACCGGGGCGAGCTCGGCGGGGACGCGGCGCGCACGCTCTGCGCCGTGGCGGCCACCGAAGCCGGGCAGGCCGCCGGGGCGCTGGAGAACCTCCCCGGCGAGAACCGGCTCTGCGCCGCGCTGGCGGAGCAGCTTCGGTCGCTGGCGGCCATGCAGCAGACCCTCGCGGACAGCGGCTCGGAATCCGGCGCGGCCCTCTCCGGCATGGCCCGCTGCGCCCAGATCACCGGCTTTCTCGGCCAGTGGGAGTTTCAAGCGGGCTTGAAGGGGCAATAGAGGGGCTCTTCACGGAAACAGCGCAGGTGCGGAATACCGATGGCGTTCCGCGCCTCAGACCGCTGACAAAGCCCGCAAACGCAAGAATCTCTGCCGACGAAAAGGGACAGGCAGAGATTCTTGCTTGCTGTGTTGGCTGCGCCTGCAAAATGCGGTCACTTACGACCGGGTAAGCTCCCTTTTTTGCAGGCTTGCCGCCTTGCCTTGCGAGGTGGAAATCCTAAAGGATTTCCAGTTTTCAGTTTCACTGAAAACCGAAAGAACAAATATAACATATTTGTTCTTTCGCCGGGGCTCTTTCAGCGGCCTCCAGTCTGTTCTCTTGTTCACCCCTTGCCCTGGCGGCCTGCGCGCTCGATCAGCACGGCGTTGTAGACCTCCTTCAGGAAGTGGTACATGGGCATCAGCCGCTGGAAGTCCCGGACGAGGACATCCGGCAGGGTCTCGTCGAACAGCGGGCCGCCGTAGCCGTGCTCGTAGCCGACGCTGAAGTGCTTGCGGTTGTACCAGGGGTTCAGCAGCTCGCCCCGGTCGCCCTTGGGCCGCTTGTACTCCGGTCCCCACAGCTTGTAGGGGCCGTAGCTGGCGATATCCCGCACCAGCGCCTCGAAGCGGGCGGGATCGGCGTCCACCGCGGCGCGGAAGGCAGCAGGCACGTCCGTGGAGTCGTCCCAGATGCCCATGCCGTAGGACCAGGACACGCGGTCCACCTCAAACCAGAACATGGGGCCCACCGCGTGGCGGTCGCCGCTGTGGACGGTGAACCAGAGATGGTCCTTGAAGGGTCCCCTGCCGAAGAGGCGGCGGGCGTCGCGGTAGATGCGGGAGACGTGGGACTGGAAGTCCTGGGACGGATAGAGGGCCTGCATCCGCTCCAGCGTGTCCGCGGCCAGGGCCCGAAAGGGCTGGTTCAGCACGTCCTCAAAGGTCTGCTTGTTTGCCTTGAACCAGGTCCGGTCGTTGTTGAGGGCGAGGCTCCAGAGGAAGTCGCCGGTCTGCTGTGAAAAGCCTTGAAACATGGAAGGGTTACCTCGCTGCGGTTACTTGGAGAATTCCACGCGCAGCCCGTTGGGGTCCGTCACCGTGAAGTGGACGGGCTTGGGCGGCTGGGATTGGATGGGGGAGGGGGCGTAGCCCATGGCGAAGGCCTGCTCCCGCAGGGCCTCGAGCGCGCCCCGGGTCTGGAAGCGCAGCGTCAGGCCCGTGGCCCGCACCGGCTCCAGCTCGGGCCGCTGGATAAACTCCAGGGCGGTGTCGCCCTCCCGGTCGGCCATGAAGGCGATCTCTCCCTGGCCGGGGTTGAAGCGCCGGATGACCTTCAGCTGGGCTATCGCCCGGTAGAAGGCGATGGTGCGCTCCATGTCGGTCACGGCGATGGTGATGGTGTTCAGCTTCATCATGGCCACCTCTTTCAAAGGGAATTCTGGATTCATCATACCATACCGGGCGGGTTCAGGCAAGTGAAAATGCGTTCATAAGCCGCAAAAAACCCGCCCGGCAGTGCCGGACGGGCTTTGGGCTCGGCGCGAATTACTTCGCGGCTTCAACCTTGATGATCTCCTGGCCGTCATAATAACCGCAGAACTTGCACACGCGGTGGCTCAGCTTCATCTTGGCGCAGCGGGGGCACTTCACGATGCCCGGCGCGGACAGCTTCCAATGAGCGCTGCGGCGAGAATTTCTTCTGGCTTTGGAGACTTTTCCCTTGGGAGTGGCCATTGTTACACCTCCTCATCATTTAGCACAATTGACTTCAATGCCGAAAAGGGGCCGGTAGTAACGTTGCCCTCCTGGCATGTGCAGGTTTCCCGGTTCAGGTTGACGCCGCATACCGGGCACAGGCCCTTGCAGTCCGGCTTACAGAAGAACTGCAGGGGAAGCGCCAGCAGCAGGGCGTCCCTGACGGCGTCCTCCAGCTCCAGCGCGTTGGCTTCGAAGCTGTAGAGATCGGGGTCTTCGGGGTCAGGCTCTTTGGCGTACAGGGCGTCGATCTGCGCGCGCACGGGAACCTCCACGGGCTCCAGGCAGCGGGAACAGCGGGAATGCGCCGTCGCCTCGGCGTCGGCCTGCAGGCTGATCCGGTGATCTCCGGTGCAGAAGAACTCGCCCTCGACCCGAACGTCCTCGAAGCGGACGGGATCGCTGAGCACTTCCATCTCCGGCAGCGCGACGGTTGCCGTGAAGGGATAGACCTGCCCGGGATTTTTCAGCGCCTTGCTGACATCCAATGCCAACCCAATACCCCCTAACCTTTGCTATTATATACGCTTGCGCGGCGAATAGCAAGTTAATTTTTTAGAGTTCAGAGTTTAGAGTTG